>JBKEBU010000040.1:0-32251 GCA_047973325.1 Propioniciclava sp. | reverse complement strand
GTGCCGGGCGGGATGAACCGCAACCCCAGATCTGGTGGGTGTACTGGACGTCCATCGCCAGATGTGGGGGACGCGGGTCGCCCGATCCGGTGCGCCGCAGCCAGAGCATGATTGATCAGCGCATCCCTGACGTCCAGGACCTAGCCGAGAGAGCCGCCCGCGGCTCAGTCGACCCGATGGCCGATGGCGGCAATGATCGCCGGACGCAGCTCGGCGGCCGCGACCACCCGGTCCACCGATCCAACCTGCACAGCCCGTTCGATGCTGTGCACCGCATCGAACTCGGCAGCGACCTCACTGATCTTCTCGGCGCGGACCACTGCCCGGATGTCGGCCAGCTCCAACTGCAGGGTCGCCTTCTCCTCCGAGCGGGCGGTGCGGAGCTTCGCTTCGAGGGTGGCCACCCGGGGGTCGGCCGCCGTCCGGGTGCGCACATCCCCAGCAAAGACCACAGCCGCCGCGGGTGCGCCGCCGATCACCGAGGCATACGATCCCTCGATAGCCAGAATGGTCATGTTCTCGTTGAGAGTCTTGGAGAACACCACAAAGGCCCCGCCGTGATAGCGGCTGATAACGGCGAAGACTATCGGGCCGTCGAAGTTCACGATGGCGCGGCCGATCTCGGCGCCATACTCCAGCTGCAGATTCCGCATCGACTCCGGGGACCCATCGAATCCCGACAGATTGGCCAGGACCACGAGGGGGCGATTGCCCGAGGCGGCATTGATCGCCCGGGCCACCTTCTTGCTGGAGCGGGGAAAAAGTGTGCCCGCGGTCCAGGTGTCCGGCCCGTCGGTGGGGGGAAAACCAGCCCGCGGGACCGGTTTGCTCTCCACCCCGATAAGGCTGACCGCGTGACCACCCATCCGCGCATCCAACACCACCGCCGTATCGGCCTCCCCCATGCCGGCCCACCGCTCCAATCGGGGGTAGTCGCTATCGCACACCGCGGCCAACACCGCACGGATGTCGAACGGTTTCTTCCGGTCCGGATTGAACTCCGCCGAGAAGATCTGCCCGACGGTCGCAAAATCGCCATCCGGATGCGGCGCCGACGAGATATCCCGGTCCACCGGATCCTGTGTGGGCGCTCGCCGCGGACCGGCCTCACCCGGCCGCACATAGCTGTAGGCATAGTGGTTCATCAGGATCTTCAGGGCGCCTGCCAAGGTGGGTGCCCAATACTGGGCTTGGCCGTTGGGCCCCATCACCCGGTCATAGCCGCCAATCCCGAAGTTGTCCTCGGCGGAAACCCCCCCGGAGAAATCGAGTGACTGTTTCCCGGTGAGCACCATCGCCGAGTCTGGGGTCATCACCAAGATTCCCTTGGTGTGCATCAGCATGGTGGCCTCGGCGTTCCAGTACGGCTGCGCGCCGACGTTGATCCCGGCCACCACCACATTTATCTCCCGACCGGCCTGGGTGAACTCGACTATCCGCCGCAAGGCGGCCGCCACCCAGTCCATGTTCTCGGTTCCGGAGTCCATGGAGATCCGGGCGCCAGAACTGAGCGTGTACCACTCCAGCGGAACATTGAGGGCCTCGGCCAGGTCTAGTGCGGCGATGATCCGACGGCACTCAGCTTCGGCCACCGCCCCCAGGCCCCGGGTCGGATCGCCACACAGGACGACCCGGGTGATGCCCTCAGGATAGAGCGGCGTCGGCGTGCTCACCCGGGCGCAGATAATCCCAGCCACATTCTGCCCGGGGACCCGATCCACCTCGATCAACCTGTCCGAACCGGCCGGGCATTCCGGATCCAGATCCAACTCGACCAAGGTCCCCCCAGGCCCGGCCAAAGTCTGGGCAAACTCGTAGGGGTAGACCAAGCCGCGCCGCCGGGCGCGCAGCACTTTGGCGGCATAGTCGTCCAGGGGCTGCAGCGGCTCACTCGGGGGAGATTCGACCGAGGTGGTCACCCCGCCTCCGGGCTGGGCATGGAAGCGGACCGCGAGGGGGGTGACGCCCTGCTCCCGGACGAAGCTGCCCATCGCGAGCACCTCTTCGATCCCGGCATCGCCGGACAATGGCGTGATCTTGTGCTGCAGGGTGGTGATATCGGCTAGATCCAGGTCGATCTCGGGCCAGACATGCACCCAGACGTGGTTCATATCGAGCCGGCTCCCGGCATCGCCGAGCGCAGCCCGGGTTCGCCGAATCGCCTCCAGGCAGTTCTCGACGGCACGTTCAGCGTGGGGCAAGGCGATCAGCCGGCCGTCCTCATCACGCACCGCGCTGAGCTGGCTCACATCGGACATGGCGACCAGCCGCCGGTCCGCCGGATTGGTCTTGGCCACGCAGTCGAACAGCAGCACCCCCCGGGGAGCCGGAATCCGGGTGGCATCGAACTCCCGCAATCGCCACAGGTTCATCCGCCGGAAGATCATCGGATGCACCCCCCGGATCCGCTTGTCTTCGGCCAGTCCACCGGCCGCGTCGGGGCGGAAGGCGACGTAGTCGACATCGCCATCGGGCAGCACCGAGGACACGACGATCCGACGCAAACCCTCCGGATAGTCCCAGGCGCTCAGGGTCTCCCCCAGCTGCTCGGCCCGCACGTTCCGGTCCGCGCTACCCTGCCAGGTGGTGTACAACTCCACCACGGCCTCATCTCCAGGCCGCCGCGCCGCGAGCTGCTCGGTGATCAGCCGGGCGACGGCCCCACCAGCCGCCAGCTCTTCCTGGTGGGCGATGGTGCTGATAGCCCGGGTGGGGCGATCCTCCAGGCGGTAGTCGCCCACCACCACGCTCCGGCCCTCGACGGAGAAGGTTTGGACCTCACGCAGCCCGTAGTCGCCATAGTGCTTGGTAAGCAGGATTTCGAGGAGCGGCTCCCGCTCCCGGATTCCCTCGGCAAGCCGCGTTGTCAGCAGCGGCACCAGCCGTTCGGGGACGGCCGCCAGGACCGCCACCCGCAAGGCGTAGTCCGGGGCCTCCGGGTTGGCTTCAAGCTCGGCGACATCAAGCGCAACCCGGCCCAGGATCTGCTCGCGTTCGGCATCGACCTGCGGCTGGTCGAACCACCGGAAGCGCACCGATCGGGCCAGATCGCCGACCGCCGGGAAGCGGCGCTGTGTGGCCCGGACGAGCCGCTCCAACTGGGCCCGTCCGCCCACAGCCACATCCGCGTCCGGGGGCGGTTCGGTGATCCAGCGATCCAGCAAGGCGAGCACGACCTGTACGTCACTGGCCACGCGCTGCTGGGCGAGGAAGACCCGAAAGATTGCGTCGTCGAGTTCCGGCGATCGCTCCAGGGAATTCACCCCATAGTGGCCCAGCGCCCGGGTGAGCCGCTCACTGAACTCGCCCGGAAGCCCCGCCCGCTCGGCACTCAGGCTCTTCAAGAAGGCATGGAAGTGCTCCTTGTCAGAGTGGATGCGGAGTTCGGTGCTCACCTGTTCGCCCGCAGGCCGGTTGCGGCTCAACTCCGCCAGATCGGCGAACAGGGTAAACAGCTCAGTCTCAGCGGGCAGTAGGTCCATGCCCGCCGCGCGGGCCTGCTCACGCACCGCGAGATAGGCGGCCAGCGTGCCCACGGTGGGATCGGTGTCATAGCCCATCAGATGCGCACCCAGCTCGCCGAGGAGTTGCCTGGCCCGGGCCACCGGGGTCGACTCTGCCGAGGTCCGGGGGAGACCCAGATTTCGCGCATCCGCCACAGTCGTGGCGTCGTCCTCGCCCAGCGGCTCCAGCCGCACCAGCGGGGCCATGCTCTCCACCTGGGCGCCGGTCATAACCTGCACCTCCCGCACTCGGGCAGCAAACGGGGCCGGGATCACGGTCTCCATCTTCATAGATTCCAGGACGACCACCGGATCGCCGACGGCCACCTCGTCGCCCACAGCCACCGGCGTCGCCACCACCAAGGCCGGGGCCGGGGAGCGCAGCACCCCGCCCTCGTCACGAGAGATCCGATGCACGGTCTCGTTAACCTCGACGAAGTGGACCGGCCCATGAGTGGCGGTCACGACGCGATACCGCTCGGTGCCGACACTCAGCCGGGCATGCACCTCATCCAGCCGCTGGATGGCGGCATCGACGCTGGTGTCCCCGATCCGGACCCGGAACCCCTGGGGGCTGATCCGGTACACCATCAGGGAATAGGACTGCCCCCTCAGCTTGAGGTCGACCGACAGCCCGGATGCGTGTCGAGCCTGTGGTCGGCCCCCGTGCGCGGTTTCCAGGAGCCGCCGCACCTCGGCGGCCTCAACCTCCTGATAGGCCTCGATGCCGGCCGCCACCAGCGCCGCCCCGGAGTGGCTATCGGCAACCAGCTCACCTTGGGCACGCATCCTGTCGATCCAGCCGGTGTCGGCCCAGGCAACGTCCTGACCGGCAGGCGCCCCCACCACCTCAGGACGAGAGAGCAACTCCAGAATGAAGCTCTTGTTGGTGGCACCCCCGTCGATGATCACCGTGGTTTCGGCCAGCGCCCGGCGGAGTCGGCCGAGCGCTTCGGCGCGGGTCCGGCCCGAGGCGATCACCTTGGCGATCATGGAGTCGAAGTCGGCCGGGATCGAGTCGCCCTCGGCCACGCCGGTATCCACCCGAATCCCAGGACCAACCGGCACGTCGAAGCGGGTGATCACGCCCGGCGCCGGCGCAAAATCTCTATCCGGATCCTCGGCATTGAGCCGGGCCTCGATAGCGTGGCCCTGTTCCGTGGGACGGTCGGTGAGCCGGTCGCCGGCAGCGACGTTGAGTTGCGCGCGCACCAAATCAAAATCGCAGGCAATCTCGGTGATCGGATGCTCAACCTGAAGTCTGGTGTTGACCTCCAGGAAGGCGAAGAATCTGTCGGTCGGGTGGTAGAGAAACTCGACGGTCCCGGCCCCTTGGTAGCCGACTGCCAGTGCCAGCCGTTCGGCAGCGGCCTTGAGTTCGGCGGCCTGCTCCCCGGTGAGCAGCGGGGAGGCCGATTCTTCGATCACCTTCTGGTTGCGGCGTTGCACCGAACAATCCCGCACGCCCAGCGCCCAGGCGGTCCCCTGGCCGTCGGCGATCACCTGGACCTCAACGTGCCGGGCCCCGGTCACGAGCTTCTCCAGGAACACCACCCCCGACCCGAAAGCCCGCTCGGCCTCATCACGGGTGCGCTGGTAAGCCTCGCTCAGGTCCTCGGCGGTGTCCACCCGGCGAATACCCCGCCCGCCCCCACCGGCAGTTGCCTTGAGCATGAGCGGATAGCCAATGCGCTCGGCCGCAGCTAGCGCGTCGTCGAGGGTCTCCACGCCACCACGGCTCCACGGAGCGACCGGAACCCCCACCTCTTCGGCGATGAGCTTGCTGCCAATCTTGTCACCGAGCTTGCGCATGGCCTCCCCCGAGGGGCCGATGAACGTCATCCCCAGTGAGGTCACCAGATCTGCGAAATCGGCATCCTCGGCCACGAATCCCCAGCCCACCCACACCGCATCGGCGCGCACCTCCTGCAGGACTCGGGCCAGCAGTTCGTGATTGAGGTAGGGCCGTTCGGCTGCCGGACCGAGGGGATAGGCCTCATCGGCCTCGCGGGCGAACATCGCGGTCCGTTCGGCGTCGGTGTACAGCGCAATGGTGGCGACGGGGGGCCGTCCCGGATCCTCCGCGTTGAAGTCACGTACCGCGTGAATCAGCCGCATCGCCGCTTCCCCACGGTTGACGATAGCGATGCGTTGGAACACGAGGCCTCCTGGGCGATAACGCGAATACGACAGCCCACACGGGCTCACCGTGCAATTTCCCACGTTGCAGCCCTGCAGGGCGAGTCCGCAGCGGAAGGGATGCTGTGAATTTGCTGCCCGGGGCCGTTCCCGAACTTCGTTGTTTGTCGCGAAAGCTAGCCACAGGCATACTTCTTGAGTTAGTGTTTCGATTAACCGCAAGTGCAATCGCAAGAATCGTGTGGCTCACATCGAACGGGGGCTCAGCTCCGCGCCACTTGCCGCCGCCACGGGAACCGCCACCCCGGCCAGCTCCTCGGTGCAGCAACGCAAGGGCGCCTACCAGATGCTGATGAGTGGCGTCTCGCACATGATCCCGTTCGTGGTGGTGGGTGGACTGCTGATCGCGGTCGCCTACGGCATCGGCGGGGAGCCGACCCCCGGCGGGCTGGCCATCCCAAAGGGATCCTTCTTCGAAACCCTCGCTGGACTCGGTGGTCTCGGCTTCACCCTGATGGTGCCGATCCTGTCGGGCTACATTGCCTACGCCATCGCCGACCGGCCCGGGCTGGCACCCGGCCCGGGAAGCCACCATGACCACCGCGGTGGGCAACAACATCGCCATCCCACACGCCAAGTCCGAGGGCATCGACTGGGGCGCACCCAAGGGTGACCTGGCCCAGACGATCTTCCTGATCTCGGTCCCCGAAGCCCAGGCGGGCAACGAGCACCTCCGGATCCTGGCCAAGCTCAGCCGAGCGCTGGCCCGGCCCGCCTTCCGCGAGGCTCTGCACGGCGCAGCGACGCCAGCGGAGGTGCTCGCGGTGTTGCAGGAGAAGGTCACCTAAGGATGCGCTGATCGATCATGCCCTGGCTGCGGCGCACCGGATCGGGCGAACCACGTCCCCCACATCCGGCGATGGACATCCAGTACACCCACCACATGTGGGGTCGCGGTTCATCCCGCCCGGCACGTCCTCGCACAGGACAGCATTAATCAGCGCATCCCTAGCGTGTTGTCGGGCGAGCGGGTGCCGACACGTCGATGACCTCAGCCTCCACGGTGAGCAACGGAAGGAGCACTTCAGCCTTGAAGGCCGACTGGTCTGCGCCGCCCCAGACTATCTTCCGGCCCTCGGCCAGTTCCACGGTGATCGAGTCCGGGGTACGCGCCGATAGCCGGGTCACATCCGCTCGGATCTGTGACGGAAGCGCATCCGCGACCCTGGCCAGGGCGGCCAACAGGTCTGCATCGGCAAGATCGGCCTGCGCCGTTACCACCCCATCGGGGATCTCGGCGCTGCTATGAAACACCACCCCGTCGGGGTCGACCCAGGTGTACGCCCCTTCTCTACCTACGGCCAGGGCCAGGGTCCGTTCGGTCACGTTAATGGTGACAGTGTCCGGGAGGGCCACCCGCACCGCCACCATTGCCACGGCGGGAAGATCAGCAACCCGGGACTCGATCGCTCCCGTATCTACCCGCAGCAAGGGTTCTCCGAGAGGTACCTCGGCGACATCGGTGACCTCGGCTTCAGTCAGTGAGGACAGCCCCTCCGCGACAACCGTGGTGGTGGAGAACAGCGGGGACCACCCCACCGCCCACACCCCGGCGGCCACGACGGCCACCACACTGGCCACCACCCCGGTTATCAACCAGCGCCGCTTGCGCCGCTCTCGAACTCGGCGGCGGCGGACCCCGGTGACATCAACGAGAGGTTCCATACTCACCTGCGCCCGCGCAACCGGGCCAGGAGATCCGGGCCCAGCTGGGTAATGTCACCGGCGCCGACGGTCAGCACCACATCGCCGGGGAGAACCCAGCTGGCCAATGCGGCGGCTGCGTCGTCCAGCGACTCCGCATAGTCGGCCTCCCGGCCCTGGCTATGCAGTCCTTCTTGCAGGATGCGAGCCGTAACCCCCGGGAAATCCTCCTGGAATTCGCGGGCCGGATAGATGCCACACACCAGTACCCGGTCAGCCCCGCGCAAGGCATGCACGAACTCCACAGCAAAAGACTCGGTCCGACTGAACAGGTGCGGCTGAAAGGCAACAACCAGGCGCCCCCGGGTCGGCACCTGCTCCCGAGCAGCGGCTAACAACGCCGTGAGCTCGGTCGGATGATGCGCATAGTCATCGTAGATGCGGATCCCGTTCTCCTCACCCACCAACTGGAATCGTCTATCTGCCCCGCGGAAGGTGGCCAGGCCGGCGCGGAGTTCACCTCCGTCATAGCCCAGCGCCCGCCCCGCAGCGTAGGCAGCGGCCGCGTTGTGCAGGTTGTATCGTCCCGGAACGGCCAACTCCACAGGGCCCTCGTCGTCAACGGCCACCAGCCGAGCACTCGTCCGGTTGGCGGTCACTATCACCTCGCGCAATTGCACATCCGCAGCGGCGGACTCCCCGACCGTCCACACCGTGGCTCCGTGGGATCGAGCCACCTGGGCCAGCATCGGCGTCTGCGGATCAGATTCGGCTAACACCACCTGAGGTACCTCGGTCACCAGTTGCTGGAACCCAGCAACATACGACTCCACCGAACCCCAATTGTCGAGATGGTCGGCCTCAACATTGGTGACCACCACCACCTCGGCCGGATACTGCAAGAAGGAACCGTCGGACTCGTCGGCCTCGACCACGAAATCCGGACCCGTGCCCAGCGAAGAACTCCGCCCCGTCGTCGCGAGTGGTGCCCCGATCACGTAGCCCGGATCGCTGCCCAATCCCTGCAGCATGCTGGCGACCATGCCCGACGTGCTGGTCTTGCCGTGGGTACCACTGACCACGATGCCCCGACGATTGAGCATCAAGGCTCCGAGCGCCGCAGATCGATGCCAGATACGCAATCCACGCCGCTCGGCCTCGGCGACCTCCGGGTTGTCCGCCCGAACCGCTGAGGAGACCACAACCGTCCGCGCCTCCCCCACCTGGGCGGCCTCGTGGCCTACCGAGGTGCGGATGCCCAGCTCGGCGAGCTGATGCAAGGCCGGCGCATCGCTCTGGTCACTACCCGAGACCTGAAGGCCCAGTTCGGCGTAGGCGGCAGCGATCCCGCTCATGCCGGCTCCGCCGATGCCCACGAAATGCAACGGATCCAGACGATAGGCGGGCACGAGCTCTACGACCTCTACCAGGGGCATCAGCGCTGCTCCGTCCGTCCGAGTACCAAGTCTGCCAGGGCGGCAGCAGCATCCCGAGGCACCACCGCCGCACAGCGTGCTGACATCTGGGCCAGCCGCGGCTCATCCCCAATCAAGGCCACCACCTCAATCAGAAGGCGGTTTGCCGTCAACGCCTGATCCGAGATCCGCACCCCAGCATCGTGGTCGATCAAGAACTGAACATTCCGGGCCTGCTCGCCATTGCCATGCGGGAAAGGCACGAATATGCCCGGCAGTCCCACGGTCGCGGTTTCCATGACGGTGGCCGCACCGGAACGGCACACCATCAGGTCCGCGGCCGCATAGGCCTGCTCCATCGCATCGACATAGGCGACCGGCCGGTATCGGGCCCCGGTACCCTCTGCGACCACCTCGGTGTGGGCATCGGTGAGGTTGTTGGGGCCCAGCACATGCAGCACATCGACATCCGCTGCCAGCAGATCATCCCGGGCACCCGCCAGGGCGTCATTGATGGACCGCGCCCCTTGCGACCCACCACTGACCAAGAGCAGCGGACGCTCACCGGAAAAGCCCAGCGCGGCCCGGGCAGCTTTCCGGTCCGATGCCCGATCTAAGGCCGCAATGGCCGCCCGGATGGGCAGTCCTACGTAGCGGGCCCGAGGCAAGGGCGTATCCGGAAAGGACACCGCCGTGATGGCAGCGAACCGGGAAGCGATCCGGTTGGCCAGCCCGGGTAGAGCGTTCTGCTCATGGAGGATCACGGGCGTACCCCGCCCACGTGCGGCCAGGTAAACCGGCAATGCCACGTAGCCACCGAAACCCACGACCACGTCAGCGTGCACCTCATCCAGGATCGCTCGCGCTTCACCGACCGCCTTACGAAGACGATTGGGAACGCTGAGAAGATCAACCGACAGCCGGCGAGGCAATGGCACCGGTGGAATCATGCGAAGATCCAGCCCGGCGGCCGGAATCACCCGCGATTCCAGCCCCCGAGGGGTACCGACACAGGTGAGGCGTGCACTGGGGGCCGCTGCCCGCAATCGCTCGGCCGTCGCGATCAGCGGGGATGTATGGCCGGCGGTGCCTCCGCCGGCCAGCACGATGGAGACCATGCGTTCCTCTCCTAGGACCGTCCGGGCACGACTGCCGAATGGCGGCGGCCCTGCGCTTTCCGAGCCCGAATCCGACGACGCTGCCAGGCCCGCGCGTCGGGCTCATCCCGGGCACAGGCCACCAGCACCCCCAAAGCGATGAGATTGGCCAGCGTCGCCGAACCACCGTAGGACACGAAGGGCAACGGCACCCCCAGCACGGGCAGCAGCTTGAGGACCACCATGACATTGATCAATGCCTGAATCATGAACCAACTGGTCACGCCCCCGGCGGCGAGCCGACCGAAGAAAGTGGAGCTGCGCAGGGCGATCCGGATGCCGCCATACCCCAGGACTACAAACAAGAACAGCACCAGGAGCGTTCCCACGAGGCCCAGTTCCTCACCAATGATCGCCAGCACGTAGTCCGTGTGCGCCTGCGACAGGCTTCCCCATTTTTGCCGGCTCGCCCCGAGATTGACGCCGAACCAGCCGCCCGTCGCCAATCCGTAGAGCGCCTGCATCGGCTGATGATTGACACCGGTAGGGTCGGAGGCCGGATCGAGAAAGCCCGCGATCCGCGCGACCCGAGACGGCTCGACCAGGGCCAAAACCCCGAGTCCCGCCACCACCAGCGCCCCCAATCCCATCATGATCCGCAGCGGCGCGCCGACACACCACAGCACCGCCAGCACCAGAGCACCCAGCACAATGGCCGTGCCCAGATCCCGCTGCAGAATGACCAACATCACCAGCAGACCCGAGAACGGAACAAAGGGCACCACGAGGTGTTTGGGCTGAGCCAGCAAGCGTCGCTTGTTCGCCAACAAGGCAGCCCCCCACACCACAATCGCAAGCTTGGCGAACTCCGCGGGCTGAAGCCGGATCATGACCGAGCCACTGCCGAAATTGAGCCAGTTCCGGTTACCGCCGACCCCATAGCCCAAGGGCGTAAAGGTGAGCATTATCAGCACGGCGGCCACCAAGAAGATCACCCAGCCCATCCGTTGGAGCATCCCCATCGGGAGCCGGGCCGTGACCCAACCAGCCACCACCGCTATCGCCAACAGCACCACATGCCGAATGACGAAGTAGTAGGGGTTGCCGAATTGGGTATAGCTGAAAACACTCGAAGCCGACCAGACCATCAGCGTGCCCAGCCCCAAGAGCAACGCGGCGGGCACCACGATCAGGACCACATCGGCCATCGGGTGACTCAGCCACGCCGTCGCGGTCTGAGGTAGTCCGGAACCACGCCGTCCCCGGCGCTCCACCGGGGAACGCCGTTGGCTGTTGGGGGTCAACAGCGCCATCCGGGCCCTCCTTCACCTATCCGTCGCTCAGCCGGGAAACGGCCGCTGCAAAATCACGTCCGCGAGCGTCATACCCACTCCACATGTCCTTGCTGGCACACCCTGGCGCCAACAAGACAGTGTCACCGGGGTGCGCCATCTCTGCGGCCCTACTCACGGCCTGCTCCATCACGCCAGTGTCCTCGGAGTCGAGCAGGATTCGGGGGACCTCTGGCGCGTGTCGGGACAGCGCATCCGCGATCACCCCCCGATCAACACCCAGCAGCACCGCACCTCGCAGTCGTGACCCGAAACGCTGCACCACATCGTCGAAATTCGTCCCCTTCGCCTGACCGCCAGCAATCCAGACAATGGAGTCATAGGCTCGCATGGAGGAGGCCGCCGCATGCGGATTCGTCGCTTTCGAATCGTCCACATAGGTAACCCCGGCCACGGCGGCCACCGTCTGAATCCGATGGTCACCGAGATCCAGGGTGGTGAGGCCCGCTGCCACGGCTCGGGCCGGCGCCCCAAAGCTCCTGGCCAAGGCGGCTGCAGCGAGCGCATTCTCCACATTGTGGGGGGCCAACGGGTGCACGTCCTCAACCCGAGCCATGGGCAGGGCTGAATCTCGGCGCTGTGCCACGAACGCCCGATCAACCAACTGATCATCGACCACACCCACCATGGACATCGCCGGGATGCCTAGGCCGAAACCGATGGCGCGGGCACCCTCGGCCACCTCCGCATCCCGCACCAGCTGTTCGGTAAGCGGATCCGCCACGTTGTAGACACAAGAACCGGTGACCCGCTCGTAGATGGCGGCCTTGTCACCGACATAGGCAGCCCACGGGTCCCCCTCATGGGCGTACCACTCCAGATGATCGGGCTGGACGTTGAGGACCACCGCCGAGTGGAGGGCCAGGGATTGGGACCAGTGAAGTTGGAAGCTGGAAAGTTCCACGGCGAGCACGTCATAGTCAATCTCGTCGAGGAGCGCCTCGATGATCGGTCGGCCGATATTTCCGACGGCCGCGGTCCGGTAGCCGGCAGCACTGAGCATCCCCGCCAGCATGGTCGTGGTCGTGGTCTTGCCGTTGGTGCCGGTGACACCCAGCCACGGGATGGTCCGGTCGGGCTGCATCATGCGCCAGGCCAACTCGACATCTCCCCAGACCGGCACCCCCTGCGCGACCGCCTGAACCAGGAGGGGCGCGGTAGGCCGCCAGCCGGGCGAGGTGATGACCAGGTCGGTACCCTGCGGCAACTGCGTAGTCGCCTGGGGACCGAGGCGCACGGTGACGTCTAGCCTGCCGAGCAGGTCGGCAGCCTCCCGATTGGCGGGGCTGTCAGCAGCATCCAGAACAGTGATGCAACCGGCCCCGAGCGCCATCAGACCGTCGGCCGCAGCGAACCCGGAGGTACCCAGTCCGGCCACCACCACCGACGCTTGCTGCCAGGGCGAGGATCGGTCGGCCGAACTGAGCCATCCAAGGGTCACCCGGCCACCAACCACTCGGCGTAGAACATACCCAGTCCCAGGGCTATAAAGAAGCCACAGACAATCCAGAAGCGAACGACCACCGTTTGTTCCGCCCAGCCGATCATCTCGAAGTGATGGTGCAGCGGAGCCATCTTGAGCAGGCGTTTGCCGCCAGTCACCTTGAAGTACCCCACTTGCAGGATCACCGACAAGGTGATCAGTACAAACATGCCCCCCAGGATGGCGCCCAAGAACTCGGTCCGGGTCATGATTGCCAAACCGGCGACGGCACCGCCCAACGCCAACGATCCCGAATCTCCCATGAAGATCTTGGCCGGTGAGGTGTTCCACCATAGAAAACCGAAGGCGGCCCCCGCCAAGGCCATCGAAATGGCCGCCAGGTCTATCGGGTCCCGGACCTCGTAGCACTGGGGTCCAGCAGTGGACAGGCGGCCGCACCACTGGGTCGACTGCCAGACATTCACGATGGTGTAGGCAGCGAAGACCATGGTGGCCAACCCGGTGGCGAGCCCATCGAGGCCATCGGAGAGATTCACACCGTTGCTCAGCGCGGCGATGATGAAAATCACCCAGATCATGGCCAGCCATACCGGCAGTTGGAGCCAAGTGATGTCCCGAAGGAACGACACGAACGAGCTAGCGGGAGTCACCCCACGCGAGTCCGGAAACTGAAAAACAAGATAGGCGAATGCCAGCCCGATAACAGTCTGCAGGATCAGCTTGGCGCGGGAGTTCAGGCCGAGACTCCGGGCCCTGGAGATCTTGATCCAGTCATCCAGAAAGCCCACGAAACCGAGTGCGGTAAACAGGCTGAGCAACAGCACCCCGGACGCCGTCGGCGGCGTCCAGGTGATCAGATGCGCCAGCGCATAGGAGAGCAGCACGGCCAGGATAATCGCGATCCCACCCATGGTGGGGGTTCCTTGTTTCTTCAGGTGTTCAACGGGCCCATCATCGCGAATGAATTGACCGTAGCCCTTCCTCACCAGGAGGGCGATGGCCACCCGGGTTCCGAGCAAGGTACCCAGCAACCCCAGGCCCCCGGCTAGCAGGACCATTCTCACGAGTCCACTCCCTCCCCCTCCATCAGCGTGCGAGCAACGTGCTCCAAGCCCACACCGCGCGACGCCTTCAGCAGGACCACATCGGTCGGTAGCAGCGTCTGTCGGAGATGTCGGGTCATATCCTCTCGGCTCTCAAAGCCCCGTCCCGACCGGCCCGCGTCCTCGAATCCCGCCACCACGACCGAGGCGTATTCGCCCACAGCCACCACCAGGTCAACTCCCACCTCAGCAGCATGGGCACCGACCATCCTATGGGCGGCCGGGGCTTGCTCGCCTAGTTCCAGCATGTCGCCGAGGACCGCCACTGTCCGGCAGCCAGGCCGCCGGAGCTCGGCCAAGGTTTCGAGCGCAGCCACCATCGCTTCTGGATTGGCGTTGTAGGCGTCATTGAGGATCACCAGCCCATCAGAGCGCTCACTCAGCTCCATCCGCCACGGGGAGCGCACCTGGGCGGTGTTCAACCGGGCACCGATGGCCTCCGCCGACATCCCCGCCGCAGCGGCGGCACCGGCAGCGGCCAACGCATTCATCACCTGATGATGCCCGACCAGCCTGAGAGAAACCATCGCCGTCTCGGCTGGCTGTCCCCGTCGGCGCAGGTGAAGCCTAAATCGAGGGCGCTGACGCGAGTCAACGCCGAGATCACTGGCCCACAGCCGAAGGGCCGCAGTTCCGGAAGGCTCACCCACCCTGGAATACAGGGCCAGATTGGCGTGAGTGCGGCTCCCCATCGCCAGGACCCGAGCGTCATCAGCATTGAGCACCGCCCAGCCATCAGCCGGGAGCGCTTCCACGAGTTCCCCCTTGGCCTGGGCGATAGCATCCACCGAACCGAACTCCCCTACATGAGCGGTCCCCACATTGAGAACCACGCCAACGCTGGGAGAGACCACCCGCGTCAGCGCCGCCACATGCCCGATACCGCGCGCGCCCAACTCCACTATCAGTGCGGTGGTGTTCCGGTCGACCCGGCAGGCCGTCAGCGGAGTTCCAATCTCATTGTTGTAGGAGCCGGGCGGGGCCACCGTCGGCCCCAGGCTCTCACAGAGGTGCGCCAGGAGATCCTTGGTCGAGGTCTTGCCAGCGCTCCCGGTGACTCCCATCACCACCATCCCCCGCCGCCTTTCCCTGCCTACCACTGCCGTGGCTAGGCGGGTGAGCGCGGCCTGCGGGTCCGCCACCACCAGCTGGGGAATCTCTGCATCCAGCTCACGGCTGACCACGGCCACCGAGGCGCCCGAGTCGCGAGCAGCCGTCACGAAGTCATGCCCATCGACCCGTTCACCCGGCAAGGCGACGAACAGCGCACCAGGGGTTACCTGGCGCGAATCAATAACCACATCGGGTCCGACCATCACCGGCGCCGAGGGGACTCGGAGCACCTGGCCGCCGATCAGCGGCGACAGCTCCGGCAGCGGGCATGGATCCACCTCAGCCCTCCCACTCTTCTAGGACGACGCTGACATCGTCGAAGGGGGTCACGTCGCCAGCAATCTCTTGGCCACGCTCATGGCCTTTCCCCAACACGGCTACCCAGTCTCCCGCCTGAGCCAGGTGCAAGGCCAATCGGATCGCGGAACGACGGTCCCCGCCATCATGCACCTCGGCGCCGTGTCCCCGGGCACCCGCCAATATCTCGGCTCGGATAGCGGCGGGCTCCTCGCTTCGGGGATTGTCGTCGGTGACGATGACTAGGTCAGCATGTCGAGCCGCAGCGGCCCCCATCGGACCTCGTTTAGAGACATCCCGATCACCTCCCGCACCCAAGACCGCCACGGTGCGTCCACCCCCGGGCAGCGCCTGCAAGGCCTCTGCCACCGCCTGCGGAGTGTGCGCGAAATCCACGAGCACATGCGGTGCCCCGAGCCCCAGTCGGACGCGTTGCATCCTTCCCGGAACCTGAGCCAATTGCAGGCCGCCCGCTGCCCGATCAATATCACCGCCAGCGGCGGCAACCATCGCCAGTGCCGTCACCGCGTTCGCCACATTGAACCGGCCCAGCATCGAGAGTCCGAACTCGGTGACACCGCCCGGGTGCCCCAGCCGGACCCACCAGTCACCCTCCGGGAGCTGCGCGGCCTCGAGAATGCGAAAGTCGGCCTCCGGCCCCAAGGTCGTGATGAGGGCGGCCGACCCGGCATCCTGAATCATGCCCGCCAGCTGGATTCCCCAGGTATCGGCGGTGTTGATAACAGCCTTGCGAGTACGACCGGCCAGGAACAGGTCCGCTTTGGCGGCGAAATAGGCGTCCATCGTGCGATGAAATTCAAGGTGGTCCCGGCCCAACATAGTGAATCCGGCGGTCTCGAAGGTGAGCGCATCCACCCGATGCAGCGCCAGTGCGTGACTGCTAACCTCCATCGCGACCGCGTCTGCCCCTCGTTCCCGCATCACCGCAAGCAGCGCGTGAAGATCCACAGATTCCGGGGTGGTGATGGTGCTGCGCACCTCGGTCACTGGGGTATCCCCCACCCGGAACCCCAGCGTCCCGACAGTGCCCACCGTTTTCCCCAGGGCGCCCAGCGCCGCCTCCACCAGAAAAACTGTCGAGGTCTTGCCGTTGGTCCCGGTCACCCCGAACAGCTCAAGCGCATCTCCAGGGCGCCCATAGATCTCGGCGGCGAGAGCGGCCATCACCGCCCGCGGATCAGCCACCACCACGATGGGCAGCACATCGGGGCCGGCCAGCTCGCGTCCGGCCGCATCTGTCAGCATGACCGTGGCGCCGGCAACGGCCGCCTGGTGGGCAAATCGAGCACCATGGGTGCGATTCCCGGGAAGCCCTACATAGAGATCGCCGGGGCATACTCGCCGGGAATCCAGGGTGATCCCGGTGATTCGTCCCGACAGCGCGGGGTCAAGCATCGCGGCATCCATGCCGGAGGCACGCGTGGGTCGGCCGGTGTCCACGTCACTCAGGCTCCACAATCAACGTCTGCTGCTCATCGGGTACGGATGCGCTGGGCTGAACACCGTAGCGGGGCAAGGCAATCGACATGAGATCTCGATACAGCGGACCAGCCATCCCGAGCCCGGCACCGGATTGATCCGGTCGACCGACCAGCACGTACACCAGAACCTGCGGGTCTTCGATGGGCCCCACGCCGATCATCGATGCCACCTGACCGGAGTACCCCCCGTCCGCGCTGGACAGCCGAGCGGTACCGGTCTTGGATCCGGTCCGGTATCCCTCAACTCCGATCTTGTTCATGTTGTAGATGGTGCGCTGCTCCATCATTCCCAGCACAGCACGAGCAGCTTCAGCCGAAATCACCCGATGCGAGGCCGGCGCATCAGCCGGAGTCAGCATCCCCTGGTCATCTGCTTCCGCTTTGATTATCGACGGGGCGGTGTACACCCCATCATTGGCGATAGCTGCCACGGCGGCGGCCATCTGCACCGAGGTCACCGAGAGCCCATATCCGAAAGCCATCGAGTCCGCGGTATAGGACGGCATATCAGCCGCCGGCAGGGCTCCGGATGCTTCCCCGGGAAGCTTCATCCCGGTCGGCTTTCCCAACCCATAGGACTCCAGGTACCCCCGCAATCGTTCCGGCTCCATCTCCCGAGCTGCCGTGATCGCACCCACATTCGAGCTCTTCACCAGGATTCCCCGGGTGGTGATGTCAATCTCACCATGCCCGAAAGCATCCGAGACCATGTGTTCGCCCACCTTCACCGTCGGACCGATGGCATAGGTGGTATCTGGTGTGGTGAGCCCGGCGTCAACCAGCGCTGACAAGGTGAGGATCTTCTGCACCGAACCCGGCTCGTAGGCGCTCGACACCGCCCGGTTGCCCATATCCTTGGGATTTCCCGCCCCCGGATCGTTGCTGTCATAGCTGGGATAGTTGGCCAGGCTCAACAACTCACCCGATTCCACATCCATCACCACGGCAACACCCCAGAGACCTGACGCCGCCTCAACCCGTTCCGCAAGAAGCCGCTCCGTCATCCATTGCAGGTCGGCATCCAGAGTCAGCTGGATGTCTTGTCCGTCGGTCGCCGGGGTCAGAACTTGGGTACCCAGGGGAATCTTCCCGTTGGGCGAGGTCTCATAAACTTCCCGGCCCGGTACCCCGGCCAGCTGATCTTGTCGCAGGTACTCCAGACCACCCAGGCCCTTGCCTTCGGACATGAAGCCCACAACATTGCTGGCCACCGCACCCATCGGATACACCCGCTTCGGGTTCATCTCCCGGAAGATGCCCACGTAGCCAGCCTCATTCAGGTCCTTGATGAGCTCCAGATACCTGGTGGAGGGAATCTGTTTGGCCAGCAACTGGTAGCGGGTATCGGCTCGCTCAAGCTTCGTCTGCAGCAGCTCAGGGTCGCCGCCCGTGTGGCGTGCGATTATCACCGCCATCGCCTCCGGAGCGGCGGCAGCCTGGGCGCGGTCGGACTCCCGCATCGCCTCGGGTTCCTTGCCGTTACTGGCGATCATCGCGGGGTCGGCCACCACATTCACCGTGGACTCGGTGTAGGCGAGAACCGCGCCCTGGCGGTCCACTATCTGCCCTCGTTGCGCCGGGAGGGTGCGCGCCACCGTCATCTTCTCGGCGGCCTGGGCTGCCATGGCATCAGCGCTGAGCACCTGAATCTGGACCGCTCTGGCACCCACGACGCTGAAGGCCATCGCGACTATGAGCAGCAGCATACGCAGCCGGAAGGCCGACGAGGCCAACGGGACTCGTCGGCTCCGTCGACCAGGTGAACGGCTCATGGGGTGGTGGCCTGTTCCGGCTCAGTCTCGGCCGCCTCTGCGGCCGTTGTCTCCGACCCGCTGGCTGGATCCTCAGTCCTCGGGCGTGGCTCGAGTAGCCCGGGCAACTCATCACCGGTTGCTGGCACAGCCTGCCCGATCACCCTCCCCGTAGACAGGTCGACGAACGCACCCCCGCTGGCCGGCACCATTCCCAGGCTGGTGGCTCGCCGAGCCAGCGCGATGGGCGCCTGGGCGGCATAGACCCGGGATTCCAGATCCGAGACCTGGTAGCCCAGTTCAGCGGCCTGCCGTTGAGCCTGACGCACATCAAAGGCTTGGCTCTGCAGGTACGTGGTGAAGAACAACTGTCCGACAGTCCCGGCCACCAGGATCGCCACCATGAGAACCGCAAACCAGGCTGTTGACAGGCGCCGCGATGGACGCGGCAGTCCGCGCAACTGAGGGCGTGATCCCACCCCGTGACCGATGCGCCGCGGAGCATCCCGGAGCACCTCCCAGGCCGTCATGCCGCCCTCCTTCGTTCTATGGCCCGCAACCGTGCCGACGCCGCTCGCGGGTTCCGCGCGGATTCGGTTTCAGAGGGCCGTTCCGCCCCCCGGGTGAGCAGTCGGAAACGGGCCCGGTGTTCCTCGGGCACCACCGGCAGACCACGGGGTACCTGGTCAGTGGCGGCATCACGAAAGGTCTGCTTGACCCGACGATCCTCAAGCGAGTGGTAGGCGAGGACGGCAAACCGGCCGCCGGGGGCAAGCGCAGCCAGCGCTGCCGGCAGCAGCCCCTCCAACGCCCGGAGCTCCCCGTTGACCTCAATCCGTAGCGCCTGGAACGTCCGCTTCGCCGGGTGCCCCCGATGGGCACGTGCGGCAGCTGGGATCGCGTCGGTCAGCGCCTGGACCAAGCGCGCGCTGGTCTCAAACGGCGCTTCCGCCCGCAAGTCGACTATCCGTCGCGCTATCCGAGCGGCGAATCGCTCCTCGCCGTAGTCACGGAGGATCCTGGTGAGTTTGTCGACTGCATAGGTATTTATAACCTCGGCCGCAGTCCGCTCGGCGCCAGCCCCCATCCGCATGTCCAGGGGTGAATCGACAGCATAGGCGAAGCCCCTATCAGTCCGATCTATCTGCAGGGAGCTGAGCCCCAGATCGGCCAAGATCGCAGCTACCGAGGCGATCCCCAGATTCGCGAGCACCTGGGGCAGCTCGTCGTAGACAGCCTCCACCAACCTCACCCGATCCCCGAAGGGGGCCAGCCGCCGTGCGGCGAGCGCCAGCGCCTCCGGGTCGCGGTCGATTCCCACCAGTTGGGCCTCCGGGCAAGCCGTCAGAACCGCTTCAGCATGCCCAGCCAGCCCGAGGGTGCAATCCACCCAGGTACCACCCTGGCGCAGGGGCGGGGCCAGCAGCTCGACGATGCGATCCTGCATCACCGGCACATGCGCCGCAGCTTCCGCTCCCATTCTGCTCCTTCCCATTGTCAGCTGGCGAACGAGGTTCCGATCCGGAGGGACCACCTGGCACCGGGGAAGTGGTGTCAGGGAGTCACCCCGGCTCGAAGCCTCACCCGCCAGACATTCCCGGTGCCAAAGCCTCGTCGAGTGCGGCGAACGCCTCATCTTGTTCGGCCTCATAGGACGTCCAGCCAGCCAAGTCCCAGATCTCGATCCGGTTGAACGCGCCAATAACAGCGATCTCCTTGTCGAGACCGGCATAGGTGCGCAGTAGCGGCGGGATCGTCACCCTTCCTTGTTTGTCCGGGGTTTCTTCGGAGGCCCCGGCAGCGAAGGTCCGCTGGAAATCCCGGATCCCCCGCACGGTTGCGGAGCCAGCCAGCGCAGCTTCAGCCTGTTGGGTGAACACCGCCGGGGTATAGATCGCGAGGCAGCGCTCCTGCCCCTTGGCGATTATCAGCCCGTCTGCCAGGTCCTCCCGGAAGCGGGCGGGGAGCACAAACCGGCCCTTCTCATCGAGCTTGGGTGTGTGCGTCCCCAAGAACATGTAGCCAGCCTCCCCTCGTACGCCATTTTCCTCCACTTGTCCCCACATTTACCCACATTCATCCCCAATGTTCAATCCCACACCCCTTGGGTGCCCGGAATTCATCTCGGGGCGCGCGGTGGTCCCATCCGACCGCCGCAACGGCCGCCAGCGCTGGGGCTGGGCCCTGGCTGCCTGACCACACGCCCCTCCGGGCACGAACAGATGCCACGTGGGGGGAACACCCCACTAGGCTGAGGCCGTGGCAGATTTCACCCATCCCGTCGATGCGACCCCAGCCAGTCAGTTGGCACAGCGATTGCGCACCAATGTCGGCGCCGTCATCGAAGGAAAGCCCGGGGCGATCGACACTGCGCTGATAGTGCTGTTTGCAGGCGGACATCTGCTACTTGAGGATGTTCCGGGCGTTGGCAAGACTATGCTCGCCCGGGCCTTGGCCCGGAGCATTGATGTCTCCGTCCATAGAATCCAGTTCACGGCGGATCTGCTCCCCGGAGACATCACCGGGGTCTCTGTCTATCAGCCCAACAGTGGCGAGTTCACCTTCAAGCCCGGGGGCATCTTCGCCAACCTGGTGATCGGCGACGAGATCAACCGAGCCTCACCGAAGGCGCAGTCTGCATTGCTGGAGGCGATGGAGGAGCGCCGCGTCTCCGTAGACGGAGTCAGCCACGTGCTTCCGGAGCCGTTCATGGTGTTTGCCACCCAGAACCCGATGGAGATGCAAGGCACTTACCCACTCCCCGAGGCCCAACGGGATCGTTTCATGGCCCGGATCTCCATGGGCTATCCGGACCGGGCAGCCGAAGCGGCCATGCTCGACCATCACGGGGCTGCCGACCCGCTCGACGCCTTGGTTCCGGTCGCCACCGCCGCCGACGTGCTCTCCGCCCGGGCCGCCGTACAGCGGGTGTACGCCTCAGAGGCGCTCAAGGACTACATCATTGCTATGGTCGCCGCCACCCGACAGGATCCCGAACTCAGACTCGGGGCCTCCCCCCGCTCCTCCCTGCAACTCCTCCGGGCGGCGCGGGCCCGAGCCATCGTGGATCACCGCACCTATCTGATCCCGGAGGACGTCAACGAACTCGCCGTTCCGGTGTTGGCACATCGTGTCTTGCTGAGCCATCGGGCACACCTGGCGCAGACCAGCGCTGCCGATGTGGTCCGGCGCATAGTCGACACCGTGCCTGCGCCCCGGGCGGAGTGAGCCGCACCCGTGGTTGCGCCCCGGCCCACACCGCGCTTCCTGGGATTTCTCGCCCTGGGGGCGACAATTCTCTTCACAGCGTGGGTTTCCGGCCAGCAGGACCTCCTGTGGGTGGGCGTGTTCTGCTGCGCTCTGCCCCTGATCAGCGTAGTTCCGTTGTTTCTCCGACGGCCCTCGCTGACGGCTACCCGATCCCTGGACCCAGAGGTGGTTCAGCGGGGAGATCCAGTCCAGGTCACCCTCCATCTCAGCGCCCCGGACCCAGCGGCTCCCCCCGCCGAGATCAAAGATGATCCGGGGCCGCTACTGGGTCCACCTCGGAGATTTGTTCTCGATCCGGTCGACCAGCAGAGCGCGATGGCCACGTACGCCCTGAACCCGCAGCGCCGTGGCCGCTTCACCTTCAGTAAGTGCAGTTTCCTGGTCCAAGACCCCTGCGGCTTTTGGAATCGGCGATACCTCCTGCCCACACACACGCCCCTGGTGGTCACTCCCCATGTTGACCCATTGCCTACCCTCAGCCTCTCCATCCAAGGAGGGCTCGGCGAGACCCCACTTCCGCATACTGCACTCATCGGCCCGGATGACGCCACGGTCCGCACCTACGCCACTGGTGATGACGTGCGGCGGATCCATTGGAAGGCAACGGCACACACCGGCGAACTTATGGTGCGGCGCGAGGAGGCCGCCTGGGATCCAACCGCGTGGGTACTGCTGGACTCTCGGGCACTTCCCCACGATGAGGATCCAGAGTCAGCATCATTCGAATGGCTGGTGAGCGCGGCCGCATCCATCGGTGTCCGGTTGCTCACCGATGGCTATTCCGTCGGCCTGGTGGACGCAGAGGGGGTCACCCATGTCGTTGATCAGCATCAGGAGGCGGGGGCAGCGCAGTGGCTGGAGCCACTGATAGATGTGGAGCCCACGCAGGAGGAGGATCTTGGCAAAGCGGTGGCACCGCTGAGCCATGAAGCCGACGACGCCATTATCGTGGCGCTGCTCAGCCACCTCGACGATACTGCCACCGACCCGCTACTCCGGCTGGGCTCACCCGCGCAGACCCGGATCGCCCTGACCCTGACGGCCCCCACCTCGAGCACCGGTGTCCCGGGGCAGGCCCAGACCACCCTGGAGGATCACGGGTGGATCGTGTATCCAGCCCATTCCGGGAGCAAGCTCCACGACATCTGGAGTGCCCTGGGCCCGCGAACGGGGGGACGATGAGCAGATCGGATCGGGTGCGGCTCACCCTCGTCATCGTTCTCATAGTGCAACTCTGGCCATGGCGCTACCTCACCAGCGATGGGCTGGCTCTGCTGTGGTCGGCAGGCATAATTATTCTGACAGCAGTTGTGGGTAAGCTCGCCACCACCCTACGTGTCCTGCCCTTAATAACCGCCATCCTTCAAAGCCTGACAGCCAGTGTGACGACCGCACTCGCCATCAGCCTGGACTACCGATGGCAGGCAACCCTCGACCCAGACACACTTATCGACGCCTTCAGCCGAGCAGTCAGTAGCCCAGCCCCGCTCTCCCCCAGCCTGGGTGGCATGCTCATTGTCATGGCGGCAGCGACCGCCATCGCTGTCATCGGAGACCTAGCCTTGGTCGTCCAGCGACAACTCTGGTTGGCTCCTATCATTGTCTTTGCCCCCTATATCGTCGTGGGCATTACCCTGCCCACACCGGCACCCTTCAGCGAATTCGCCCTCGCTGCCGGCAGCCTCACGCTGCTGCTCGTGGTATCCGGCGCGTTGGGAACCTTCAGCCGCACGGTACGGCGACTTCTGATCGCTGCGCTGGTGACCGGACTCAGCCTGGCCATCACCTGGTTCATCGTTGAGCAGCTGCCCACCCTGACCGCACCCCTGCCGCGAGCACCAGTCCAGATGAATGATCCCTCCCTGGATCTCAAGCGAAATCTGGTCCGCGGCACCGATGACGTCATCCTCACCTACACCACTGATGTCGACGAACCTGTCCGACTAAAACAGGCCACTCTCACCCGCCTCACCTCCCAGGGTTTTGGCCTGCAGAACGTGCGCCTCTCTGCTGGACGCCTCCCCGCACCACCTGGTTTCGAGGGCTCAGGAACGGTGCGTACCACCCGCGTCGAATCGGGGCAGTTCTCCAGTGAGTGGCTACCGGTTCCGTACGCTCCCCGCCAGATCGAGGCCGAGGGAGAATGGGGCCACACCGTGGACACTCTGGATGTACTCAGCCTGGCTGACCGCGGACGCGTGACCGCCACCCGAGGCCTCACCTACACCGTCGAGAGCTTGGACACCACCCCGTCCGCAGCAGACATTGCCGCAGCAGAGACGTCACTCAGCAATGGCCGGGAAGTCCTGACCGAGGTACCTGCCGAGCTCAGCCCGGATATTCAGGAGCTCGCCAATCAGATAACGGCAGATTCGCCGACAGCCGGAGCGGCGGCACTCGCCATCGAGGCCTATCTACGCTCAGACCGCTACACCTATGACCTGGAAGTCCGTGCCGATGGCGACTCCCTGGAGACCTTGTCCGATTTCCTCTTCTCCTCACGGTCAGGGTATTGCGAGCAGTTCGCCGGATCCATGACGGTACTGGCGCGCCTCGCCGGAATCCCGGCCCGGATAGCCGTCGGTTTTACCCCCGGAACTCAGCGCGATGATGGCACCTGGGAGCTCACCGCCCGCAATATGCATACCTGGCCGGAGTTGTGGCTTGAGGGCTACGGGTGGGTAGGTTTCGAGCCCACCCCGCCGGCCGGAGCCGCGATCGGAACTGGTAATCCGAGCGATGTCGACAACTCGTCCGACAGTGAGACGCCCGGCACCGCCGAACCGCAGCCAGCCGACCCAACTCCCACGCCTACGCCTACCCCAACCGCCGACGACGTACCCGCCGAATCCGACCAGAGCAACAACGGAATTCTGGGTTGGCTACCGAACCTCCTCCTCATCCTCGCGGCAGGTTTCTTGTTGCTGTGGGCCGCACCGCGCGCGGCCCGGATTCTTCGACGACGAATCCGGCTCCGCGGTACGGGTGATGCCCGATCCGATGCGCTGGCCTTGTGGGCCGAGGTGCAAGAATCGGTCACCGACGCCGGACATGCTTGGCCGAAGGGGTCACCCCGCCGGGCCGCCCGGCAACTCACGTCGCAGGTCAATCGTGAGACGGCCGCAGCTCTAGACCGGCTAGCCCTAGCCGCAGAACGTGCCAGCTTCGACGATCCTGCTACCCCTCCGCCGCACGCCTTCCCCGCCGATGCCCGGACCATTATCACCTTCCTGAAAGGGCATCCAGAAGGATCCGGCTTGTCGTAGAGGGGCCGTTGGTTCCTCTGGTCCGAGTCGCCTGTTATCGGCCCCAGGAGCGTCCAGTGCTCGTCGAGGTTGCGGCGGGCACGGAACTTGCGGTCCGCAGCGAACGCGGCGGGGTCGGGGTCCTCCGGGGCGTACATGATGTGGTATGTGGGCGGTGGGTCTATCGGGAATCTGAAGAAGATGCGGTTCCCGTCTTTGGCCTGGTACACGACAACGACCACTTGGGGCAACGCTTGCAAGAGATCTTGCTCTTGAAGTGCAGCATCACGACACTCATCGGGTTCGTGTGGGGATTTTGTGCATATCCTCGTCAACCCCCAGGTGATTCGTTCGACATCACCGTGCTGGGCGGTGATTTGATCTTGCAGGTAGGTTGCGGGCTCTTCACGAAAGAGAGTGGATGAGGGGTCTGGAGCCTCCTGCTTCGAGGAGTGATCTGATTCGGTAGTTGAAGAGGTTCCGGAACCCGAGCGTGGTTCCTCGGAGGTGTTCGTGTCGGCCGTTGATGGCCTCTGTGGGGCCGTTCGAGCTACCGGGATGATCGAACCAGGCGAGGATGTCAGCTCGTTGTTTGTATAGGGTCCGTCCGCGTTGGGCGAGTTCGTCGAGCCCGGCCGGGACGCCGGTGCGGATGCGGTCGATCACACCGGTGAGGAGTTGCTTCCCGATGGTGGGGTTCTGTTGTCGGTAGGCATGGATGATGTCTTGGTAGGTCCGCCAGGTCACTTCCAGGGCAGCAGTCTCGTCGTGGCTGACCCACAAGGCGTCGAGGCGGGCCCGCTGCTTCTCGGTGAGGATGTTGGTGCCGCAGCGGAGCAGGCGCCTGGCCCGGTACAGGGGATCATTGACTCGTCCACGTTCGCCGGTGAGCTGGCGTTGGGTACGTTGCCGCAGGTGTTCATCTTGTCCCCGGCCAGGGCAACACAAGGTCAGCATCAGCATCGCGAGGATCCGCAGCCACCGAACCCTCACCAGCAGTCTCGAAACCCAACGCCTCCGGTGGTGTCTTCCCTCCCGAGGGGATCCAATAGCCAAAAGACACTTTGCCCCGAGGCGGAATGGGCACCCCTTACCTGCCTGGCCCGAAGACCACTACCCCGCCCTGCTCAGAAACCACCTTCGCCCGCCGAACATGACGAACTTCAGCTCCCACGTCCAACCGTAAGCGCCAATCAGACAATCGCGTCCCGGTCTTGTTCCTAAGCGTCGTCCAACCCATCACACCTTCAGGCGACGAAAAGGCCCGCCAAAACGAAACCGACACCCGCTCATCAGCGAAGATCTCACCCCGGGTCGGCCTCGCACCCACCATCGGCGCGCCCACCACCGCCAACCCAACCCGAAAACCAAGACCGCCAACCTGCGCCCAAGAACACCACGACCACGCACACCGTCTCCTATGACAGGGGGTCGCTCGAACGTAACACGGCACCAGGACTACCACCAGCCCAGATGTCCTGATCTACCAGGGCTGTCACAGGAACAGGTGCCGTGTCCACCATCAAGGGTCCGAGGCACCCCGGCGGGCGACCCCAAACCCGAAGGGTCACCCAAACCGCCTAGAGAACCGCTGATCAATCATGCCCTGGCTGTGGCGCACCGGATCGGGCGACCCACGTCCCCCACATCTGGCGATGGACGACCAGGTACACCCACCAGATGTGGCGTTGCGGTTCATCCCGCCCGGCACGTCCTCGCACAGAGCAGCATTAATCAGCACATCCCTAGCGGCCGAACCGCGGAACTCGCCGGAGGGCGGACTGGCTTCCGAAGTACGCGTTTTCCCGCCAGGCGGCCGGGAGCCTGGTTGCCACCGCAACCGCAACCTCATGGGTGCGGCTGGGTCTCGTCCCTCCTGGAAGTCCCAGCTTGCCCAGCCGACGGCGTTTGAAGTACTCCCGGCGCTCGGTCAGGTCGATCTTGGAAAGAACTGAAACCGCCGTCGAACGCCCCTGCGTGAGCGTCTTCGGCTGCATACAATAGGCCACCGCCGTGATGAGTCCCTGCAGGCTGGCGCCTGTCCTGGTGTGGTTATCGTCACGAGTGAGCGCGCGGACGACAGTCGCCGGGATGCGATTGCTGTTCTGATACGGCTTGAGCGCTTCCAGGACCGTATCTGCCCCGACACTCGCGATCGGAATCTCGAACACCCGCTGGGCCGTCACCAATGCTGTAGAGAAACTGGCCACAACCAGCATGATGTCCAGCTTCGCCAGCAAGACCTCGGCCGGAACCGGGTCTCGGAGGATCACCAGATCGACACCACGCTGTTCAGCGCTCATGCGAATGGCGTCGATATCGGCAGGTGGCGCGGTCGGGTGCGGTTTGAAGATCACCCGGTGAGCACCCGCTTCCTGAGCCCGCTCGAGCATCGCCACCTGCATGGCGACCTCCTCCTCGGCTGACATCAGGCCCAATGCCGCCAGATATTGCCCCAACACCAGGGCGGTAGGCTCCGCTCCCGGCTCGATAGGCACCGGGCCGTAGCTGCGACCCATGTCCTCGACCACCGTTCGAAAACCCGCCGGGCTCACCGCCACCGTCGGCACTCCATGCTCGGCCAGCAACAACGGGGTTAGCCCCTCAACGAGATCCAGGTAGACCAGGGCCTGCATTCGATGGCCGAATGCCGGGCTCTGTGGCTCCCGAGTCGGACCGTAGCTCATCAGCCCTTCCGACAAGACGAAGATCTTGCTGTTCCAGAAAATCTCGGCCATGGTCGCGGCCGGGCTGACGTGGACCGACTCAAGAACGAGATCCACTTCCTCCTCTCCCAGATCCCAGTACCGGCGTAGGAGCCGCTCGTAGCTAGCGACATTGATTTGCGGGACCTTCCACCGTGCCGGATGCTGCGGTTCCAGCATCTCGTTGAGGGAGAGCACTCGATCAAATCGGGTGAGCAGGGCCGCCGCCGCTGCAGACTCCAGCAACGGTGCCGAGGCCTCGGGAGCGACCGAGTGCTTCGAAGTGATCAGGATCCGCTCAGAATAGCCATCGCCTAGCTTTCCTTCATCGATAGCGGCGGTAGCCGTCATGATCCCAAACAGGGTCGAGGCCAAGACTATCTGCTTCACAGCGCCACCCCTTCACGCACCGACAACCCGGTATAGGCCGACAACCTCAGTTGTCGGCGCAGGTCATTGCCCTCCCACACTGCCTGCACCATCGCTGCCGGCAGCAGGTCCACGAATCCGCCCACAAGCTGAGCTAGGTGCTGTTTGGTGCGGCGATCCATACCGGCCGCCCGCCGTGCATGATGGTCCGCGATAGCAAAGAACTGTCGAATCAGCTTCGGTACATAAGTCGTGTACTCCGGGTCCGGCTTCAGGAGATCATGGATCAGCTCGAACGCTCGCACGAAGTCAAGTTGTCGGCTGTCATAAATCTGAGTCAGTGAGGACGCAATGCCCCGCCGATAGAACATGGCTGGAGCATCGACGACCGCGAACGAGTCCGCCTTGAGGTGAAACCGCCAGGCCGCGACCCGATCCTCGGCCGTGCGCAACTCCGCATCGTAGGCGAGGGTGCCCTGCTCCAGCATCCGCCGGTGGAACATCCCGGCCGGGGGAAAGGGATAGTCGACCATGCTGGATCCGGCAACCGGCAGAATCGAATCTCTGGGATTGAGCGCTACATTTCGACGCCCCTGAGGGGCGCGATGCAGAGTTCGGTTCACCCCGTCGGCCTTGACATGATCGGTACGCACAAAATCCACATCGAGAGTTTGCAGAGCACCCACCAGGGTTTCCAGACGCCGATCCGCGAACCAATCATCGCCGTCGATGAATCCAACGAAGGTACCGGTCGCCAGTTCCAGGCCACGCACCCGCCCGGCCCCTACCCCGCGGGAAACATCCCAGTGCTCGACCACTAGCTGAGGGAGTACCTGGCCAGCATCGGCCACCAGGGTGAGCGTCGCATCCGTGGAGCCGTCGTCAATCACCACCACTTCGAGATCATACGGGTCGGCGAATTGTCGCCCAAGGGAGGCGAGGGTGGTGGCGATATGTTCGGCGCCGTTCTTGACCGGAATGACGATGGTGGCCGTCGGCGTTCTACTCAACGAGGTGCATCCTCTCAGCAAGCGGCGTCACGGTTGCGCGCAAATGGGGCTGCCCCAGGCGCGCACAAGTGACGCCCGTAAAATGGGGGTTCGCGACACGGTAGCACGCAACCGGTCAGGATTCCTGGTGAGCCAGCTCCCACACCTGGGTTAGCGCGCAGCCCAGCCAGGATCAGAGGCCATCGTCCTTCTGCTTACGCCACTGATCACCCGTGCGATCAAACCGACCACTGTCAGGGGTTGAATCGGATTCTTCCCCAGACGGGCTCACCTGTCGCCAGGCACTCAGGGCAACGATGGCGGCGAAGAACATGATCACGAAACCAGCCACGCTCAGAATCCAGCCGAACTCCATGCCTGCGATCAGAGCGCCGATACCGACGAGAAAGATGATTCCGGCCCCGGCGGCCCGCCGACGATGCAGCGTACCGTTGTTGGCCCCACGCATCGTGTGCGCAAGTTTCGGGTCTTCAGCGGCGAGATCGGCCGCAAGCTGCTCAAAGCGGCGTTGTTCCTGCTCCGATAGAGCCATCACACCTCCTCGTCCCTTGGTGGGTCTAGTGTAGGCGTCTGTGGGATCAAACGGAACTGCGGCGGTGCGTCAATACTGCCCGTGAGACAGCCTGGGGGCCGAACCTGGCGATTGCAGCATCTGCTGCCCGTTCCGCCTCAGGCCATCCCCGCTCTGGTTCATCGAGAGCTGGCTGGCCATAAGCCTGAGTTGCCTCCATGATCCCCTCCACCCGGATGCCGATCCGCCGGATCCGGGGACGCTCCAGCCGGAGGGCATCAAGCAATCTCCGTCCAGCCAGATGAATCGCGTCAGTTCCATTGGTGGGATGCGGAAGTGTGAGCGACTTCTGCACTGTCCGAAAGTCCGCGAACCGGAGCGACAGCGTCACTGTGCGTCCCACCAGATTCGCTCGCCGCATCCGGGAAGCCACCCGGGCACTCACCCTGAGAATCTCGGTGGTGATGATTGTCAGATCATCGGTATCCCGGTGGAACGTCTCCTGGTTCCCCACACTCCGGTCACCGGCAGTCGCGGTGACCCGGCGACCATCAATCCCCCAGGCAAGTTCCCATAGTTCGCTCCCAGACCGAGGCCCCAGCGCCCGCTGCAGGGTCGACTTTGGCGTATATGCCACGTCGGCGATGGTGTGGAGACCAAGTTTCTGCAATGCCTCTGCGGTAGCCGGGCCAACCCCCCAGATCTTCGTCACCGGCTGCGGATGCAGAAAGCTGATCACCTCACCCGGTAACACCTGGACCAGACCATTGGGTTTAGCAGCATTCGAAGCCATCTTGGCTATGAGTTTGGTAGGAGCAATACCCACCGAACAGGGGATCCTCTGCTCATCGGCGACCAGGGCTCGGATCAGTTCACCCACCTGTACCGGCGATCCGAGTAGCCGACGGGTCCCGGTGATGTCCAGGAACGCCTCATCCAGGGACACCCGTTCCACCAAGGGGGCAACCGTGGCGAAGATGCTGAAAACGCCGTCAGAGACCGCCTCATACGAGTCATAGTCGGGCGGGATCGCCACCGCATCCGGGCACAATCGCCGTGCCCGGGTCGAGGACATGCCACCTTCGACCCCAACCGCTCGGGCCTCATAGGACGCCGAGAGCACCACCCCCCGGGAAGCACCCCCCACCCAGACCGGCTTACCGATCAGGTCGGGCCGTCGCCGCAGTTCCACCGAGACATAGAAGCTGTCCATATCCACATGCGCGATCACCGGCATGCGATCACCTCCCCGAGGAGCCGGGGCTTGCATGCCACAGTTTGCGCCCTGGATCGGAAGGGCGTGGCGGGACGGTCTTGGGCGACTCTCCTGCCGGAGCAATATCGGTATAGGGCGACTGCACGAAACCGCTGGGATGCACGAAGACCCGCCGCTGCCCCATCCCGCCGGCTGCGGCTGCATGTTCGGTATCGACCACCGGCCACCCCTCCCGATCACCCACAGGACTGTCCACCGCAACGGTTCGGAGTCGGAGCGCCTCGGCATGGGTCTGTGCCTGGGTCGCCACCGCAGTATCAATGAGATTGCGCACCTCGCCGACAGCCGCCGACTCATCGCCAGTCGCATCCAGAACAGACTGCCAACGCTCACGCAACTGGAGCAGGTCCCAGGCACCCAACCCCCGCAACGAGACACCGCGAGGGCCGGTACGGCGCAATTCACCGAGCCCGATGATCAGCCAGGAGTTGAATACTGTCATAGCGAACGGCCCCTGAGCAGCTTCGAAGAAGGTGAGGTCGACCGGCCCGGTGGTGTCATCCAGGGTAAGGAAAATTACCCGTCGACCCGATTTGACTGGCGGGGTTTGGGTAGCCACCTTGACGCCAGCGACGAGCAGCTGACTCCGGCTTCGCCGGATGAGCAACTGGTCTGACCAGGTGACCCCGATAGCATCGAGAAAAGCACGGTGCTCGGCCAGGACATGCCGGGTGGCATCCATCCCGAGCACCGACAGTTCAGCCGTCATGCGTTCAGCGGCTGTCATCTCAGGCAATCCGGAGGGACGGACGTCTCGGGGAGGTTCGTCGCTGCCGGACTCCCCGATGAGATCGGGAGACGCAGCAAAGTCGAGCGCAAGTTGAACCGCCTGCTGCCTGGTCACCCCGGTTCCAGTCAGTCCACGGGCACGTCCCCGTGAGCCACGCTGGGCGCGGACAGTCACCCGATCGGCACGGGCCAAATCGGCAAGACTAAGCAGCAGATCACGCCGGGTGACCTGGTGACGCATCCCGATCACCCGGGGTGTTCCGATGTCGTACAAGGCATCGAAGGCTCCGGCAAGCACGAGATGCTCGGCAACATCGCTGGAGGGGCGCGCCCGCTGCCAGAAGTCGGCCAATCCGGCATAGGGCCGGGCACTGGTAATCCGTTCGACTTCAGCTTCGCTGATCCCCTTCACATCAGCGAACGCCATCCGGATGCCCCAGATGGTCCCATCCAGAACCGATCCCGGCTCATGAGCTTCGGTCGCTTCCACGCGATACACAGCATCCGAGGCATTCACATCCAGTTGCAGGACCGGTACCTCCATCCGGCGGGCCTCCTCAAGGATGAGCCGCTTGGGGTACATGCCGGGATCGTAGGTGAGCAGGCCGGCGAGAAAGGCTGCCGGATGGTGCCGTTTGAGCCAGGCCGACTGGTAGGTGGGCAGCGCAAATGCGGCGGCATGCGCTTTGCAGAACCCGAACGAGGCGAAGGAGACC
>JBKEBU010000039.1:0-40230 GCA_047973325.1 Propioniciclava sp. | reverse complement strand
TGGAGGCAGGCCTACGCACCGACACCGTGCACAACCCCTTCCCAGAAGAGGCGAACCGGCGGCTGACAGCCCGGATTGCCTCGCTGCATTTGGCACCGACGGCGACCAGCCGAGACAACTTGCTCCGCGAGGGCGTGGACCCCAGCAGTATCACCGTGACCGGGAACACTGTGATCGATGCGTTGTTGGCGGTGGCGGCACGCCCGTTGACCAACCCGCACCCAGTGATTGAGAGCATGCGAGACACCACAGGACCGGTCTTGCTGGTGACCGCCCATCGTCGCGAGAGTTGGGGAGAACCCATGGTCACCATCGGCCGCGCGGTGGCCCGGCTGGTGCAAGCAATCCCGGAGCTGACCGTGGTGTGGCCCTTGCATCCGAATCCGCTGGTTCGCGAGTCCGTCCTGCCAGAAGTCCAGGGACTCGATCGGGTCCTGACCATTGAACCCCTCGACTATCACACCTTCGTCCACGCCATGCAGCTCGCCACCGTGGTACTCACCGACTCGGGCGGGGTACAAGAAGAAGCCCCCAGCCTGGGCAAGCCCGTGCTGGTGATGCGGGACAACACCGAGCGACCCGAGGCCGTCATAGCGGGGACCGCCGCCCTCGTGGGTACGAAAGAAGATCTCATCGTCGGTGAGGTGACCCGGCTCCTCACGGTTCCTCAGGACTACGAGCGCATGGCTCAGGCCGTCAATCCCTACGGGGATGGTCGGGCGGCTGAGCGAGCTGTGGCTGCCATCGCCCAACTGGTGGGCATTGGCAGCCGGATGCCGGAGTTCGAACCGACCTCCTGATTCACCCAACGTCGGGCCACCGCCCAAACTCCGCCGGGGACACGCGCGCCCGGAGTTCAACCAACTCCCGGTAGCGTTCCGGTCGTCTCAGCAGCCAAGCGGTGAATACGTGGTCACGTCGTCGCCACAGCAGGGGAAAGGGCAGCCAACCCGCCAGCAGGACTACCAGGGCCAGCAGCAGGTACCAGCCGATCGGCTCCGGCCGTAGGCCTCCGGCGTAGGCGGATGCTCGACCCGTGATCACCACCGCGAGCGCCCACGTGACCGACCACCACCCATCGAACTTGGTGCTCCCGCGAACGGGATCAAGCCCCGGCAACCCTGCGGCCAGTTCCTGTCCGGCCCAGCGGTACCAGCACATCTCCAGCCCGAGAACGAGGACCACCAGCAGGGCCAGCCAAGCCGGAAGGAAGGCACCTCCGGCCCCGACCACCACCAGGAGCGTTCCCAGGAGGATCACCAGGGCGGTGCCGCCCAGGCGCACCCCTACGGCGATCCGTGCCACCACCTGATCCCGGATCTGGTCCACCAGCGAGACCCGAAGCCGCGGGGCTACCCCCGCGGCCCCGAACTCCGGGCGACTAGCCAGCGGCGCCAGAGTTCCCCGGCGGAGCCTGATCGCCAGCGCCGCCCCTGCAGCAGCGGCCCCAACACCACCGACGACCCGGAGCCAGCCATACTGAGTCTCCTGAATCACAAAGAGCACTTCACTGGGCCACACCAGAATCAGAAATCCCAAAGATCCACACGCGACGGTTCCCAAGGTCGGGAGTATGGCTGCCAGCAGCGGACTGTCACCACCCAGCCCCCCGGCGATCAGCGCGACCAGCCACGCAACCCAGAGCACCGTGGTGCCCCAGCCCATCAGGGAGATCGGGGGCCGGAAAGCCAGCACGAAGAGCACCCATGGCAACGTCAGCAAACCGAAGAGAAACCCCGCCGCACGGAGCTCAGGGTCGGCTGCCTGTGGAGTCAGCGCCCCGTCCCCGCATAGACCACCGCTTGGCCTTCGGTGTCGAGTCCGAAGGCGGTGTGGCACGCCCGGACCGCCCTGTCCACGTCATCGACGTTGACCACTACTGAGATCCGGATTTCGGAGGTGGAGATCATGTCGATGTTGATCCCGGCTTCAGCGAGCGCACGGAAGCAGGTCGCCGAGACTCCCGGATGGCTCCGCATCCCGACACCAATGACCGAGACCTTGCCTACCTGATCGTCGTATTCCAGCCCGGTATAGCCAATCTGCCCCTGGGCCGCTTCGATCGCCGCCTGAGCCCGCGCCCCATCGCTCTGTGGCAGCGTGAACGAGATCGCGGTGGTGTTGTCCGAGACCGACACATTCTGCACGATCATGTCGATATTTATCCCGGCACTAGCGATCACGTCGAATACATCAGCAGCTGCCCCGACATGGTCGGGCACACCGATGATAGTGATCTTGGCTTCCGAACGGTCATGCGCGATACCGGTAATGATCGGGTTCTCCACGGATTCCTCCTCGCTGATGTGCTGCACCCAGGTACCAGGCTTGTTGGTAAACGATGAGCGCACGTGTACGGGCACGTTCTCCCGCCGCGCGTACTCGACGCAGCGAAGATGCAGGATCTTGGCACCATTGGCGGCCATCTCGAGCATCTCTTCGTAGCTGATCTGCGGAATCCGGGCGGCTCCAGTGACAATCCGCGGGTCGGCAGTGAACACCCCATCGACATCGGAGTAGATCTCGCAATAGCCAGCGCCCAGTGCCGCAGCCAGGGCTACCGCAGTGGTGTCGGAGGCCCCACGCCCCATGGTGGTGACATCCTTCGTCGTCTGGGAAACCCCTTGGAAGCCCGCCACGATGACGACATCCCCCTCGGCCAACGCAGACTCGATCCGACCGGGCGTGATGTCGATGATCCGGGCATCCCCATGATGCTCGGTGGTGATCACTCCCGCTTGTGAGCCTGTAAACGACCGGGCAGTGTAGCCGAGGTCATTGATCGCCATGGCCAGCAGAGCGGCACTCATCCGTTCCCCGGCGGTGAGCAGCATGTCCAGCTCTCGGGGCCGCGGATGGGGTGACACCTGTTCGGCGAGGTCGAGGAGTTCGTCGGTGGTATCCCCCATGGCGGAGACGATCACCACCACCTCATTGCCCTGCTCTTGGGCGTCGACGATCCGCTGCGCCACCCGCTTGATGCTTGCGGCATCAGCAACTGACGATCCGCCGAACTTCTGCACGACCCGCACGCGGTATTCCTCCTGACATCATGAAAGCGATCACACTGTGCGTGCACTCGCCAAGGCTGGCGGCACCGACCGCAGGCTGGCCCGCACCGCATCCATCGTAGACTGGTGGACGTGTCCTCCGATCCCGTCCCGCAACGGCTATCTGACGCCGACCGTGACGGCGCCGCAGACCTCTTGCGCGAACACTATACGGCTGGTCGGCTCACCGCCACAGAGCTGGATGAGCGCCTCAGCACCGCCTTAGAGGCGCGGTTTGCCACCGATCTCAGTCCGCTCTTCGCTGATCTGCCCGTGCCCCGTCCGGCCGTCCTGGATCCGGATCCCGCCAGGCTCGACTCCCCGCATACCCACCTATCGACCTCAGCATCCACACTGGCCCCCCGACCACCAGCCAAGCTCCCCGCTGGCCTCACCCAGCAGCATCTCGCCGCCGTCCGGGCTGTCCTGTGGCCAGTGGCCATCGGAGGGGCCTTCCTGACCGGTTGGTGGCCGCCGTTCATAATCATCGCCATTGTGGGCACCATCGTGCTCCAGCAGCTTGGTGGTGGCCGGACCCCGCCTCCCTATAACAAGAACCCGCCCCTTCGCTGACAACGGGAGCCCCCCAGCAACAACAACGCAGCAGGCCCGCTCCCCTAGCGTGGAGCGGGCCTGCTGCGGATGCTGTCAGATCACTCGTTGTCGAGATCCCGAGCTATCAGAGCAGCAATCGCCTCGACAGCGTCGGCGTTGTCTGATTCGACGGTCACCTCGGCGCCCTGCTCGGCCCCGAGCGTCATAATCATCAGGCTGGAGGCGGCGTCGACACCCTCCTCATCGCTGCCACCGAGGGTCAGCAGAATCTCGTCGTCGTAGGCTCCAGCAGCTTCGGCAATGAGGGCGGCCGGACGAGCGTGGAGGCCGACGGAGGAGCCGACGGTGACTGTCTTACTGGCCATTCTTGTTCTCTCCTTGCGATTGAGGTCAGCGCCAACCCTGCAGGCGCCCTTCCTGACGAACACCTCGAGCGCACCCATACGGCCACCCGGGACGATCTTGCGGGCAACAATAGCGAGGTTGGGCACCGACGGAAGCCTGCAGGTGATCACTCCGGCCTAAATCCGGTGGGTGGGAATGACAATCGAGACGGAACCGTTATCTGCCCGACTCACCTACCTGCTGCACTCGGACCATATCGGGAGTCAGATCGGCCGGGCGCGGCACCCTGGATCCTGGAAGGGCCGCGGCCGCAGTTCCGTAAGCGACTGCCCGGGCCAGGCAGTCCGCGCTGGAAGCCCCGGCCATCGCAGCCAGAACGAACCCCGCCACGGCAGAGTCCCCCGCCCCCACGGTGCTGCGCACCACGCTCCAGGGCGCCCATGCCTGCCAGGCTCCCGACGCATTCACCAGCACCGCCCCGGCGGCACCAAGGGTCACCAAGACCTGGGCAATACCCACCTGGTGTAGTGCTCGGCCGGCTGCGACGATGGCGCCCACGTCACCCCGGGCCGCCTCAGCCTCGAACTGGGCGGCGTTCCCGCCGGTGAGCTGGGCCAGTTCGGCTGCGTTGGGCTTGAGGAGATCGATGTGGGCAGCGGACCGGGCACGGGTCACCTCCAGAAGCGGGCGCTCGGAGGTGTCAACGGCGATCCGGCAACCGAGCGGTCGAATCGCGGCGATCAGGTGCACGTACCAGTCCCGCGGCGCCCCGGGAGGAAGCGACCCCGTCAGCACTGCCCAGACCGCACCGCGGCAGGCCTCGGTCAACTGTGCCACTGACGCCGCCACCTGGGCTGGGGTCAGCGTCGGACCCGGCTCGTTGATCTTGGTGGTGGTCCCATCGGGTTCAGTGAGCGTCAGATTCACCCGTACTCGCTGCCCCGCGTCCAGGTCAACACTCGCCCAGGGCAGATGGAAACCAGCGAGGCGGTCTCGATAGTCAGCATCCATTCCGGCGATAACCATCGTCACTGAGCAGCCCGCCGCACTCAGCACCTGCGCGACGTTAATGCCCTTGCCAGCAGCCTGTTCAGTGACCTCATCAGCCCGCTGCAGCTCCCCGCGTTGCAGCCGCTGGCGCAGCGCAACAGTCTGGTCGATGCTCGGATTCGCGGTGAAAGTGACCACGCGGGTCTGAGTACGGGGTTGGGTCACGCTCCATCCAATCCGGGAGGTTTCACCAAGGCAGGTACGTCCTTTATAGCGCCCCCAGGCCCCACGCCCGGAGTTCGCTGCAGATATTAGTGCAGCGAACTTCAGGCGCGGGACACTGATCACCAACTTCAAATGCGGGAAAGTGGATGGTCAGACGCACGCGATTACTGTGATATTTTATTTAGGTAATCGCATCTGCGGAACAGAGAGTGAGCTGTGTCGGCAACCACCCAGGAGCCCCCCGCCAGGGACGTCATCAGCACCCCCACTGACAGTTCCAGCACCGCACCCACGCGTCCCCGCAGGGATCGCTGGCAACTCAAACTGACCGGGTTGGTGCTGGCGTTGCTCGCCATCGTGGCGTTCTCCTTCCCCTTGGGGGCGTTGGCGATAGACGTCCCCACCGTCGCGCGGGTGCTGCTCAATCCGCTCCTGGGCCCCGATCCCAGCATCACCGAGACCCAGACAACGGTCGTACTGCAGGTGCGTTTGCCCCGAATAATCGGCGCAATCCTGGTGGGCGGCGGGCTAGCCGCCGCCGGCGCCGGGTACCAGAGCATGTTCCGCAATCCACTGGTCTCCCCCGCGATCCTGGGGGTTTCGGCCGGGGCCGGATTTGGCGCTGCCGCGGCCCTGCTGCTCGGCCTCGTTTGGCCGGTGGTACAACTGACCGCATTCATCGGTGGCATCGTCGCCGCGCTGATGGCACTCGGGATCTCCCGCATGCTGGGACGCGGATCCACCGTAGTCCTGGTGCTCGCCGGCATCGTGGTCTCGACCCTGTTCCAGGCCTTCATCTCCATCACCCAGTATCTGGCCAATCCCGAAGACACCCTGCCCACGATCACCTTCTGGCTGATGGGCGGCCTGGGCCGGGTGCGGCTGGATGATCTGGCCGCCCCAGGCATCATCATGGCTCTCAGCCTGGTGGCGCTGTCTCTGGTGCGCTGGCCGGTGACAGTGCTCGCGGCCGGGGACGATGAGGCCGCTGCCTTGGGCGTGCGCCGCCCGGTGGTCTGGGGGGTGGTGATCACCGCCTCGACCCTCATGACCGCCGCTGCCGTGAGCATGGCTGGAATCGTCGGCTGGGTTGGATTGATAATGCCGCACTTGGCCCGCTTTCTTATCGGCCCCGCCTTCGACCGGCTCCTGCCCGCATCGGTCCTCATGGGCGCCGGGTTCCTGGTGCTGGTCGACGACCTAGCCCGCACCTCCGCCGGGATGGAGTTGCCCTTGGGGGTCCTGACCGCCCTGGTGGGCGCACCCTTCTTCGTCTTCTTGTTATCCCGGGCCCGGAAGCAGTGGCTATGAGTCCAGCCGTCAGCATTGAATCGCTCAGCTTCGCTCATCCGGGTGGCCGCCACCAGATGCACGAGGTCAGCATGGAGGTACAGCGGGGCCAGGTTGCCGCACTCCTGGGCCCCAACGGAGCCGGGAAGACCACGCTGCTGCGCTGCTTGCTGGGGCTGCTCACCCCACACAGCGGCAGCACCTACATCCTCGGCGAGGACATCACCCAGCTGTCGGCCCGCCGCCGAGCCCAGTTGCTGGCCTACGTCCCACAAGGCACCGCCACCGTCTTTCCGTTCACCACCCTGGATATGGCCGTCATGGGCCGCACTCCCCACCTATCGCCGTTGGCCACCCCCTCAGCCGGCGATCGGGCACACGCCCGCGGCATACTCACCGAACTTGGGCTCGACCACCTTGCCGATCAGTCGTTCGCCTCACTATCCGGGGGTGAGCGCGGGCTCGCCCTGGTCGCCCGGGCGCTGGTTCAGGAATCAGAGGTCCTGATTCTCGACGAGCCCACCGCCGCGCTGGATCTGGGCAATGCCGTCCGGGTCCTCGCGGTCGTGGCTGATCTCGCCCGGCGGGGGCACACGATAGTCATGACCACCCATCAGCCCGACCACGCGCTTCGCGGAGCCGATCAGGTCGTCATCATGGACCAGGGCCGCGTACGCGCCCAGGGCAATCCCCGAACCGCGCTCAGCGGTGAACTGCTCAGCGAGGTCTACCGGACCCCGATAGAGGTCGCACACGCCCAGGTTCCCGGCGTTGAGGACCCGGTGCCGACCCTGGTTCCGCGTGCCCTGCTCCACCCCACCACCGCGCAGGCGCAGACCCCCACCCCTGATTCGAATCCCTATGAAGGAGCCCATCCATGAGGAGAACCCTCAGGTGGCTAGCCGTGACCATGACGCTGGCCATGCTCATCCTGACCGGCTGCACCCAAACGGCCATCCCCGAAGCCCCCACGACCCCGACCGCCGCTCCCACCAGCCGCACCATCACCGACATGGAGGGGCGCCAGGTCGAGATCCCGACCACCGTGAAATCGGTGGTGACCATTGGCTCGGTACCCGTACTGAACAGCTTCATCTACGCCGTGGGTCGAGGCGATGTGGTCGTCAACAATCTTCCGCAACACTTCGTCGACCGACAGCAGTGGAAGTATCAGTATGTCTTCGCACCGCAGATCGAGACCGGTCCGCAGGTCGAAGGTTCCGACGGCCCCCTGACCGAGGAGCTGCTCGACATCGATCCCGACATCATCCTCACTATGCAGCCGGACTCGGTCGAGCCGCTGGAGGATCTCGGGCTGACAGTGGTGGTGTTGCAGTGGTTCGACGATACCGATGTGAAGAACGTTATCGAGCTCCTGGGCGACATCCTGGGCTCACCAGAGGGGGCGACCGCCTACACTAGCTACTTCGATGACTCGGTTGCCCGAGTCAACCAGGCGGTCAAGACCGCCGCTGCGGATAGCCCCCGGACCGCTATCTACATGAACCCGGATGGAATGTCGCGGCCCCATCTCATCGCCGAATGGTGGATCAGCAATGCTGGAGGAACCAGCGTCACCGCGGACCAAACCGAGCCCCGGCTGAAGTTCAATGCCGAGCAGTTGATCTCGTGGGATCCGGACGTCATCTTCGTCTCCTCCGCCAAGAATGTCGACGAAGTGATGGATGACCCCCGATTCGTCGGGCTGACGGCGGTGAAGAACTCAGAGATCTACGTGGTGCCGATCGGGGCTCACCTGTGGGGAAACCGCACCAGTGAGCAGCCGCTCACAGTATGGTTCGCTGCCAGCAAGCTGTACCCCGACGCGGTGCCCTATGAGACCTTCACGACCGAGGTCGGCACCTTCTACGCCGATATTTTCAACGCCGAGCTGACCCCAGATCAGGTCGAAGAAATCGCCTCCGGCAATCGCTAAGGATGCGCTGATCAATGCTGTTCTGTGCGAGGACGTGCCGGGAGCAACCGCAACCCCGGATCTGGTGGGTGTACTGGATGTCCATCGCCAGATCTGGGGGACGCGGGTCGCTCGATCCGGTGCACCACAACCGGAGGATGATTGATCAGCACTTCCCTTACCCAACGAAAGGAAACCCTCATGTGCAGCAACACCAAACCCCTGGAACCCACCCCGACCCCGAGTGTGGAGACTTTTGATTCCATTGAGGGGCTGGTCGCCGCGATCAAGCCCGGTATGGACTTGTGCACCAGCGACTTCACCGGCTGGGCAGACATCACCGAGATCCGGAATCCCGAAGCCGGAGCCGAGGCGGTTATCGTGGGCACGGTGCGCGATGGCGGGGCCACCGTCCATGTCCCCGCCAACGTGCTGCTGGAGATCCGGGGCGGACACTGCGTACGTCTGGATCGGGTCCGGGCCACCGTGAACGATCAGGGGTGGGAGGTTTAATACGACCCCTCGACGAGACCGGCGACCTGGACGCTCGTCCAGGTCGCCGGCTATTGGTCGGTGACGGAGTCGGGGTTACCCGGATCACCTCATCTCCGCGGGGGTGGACATTCTCACCCGGTGACCTCACTGAGGTCGACGCGGAAGTCCTCGTGCCGCCCTGCGGGCGTCGTCACCCGCACAACACGCTGGCCCTGCCCCCCAGCAAATACCCGAATTGCCAAACCGTCAAGGTAGTCATAGTCTGGCCGGTTCTCCTGAGCCCCCCAAGGGATCACTCCGCCGGGGCGAACATAGAGCGGCAGACTATCGAAACCGTGCTGTTCCCGGCGCCAGCCACCTCCGGTGACCTGTGCACCGGTGAGCAGCTGAGTCCAGGTCCCCTCAGGCAGATAGAAGTCCACCTCTCCAGAGGCGCTCATGACCGGCGCCACCAGAAGATCCGAGCCCAGTAGGTATTGCCGATCCAGATAGGCCACTGCCGGATCATCGGGAAACTCAAGCTGCATCGGCCGCATGATTCCCAGACCAGTCCGGCCAGCATCGAGGCCAAGTTGATATAGGTACGGCATCAGCCTCATCTTGAGCTGGGTGAACCTCCGAGTCACCTCGACGGCTTCCTCATCAAAGGCCCATGGCACCCGGTAACTCCCCGAGCCATGGAACCGGCTGTGGCTCCCCAGCATGCCGAAGGCCACCCAGCGTTTGAAGACCCCCGCATCCGGAGTGCCTTCAAAACCGCCGATGTCGTGACTCCAGTAGGCGAACCCGGTCAGCGCCAACGACAATCCACCGCGCAGAGTCTCGGCCATCGAGGCGAAGGTGGACGTCGAATCCCCACCCCAGTGCACCGGCATCGCCTGGCCACCTGCGGTGGCCGAGCGGGCAAAGAGCACCACATCGTCAGCACCCCGGGCCTCGGCCAGCACCTCATACACCGCCTGGTTGTAGAGCTGGGTGTAGAGGTTGTGCATCCCGTTCGGGTCGGACCCGTCGGCGTACACCACGTCGAGAGGAACCCGCTCCCCGAAATCGGTCTTGAAACAGTCCACCCCTTGAGCAATCAGCGCCCGAAGCTTCGCTTGGTACCAGGCAACCGCGTCCGGGTTGGTGAAGTCCACCAGTGCCATCCCGGCCTGCCACTTGTCTGTCTGAAACACCGAGCCATCGGGACGGCGCAGTAGATATCCGGCAGCGGCACCTTCGGCGAACAGGGGTGATCGTTGCCCGATGTAGGGATTCATCCACACGCAGATCCGGAGATCCTTGGCGTGCAGCCGGGCCAGCATCCCCTCGGGATCGGGGAACACCCGCTCATCCCAGGTGAAATCACACCAGTTGAACTCCCGCATCCAGAACGAGTCGAAGTGGAAGACCGACAGCGGCAGCTTCCGGGCAGCCATCTCGTCGATGAAGGTGGAGACGGTCTGCTCGTCATAGTCAGTGGTGAAGGATGTGGACAACCACAGCCCATAGGACCACGCCGGGACCGCCGGCGCGCGGCCGGTCAGCCCGGTGTAGCGCCGAAGCACCTCAGCCGGTGTCGGGCCCGCAATCAGGAAGTACTCCAGCACCTCTCCCTCGACACTGAACTGCACCCGCTCTACAGCTTCGGATCCGACCTCGAAGGACACCAAGCCAGCGTGGTTCACCAAGACGCCGTAGCCTCGGTTGGTGAGGTAGAACGGCACGTTCTTGTAGGCCTGTTCACTGGAGGTTCCCCCGTCGGCGTTCCAGATATCCACCGACTGGCCGTTCTTGACCAGAGGCCCGAATCGCTCCCCGAGCCCGTAGACGACCTCACCGACCCCCAGATCGAGCTGCTCATGCACGTAGGTCCGGCGTCTATCCGCCCCGGTCCCATCGATGACGATGCCCGGATCGGTCTGGGTGCCCGGAGCGGTGTCCATGTACCCCTGTGAGCGATAGCCGCTCCCGGTGACCCGGCGACCGGCCACTTCGAAGTCAAGACCCCACGGAGCACCGGGCTGAACTATCGCCCGCACCGCACCATTGGTCAGCACACCGCCAGTCTCAGCCACCGACACCTCAGCCACGGACTCGTCTGCGGCAATGCCGAAGCCCAACGGGGGCCGACCGCCGGTGTGGTGCGCGATCCGCACCCGGATGATGCCCTCGGCAGGCGATGACAACGTCGTGGTCAGCACCGGCCGGTTAAGGGTGTTGCCCCGCTGGGTGATCACCGTGGTGGGCGCGGTCACCACCAAGCCGGGGCCGTCAACGGTGTCCGCCGGTTCGATGTCATAGGCCTCGGCCGCATAGAGCGCGGTGACGCCCGGGCGATGTTGCCAGAATCCGTCGGTGAACTTCACTTCACCGCCCCTGCCGTAATCCCACGCGCCAAGGTCCGCTGGAAGATGAGGAAGAAGATGAGCGTCGGCAGCAACCCCAGCAATGCGGAGGCACTGGTCGTGGTCACGTCCATCAGCCGATCGCCCTGGAGCACCGCGATCGCAACCGGCACCGTCTGGTTTGCATTCGACACCAGGAACGTCAGCGGGATCAAGAACTCATTCCAGGTCCAGATGAAGAAGAAGATCAGCAGCACCGACAGGGTGGGGCGACTGATGGGGTAGACGATCCGCCACAAGATCTGCCACCGGTTGAGGCCGTCCATCGAGGCGGCTTCCAGAATCTCCTTGGGGAACGTGCCGAACACGGAGGAGAGCAAGTAGGTGCCAAAGGCCGCCTGGATCACGGTGAAGACAATGATCACCGACCACATGTTGTTGTACAGCCCGACCGCCTTGAACATGTAGTACAGCGGATAGAGCAACGCCTCCTGAGGCAGCAGATTCGCCAGCAGGAACAACAGCACGATCCAGGTACGTCCCCGAACCCTGCCGATGCCGATGGCGAAGGCGTTGAGCAAGGAGACCACCACGGCGAGCACGGCGACCATGCCGGAGATGAACAGCGAGTTCCAGACCTTCTGGGGGAAGTTGACCCGCTCCCAAAAAGCGATCAGGCCATCGAAGTAGAAGCTGGTGGGTACTGACATCGGGCCACTGGTGGCGTAGTCAGCGGGCGACTTGAACGAGTTGACCAAGATCAGGTAGAACGGCGCGATAATGATCAGGCCAGCGACGATGGCCAGCACCAGCAGCAGCCAATCCATCGGCCGCCGCTTGTGAATCCCGTTGTGACCCCGCTTCGGGATCGGCGTGCTGGAAGTACTTTTCGAGGTTGCTGTCGAGACCGTCATGGTCAGCGGCCCTCCCTTTCCTTGCGTTCCGACGAGGCCTGAGCCCGGACGAACAGGACTGCCACCACCCCGATGACCAGGGTCAAGGCAGTGGCGATGGTGGCTCCGTATCCCACCTGCTGCGCCTGGAAGAACTGGCTATAGGCGTAGTAGGCCGGCACGTTGGTGGCCGTGCCCGGGCCACCACGGGTGAGCACGTAGACCGGCCCGAAGACCTTCAGTGCGGCGATGGTGCAGGTGAGCGTCACCACGTAGATCTCTGGGCGAATGATGCTCACCGTGATCGCCTGAAAGCGCCGGAGCCAGTTGGCTCCATCCAATTCGGCAGCCTCGTAGAGCTCCGGGTCCACCCGTTGCAGGGCCGCCATGAAGACCACAACCGGGTACCCGATCTGGATCCACACCAGCACCACCATGATGCTGATCAATGCGGTATCGGGGCTGCCCAGCCAGTTGTGAGTCAGGGCGCCCAGGCCGATACTTTCCAGGATCGTATTGAGGGCACCGTCCTGCGGGCGCAGAATCCAGCCAATAACGATGCCTGCGATAGCGGCTGGCAAAATCTGGGGTAGGTAGTAGGTGGCGCGCAGGAAGCTGGCGACCTTGCCGCCGAACTTGCGACCCACCAGGTCAAACAGCAGCGCAGCCAAGATCAAGCCGATCAGCGTCGGCAAGATCACCATGGCGACGATCATCCAGACCGAGTTCCCGAAGGAGGCCCAGAATTTCTCGTCGGTCGCGAGCCGGGTCCAGTTCTCCAAGCCGATGAAAACCGGCGGCTTAATCCCGCGCCACGAGGTGAAGGTGAGATAGAAGTTCCACACCAGAGGCACCACCACGATGGCAGTGAGCAGCAGGAAACCGGGCAGCAGGTACAGCCAATAGCTGCCGCTGCCGCGGGATCCCCGCTGCGGGATCAGCGGCTCATCGGCCACTCGGGTGCGCGCTGGGCGTTGGGTGGTAGTCATGGGTATCTCCAGAAGAGGGCGTCTGACTGAAAGTGGGGACCACAGGATGACCCGCATCCGGGTGAACCTGGGACGTGCGCTGGCTCGGTATCAGATCGGGGGGTGTGTGGGGTGGGCGCCCCCGCCGGGGCGCCCACCTCGGCTCAGCGAAGGCTGTCGACGTAGGTGTTGTACTCGTCACCCAGCGACTGCTGCACCGCCGCCGGATCCTTGGTGCCGTTCACCAGCTCCTGCAGTTGTGCAACCAGGGCGTCGTAGTAGGTCGGTGTCGGCCAATCCGGGTAGAAGGACAACCCATCGGCTTCGTTGACAGCATTGAAGGCCTGGATCAGTTCGAGGCTCTTCTCATCGGTGATGTCAGCTTCCTCAGCGGCCACCGGAACCCCGCCATTGTTGCCGATGATCGCTTGAATCTCCGGGCGCATGGTGATGTCGATGAACTTGTAGGCCAGATCCTTGTTCTGAGCATTCTCCGGAACAACCCACAGGTTGCCCGAGGAGCCCAGAGTCAGGTCAGTCCCAGGGAACAGGAAGATGCCCCAGTCGAAGTCGATCTCGTCGGCGAAGCGGCCATACCACCAGCTACCGGAAACGAACATCGGGTTGGTGCCGTTGATGAAGGCCACCCCGGCATCTTCGGCCTTGATACCGGCGACGTCCTTGGAGATATAGCCCTTGTCGACGTATTCCTTCAGGGTTTGGGTGCCATAGGTGAGCGGCTCACCGCTGAAGTCGACCGGGTTCTGGTACAGCTGGTAGTCGTTCACCCACTGGCGATCTGCCTTGGTCAGCGCGAGCTGGTACCACAGCTGGCCCAGCGGGTACTCCAAACCGGCCTCGGCCAGCGGCGTGGTGCCGTCGGTGGCGAAGGTATCCATGACCTTCACGAACTCGTCATACGTGGTCGGGATCTCGACTCCCGCCTCCGCGAAGGCATCCTTGTTGTAGTAGACCATGACGAACTCGCCATAGTTGGGAATGCCGTACCAGGGGCCGGACCCCATGACGCCATTCTCGTCGTAACGAGCGGTCGTCTGCAGTGCAGGAGCCAGCTTCGAATCCCAGCCGAATTCGGTCACCTGGTCGCTGATGTCGGCGAGCAGCCCCTGGCTGGCGAGCAAACCGGCGGTCGCATTGCCCTTGTTGAACTCCATGATGTCCGGGGCCTCATCGGAGTTGAGCACCTGGCTCGCGGTGGATCGGATCTGCTCGAAGCTCTTCTCCTCGAAGGTGACGGTGGCCCCGGTCTCCTCCTCAAAGACCTTGATGGCCTCGTTCCAGGCGATCCCCATCGCACTGTTACTGCCCTCGTAGTGCCACAGGGTGAGCGAATCGCCCCCGCCTTCGCCACCGGATCCCGAGGTCGGCTCGGCCGACCCCGAGCAGCCCGCTAGGGCTAGGGCCAGGCCGGCCACCAGGGCAGTGACCGAGGTCAGCACCCTCGCATTCTTTCTGCGTATCATGAATATCCTCTTTCTTTTCTGGTGACCTCATCGAGGTCGGATTGGCAAGTATCGAAGCGTTTCGATTAAGGCGCGGGAGCCACTACTGCGAAGCTAGATCTCCGGCGGCGGGGCCACGGAGCCGCGTTCCCAATAGACCGGCTCGATCAGGTGCACCCCCGGCGCCATCCGGCCGTCCTCGACCGCACTATAGGCAAGGTCGACCGCCAGCCTCGACGAGGCATCGGGCAGCAAGGGGATCGAGTCGATCCCGTGGTGCTCGGTGGGGACCACAGCAACACTGATCAGGGAGACATCAGCGGGAACCTGAAGCCCCTGCTCGTCGAGCCGGGCTCGCGCGACGGCATGGGCGTCCTCCGAGCAGTGCAACAAGAAGGCCGTCGCCCCAGCAGCCAACCCCGCATCGACGGCAGCCACCACAGCAGCGGCCTCTGTCTGAACCGCACCCGAGGGCCACATCTGCAGGGACACGCCCCGCGCTTGGGCTGCTGCCTCCAGCCCGCGCTGAACCCGGGGCGGGAAGTTTGACGTGCGCATCATGGCCTCGGTCTGTCCGATCACCGCAATCTGGGTATGACCGGCATCGGCTACCCGGTTCACCGCCCGCTCAGCCGCCCCCTCAAAGTCGAGGTCGACGCAGACCAGGCCTTCATGATCGGTAGGGATCCCGACAAAGACCACGGGCATGTCCACCTCCCGAGCCAACGCCACCCGGGGATCCTCGGGGGCCACATCGAGCACCAGAATGGCATCGGCCAGCCCACTGGCAGCCACCCGGCTCACGCCGGTGGTGGCCTCAGCCTGGGTGAGCAGCAGCGCATCGTAGTCATACTGGCGCGCCGCCACCGCCACCGCCATCACGAAGGCCATATGCGTCGGGGTGTGAGTATCGGGGCGCAACGGTTCAGAGACTCCGAAAATGTTCGTCCGGCGACCGGCCAGCATCCGGGCACCCGCGTTTGGCTGATAGCCGAGCTCCCGGGCCGCCTCGAGAACCCGCTTCCGGGTTTGGGCCGAAACCGGGCGCTTACCGCTTAGTGCATAGGAGACGGTGCTGATGGACACGCCCGCGCGAGCCGCCACCTGAGTGATCTTCGCCATCGCCGGTCCTCCCGTCTTCCTCATCGAAGCGCTTCGACTTTAGCTAAGCAGGACCGAGGCGCCCCCGTCAAGGGGTTAGTAGCACCTCACAACAAAATGGTTATCAACCCGTGACCAACGAACGTTCGCCCCCGCACCCATGGCCAGGGACATCCAGGCCACGGCGGGATCTGCGGCCTCAGAGCTGGGCATCCAGCCAGTTCTGCACCACCTCGGCGAAGGCTGAGGGGTTCTCCCACATCGGGCAGTGGCCGGTGTCCTCAATCACTGTCAGTGTGGAATCGGGCAGGTTCTCCCACAACCAGGTTCCGGAGGCATGCGCGATGACCTTCTCATCAGTTCCCCACACCAGCAGGTGCGGCACCGCCAACTCCTTCACCCGGGACCGATAGTCCACCAGGGTCTGATCGACCAGGATGGCACTCGCGGTGTTGGCCTCGATGACGGCAATGGAATCCAGTAATCGCCGATGGTCTGCCGAACTCGGTTTCTCGGCCAGCATCAGCGGAATGAACCCATCCAGGAAGCCGCGGACATCGGCTTGCACCGCGCGGTGCAGCCCGACCACCCCGGCCAGATCGGCAATCCCATAGGGCCAGTCGGCCTGAGTGAAATCCGAGGGCCCCTGCGAGACCACCACATGCCGCGCAATCCGGGAATCCTCAGGATGCTGGAGCAGGTATTCCCAGGCGACCAGGGCTCCCATGGACCACCCGACGACAGTCACGGCGTGGAGATCCAGGTGGACCAGCAGCTCATGCACATCCTGCGCATACTGTTCAACCAGATGGCCACCGTCCACCGGCGGTGATTGCCCATGGCCACGGAAGTCGAGGGCCAGCACCCGGCGGTTGCGCGCGAATTGCTCCAGATTGTGCTCGAAGAACACCGAGGACATCAACACCCCATGCAGGAAGAGGATCGGGTCCCCGGCACCCTGATCGCTCAGGGCCACCACCAGGCCAGAAGGTAGCGTGGTCTGCTGCATCGGTGCGGACATGACGGGCTCCTTTCAGAACCCCAGCCCTCGGTGGCTGGGCGCTCGCCGTCCGCACACCCTAACCCAGGCGGATCGCCATCAGCCGTGCGTGCACTCGCTCAGGCGCGAACCAGAGAGAACCGCAGACCCAATCCGGCATCGGCGAACACAGCCCCGTCAACCTCACCCTCGGCCATGTCGGTTGCCAGCACCTCCTGGGCGATCAGGGCACTCCCCTCACGCAGGACCACCGCCAACTCTTCACCGGCAGACCAGCGTAGGCGGATCCTGTCCGAGACCTCCAGCCCGGATTCCTTGCGGGCATCCTGCACCAGACGCACCACTTCGCGTACCTGACCAGCGGCTATCAGCGCTGGGCTCAGCTCCAAATCGAGCGCGACGGTTTCACCCTGCTCGTTGACCACGGACCACCCCTCCCGCGGACGCTCGGTGATCAAGACCTCATCAGTGGAGACTGTCGTTCCGCCAGCAAAATCGACGCTGGCCTCACCGGTGGCCGCGAGGTCGGCTGCGAGCTGGGTGGCATTAGCAGCCGCAATGGCGGCCGCCACCTGGGGAGTGTCTTTACCAAACCGCTTCCCCAGTGCCCGAAAGTTGCCCTTGGCGCTGTGGTCGACCAGATCGCCAGCAGAGGCGAACGATTCCACCCGTTCGACGTTCAATTCGCTGGCGATCTCATCGATGAGCTCTCGATTGAGCTGAGCCAGCGAGGCTGACGGCACCAGGACCCGCGAGAGCGGCTGCCGGGTCCGCACCTGGGCATCCGACCTGGCCGACCGGCCGAGCTCCACCAACCGCCGGGTAAGCCCCATCGAGGCATTAAGGTCGGCGTCGATGAGCTCGGGATCCGCGGTAGGCCACGTCGCCAGGTGCACCGAACTGGGCGCCAGCGGGACCGCAGCGACCACGAGATCTTGCCAAACCCGTTCGGTCAGGAACGGCGCGATCGGGGCCATCAGCCGGGTCACCACGTCGAGCGTCTCATGCAGCGTCCACAACGCGGCTGGATCGCCGTCCCAGAACCGACGCCGGGAGCGGCGAACATACCAGTTCGATAGCTGGTCGACGAAGTCACTGAGCACGGCACCAGCTCGCTGGGTATCGAAACCCTCCAAGGCAGCGGTCACCTCGCGGATCAGCTCAGTGCGCGAACTGACCAGCCAGCGATCCAGCACCGGCCGATCCGCCACCGGCGGGGCATCGGCCACCGGAGCCCAGTCATTGGCCCGCGCATACAGAGACTGAAAACTGACCGCATTCCAGTAGGTCAACAGCACCTTGCGGACAGTTTCCTGGATGGTGGCATGGCCGACCCGGCGTGAGGCCCAGGGCGATCCGCCGGCCACCATGAACCAGCGCACCGCATCCGCTCCGTGGGCGTCCATGAGTGGGATCGGTTCCACGATGTTACCCAGGTGCTTACTCATCTTCCGGCCATCCTCGGCGAGGATATGCCCCAGGCAGAGCACGTTCTCATAGGAGGAATCGTCGAAGACCAGCGTGCCCACTGCCATCAGCGAGTAGAACCAGCCTCGGGTCTGGTCGATGGCTTCGCAAATAAAGTCGGCCGGGTAGGCCTGAGCCATGACATCGTCGGACCCGGCCACCCCCGGGTATCCCCATTGAGCGAAGGGCATCGAGCCGGAGTCAAACCAGGCGTCGATAACCTCCGGCACCCGATGCGCTTCCCGGCCGCAGGCGGGGCAATCAAGCACCACATCGTCGACAAAGGGCCGGTGCGGATCCAGATCGCTGAGATCGCGGCCCGCGAGCTTCCCCAATTCAGCCAGGGATCCGACACAGGTCTGGTGATCATCCGCGCACCGCCAGATCGGGAGCGGGGTTCCCCAGTACCGCTTCCGGGAGAGCGCCCAGTCAATGTTGTTGGTCAGCCAATCACCATAGCGGCCATGCTTGATGTGCTCGGGATACCAGGTGGTGCTCTCGTTCTCACGGAGCAGCTGATCCTTGATCGCGGTGGTGCGAATGTACCAGCTCGGCTGGGCGTAGTAGAGCAGTGCGGTGTGGCACCGCCAGCAGTGTGGGTAGCTGTGCTCGTAGTCAAGGGCGCGGAACAGCAGCCCGCGTGACTCCAGGTCGGCCACCAGTGGCCGGTCAGCAGTCTTGAAGAACTGGCCACCGACCAGCGGCACCTCGGCGGTAAAACTGCCATCCGGCTGGATCGGATTGACCAGCGGCAGGCCGTAGTCCCGGCAGGTGAGCATGTCATCCTCACCAAAGGCGGGGGCCTGATGAACCAGGCCGGTACCGTCCTCGGTGGTCACATACTCGGCGAGCACCACATAGTGGGTGCCGCCCTCAGCCGGGGGGAACTCGACCAGATCAAAGGGCCGCTGATACGTCCAGCGCTCCAGATCCTGGCCGCGATACTGGCCGACGACCTCCCAGCCCTCACCCAGCACCTTCTCGGCGAGCGGTTCGGCGACCATCAGGGTCTCGGTAGCATTGCGCAGCGCCAGGTAGGTGACCTCGGGGTGCACCGCGACCGCCGTGTTCGAGACCAGCGTCCACGGCGTGGTGGTCCACACCAGCAGAGATGCCGTGCCCGCCAGCGGGCCGGAGGTGAGCGGGAACCGGACATAGACCGAGGGGTCGGTGACATCCTCGTAGCCCTGGGCCAGCTCATGGTCCGACAAGGTGGTGCCGCACCGGGGACAATAGGGCGCTACCCGGTAATCCTCCACCAGGAGCCCCTTGGTATGGATCTGCTGGAGCGCCCACCACACTGCTTGGACGTAGTCGGCACTCATCGTCCAATAGGCCTCATCCAGATTGACCCAATAGCCCATCCGGCGGGTGAGTTCAGCCCACTGGTCCACATGCCTGGTGACCGACGCCCGGCACCGCTCATTGAAGGGTTCGACGCCGTAGGCCTCAATGTCAGGTTTGCCGTTGAAGCCGAGCTCCTTCTCCACGGCCAGCTCGACCGGCAGCCCATGGCAGTCCCAGCCAGCTTTGCGCTGGACGTGGTAGCCCTGCATGGTCTTGAACCGAGGGAACACGTCCTTGAAGGCTCGGGCCTCGATGTGGTGAGTGCCAGGCATTCCGTTCGCGGTAGGCGGCCCCTCATAGAAAGTCCAGCGCTTTCCGCCCTCAGTCTGGGCCAGCGAGGCGTCGAACGTCCCGTGCGCGTCCCACAGCGCGATGATCTCCCGCTCCATGGCGGGGAGATCTATCTGCGGGGCAACGGCGCGGTAGCCGGGCGTCTGGGCGTTCATGGCATTCCTTCGTCGGTACGAGACGAAGGGACGAACATCGCCGCTGCGGCGACCTCCGCGGTACCACCCTTCTTGGGTGTGTCGCAACACACCCCGCTCAAGCGTCGCCCGCTGCCGGTTCTAGTGAGGCACCGCCCACGGCGGGGCCCGTTCTTCCGGCAGCTCCGAGGTGATGGCCTCATCTCTGCCGTGCGGACTGCCCTATTCTACGAGCGATACCAACATCCGCAACCGAGGGAGGACCGATGCGGGTCGCCGTGTTCGTGGTGGCGGGCGCGATCGCCGTCGTGGCGATCCTGCTGGGCCAATGGAGTGAACATGGGGCTGTGCGGAAGGTCGCCTGGGGCGTGGCCGCAGTGGCCATCCTCGGTGGGGTGCTCGCCTGGGTGCTTATCTATCTGATCGGGGTTCCCGGACGGCTGACTGGCTAGTAACCAGTCGCAGCACTACCTTGCCGGTCAACCCACCAGCCGCCACCGCTGCCAGCGCGGTGTCGGCCTGGTCAAGCCCCAACACCCGATCGATCGGCGGGCGGATCCCCCGCTCGATCAGGAAGGTTGCCAGTTCGGCTAGCTGAGCCCGGGTGCCCATGGTGGAGCCGATTACCCGCAGCTGCTGGAAGAAGATCCGGTTGAGGTCAGCGGGCGGATTGGCCCCGGTGGTAGCGCCGCAGATCACCAGGGTGCCGCCCGGCCGGAGCGCACGCACCGAGTGCGCCCAGGTGGCCTCGCCGACGGTTTCCAGCACGGCATCCACCCGCTCGGGCACCCTATCACCGGGGGCGAAAACGGCGGCGGCACCCCGCGCCAAGGCCAGCTCACGCGACTCCCGCGAGCGCGAGGTCACCCAGACCCGATGGCCGAGCGCGTGCCCGAGGATCACCGCGGCGGTCGCCACACCACCCGAGGCCCCCTGCACCAGCACGGTTCCGGCTTCGGTGAGTCCGGCGTTCTGGGTGAGCATCCGCCAGGCAGTGAGCCACGCCGTCGGAAGGCAGGCCGCCTCCTCGAAGGACAGGCCTGCCGGTTTGGCCACGAGATTCTGTGGGGGCACGGAAACCTGCTCGGCCATGGTGCCCGGATACCACTCCGACAGCAGGGTTCGCTGCGGGTCGAGGGTCTCGTCTCCCACCCATTCCGGGCGTGCGATCACCGCGTGCACGATCACCTCCTGGCCGTCGGTGGTGACCCCAGCAGCGTCGGTGCCGAGCACCATCGGCAGCCGGTCCGGGTGGACGGCACGACCCCGTAGCGACCACAGATCGTGGTGGTTGATTGAGGCCGCCTGAACGGTGACCGGCACCCAGCCCGCTGGCGGTTCGGGGGTCTCGACCTCACCGATCTGCAACGCCGCCACCGGATCGGCGGCATTCGGGGTTCTGACATAGGCGGCACGCATGGTGCCAGCCTACGGCGGCACGACCATCATGGGCCACGACTGATGATTCAGCCAGCCGGGAGACCGGACCGGAAGGGCGTCAGCATTCGCTCCACGAGGACTGCAAAGCCATCCGCATCGTTGCTCGCGGTCACCTCATCGGCCACCGCCCTCGCCTCGGGGGTCGCATTTGCCATCGCCACCCCACACCCGGCCCAGGCCAGCATCTCCACATCATTCACGTTGTCGCCCAGGGCCACCACGTCATCTGAAGCAATCCCGAGGTCAGCGGCGAACCGCGCCAAAGCAGAGGCCTTGGTCACCCCCGCCCGCGCCACTTCCAGGAACGGGGCCCCCGAGATCGTCGGCTGGCAGCCGGGCACGGCCAGCGCGTGAGCAGCTTCCCACAACACCGGCGGCGGAATCTCGGGATCGCGCATCACCAGCTTGACCGACGCCGATGCCAGCACCTCGGCTCTGTCGGTGAATCGGTGAGAGACCGGCCAGGCGGCGCTCCCCGCCCCGGGATCCTGATCGCCGAGGTAGCCATGCTCGGAAAGATAGGTATTGCCCCCATCCCGCACCGAGGTCACCTTGAGGTTGGGGAACTGAGCCACCATGGCGTCGGCGAGCGCCGTTTGGGCCGCCACCTCGAGCAGATCCTCTCGGTGCACCTGGCCGGTCCGCAGGTCCATCCCCACCGAACCATTGCTGCACAGGGCTAGGCGTTCCAGCGGTGTGCCCGCGACAATGGCCGCGATGGAGTACCCCTGGCGCCCGGAGACGGCTACCAGGTGAATGCCCCGGTCGACGGCCGCGGTGAGGGCAGCCCGGTTGCGCAGACTGATGGTCACATGGTCGCTGGCCAGCAGCGTCCCGTCCAAGTCGGTGGCGATCAGCTTCGGCAGCATCACACCATCGCCCGCCTTCCCGCGAACGCCCGGCCCAGGGTGACCTCATCGGCATATTCCAGGTCGCCACCGACCGGCAGCCCCGACGCGAGCCGGGACACCGTGATCCCGGTCGCGGCCAATGCCCGCGACAGGTAAGTGGCCGTGGCCTCCCCCTCCAGGTTCGGATCCGTCGCCAGAATGACCTCGGTCACGGTGGGCGCCGCCAGTCGGCGCAGCAGTTCTGCAATGTGCAGGTCTTCGGGGCCAACATGGTCGATCGGGCTGATCGCCCCGCCCAGGACGTGGTAGAGGCCACGGAACTCGCGGGTCCTTTCGATGGCTTGGACGTCCTTGGGTTCCTCCACCACGCACATGACTGTCGGGTCCCGGCGTGGATCCCGGCACACCCGGCAGGTGGCTTCTTCGGCGATGTTGAAGCAGATCTCGCAGAAGCGCACCTTGTCGGTCACCTCCCGCAGCGCCACCGCGAGGCGTTCCACATCGGCCCGATCGGTTTGCATGAGGTGGAAGGCAATCCGCTGAGCGCTCTTCGGCCCCACTCCGGGAAGCCGCCCCAACTCATCGATCAGGGTCTGAATCGGACCTTCGAACACGCGTCAAAGACCAAGCCCGGGAACCTGAGGCATGGACGCAGCCGCCAGCGCCTGCGCCTGGTGGGCGGCATCGCGTAGCGCGGCCACGACCAGGTCGCCTAGGGTCTCGGCATCCTCAGGATCAATCGCAGCGGGGTCGATAGTCACGCTGGTGACCTCACCAGCACCGGTCATCGTCACCACTACCAGATCGCCCCCAGCACTCCCGGTGACACTGGTGTTCGCAAGTTCCTCCTGGGCGGATTGCATCTGCGCCTGCATGGCCTGGGCCTGGGAGAGCAGCGCGTTCATGTCGAACTCGCCCTCACCACCGAACATCGACATGGTCGCCTCCTGTGACGGGGATCTCGTCCATGGTACCGATGCCACCCGGCATTTACTTACCGGGACTCGGGGGTTTCCTCGCCTAGGAATTCCGCCCCCAAATAGGTGGTCAGGAGTTCGTCAGAGCCCAACTCCCGCTCATCAAGGTCCGGATCATCACGCGATTCAGTCGCCGGCTCGTCGGGTTCAGGTCCCCGCCCCATCCGGGTTCCTTCGATGTTGCGGCGCGCCTCAGCGGCACCCGTCCCGCCGGTTCGAGGCGGCGGACTCTCCGCCTCGGGCTGGTTTCCTGCCGGACCCCGGTCCGGCTGGCCGGATGCTGGTGCTGCCAGCGGCTGGGGATCGGGGCTGGGCGCTGAGCTCGGGCCCGGGCCGGGCCCAGTGGCCGCCCCCGGATGTGTCGTCACCCGGGGAGCAGGATCCCCGGACGCCTCCACGGTGACGATCCGCGGGTCAATCCCGAGAACGGCCAGCAAGGATTCCCGGAGAATATCCTCGCTCCCCCCGCGACCTAGGCTTTCCCGCGCCCCGGGATTACTCACCGCCAAGGTGAGCACGTCGTCGGCGTAGGACTGCACCTGGGCATTTTCGCGTAGCACGATCCAGGTGACCCGCCGTCGGCCCTTGACCTCCTCGAGCACTTGCGGCCACTGCCCACGCAGGTCGGCGGTGGTCAACTGCCCTGGTGTTGCCGCAGGATTGACGTCGGATACCGGCGCTGCCGCGGGTTCCGGCACTGGGGTGGGCTGCTCAGCAGGAACAGCCCTCGAGTCGGGTGACGCCTCGGCAGACGTGACGGGCGCCGGAGCCGGTCGCTGGCTCGGGGGACTCGGCGCGGGAGTGGTTGCCATCGACTGCGGACGCGGCGGGAGCACCTGTGGTGGCGGCGCGGCAGGGTCCAGAGAGGCCCCATCCGGAGAGACTCCGGATGTAGCTTGCGTGGCGTCCGTTGATGTCGCCGGAGCGGGTGCGGTACTGCCCGGACCCGGCGGATCCTGCTGGCCCGCACGGCTGCCCTGATCACCCCGTGTGCCCTGATCACCCTGGCTGCTCTGATCACCCTGGCTGTTCCTATCGGCCATCTGCAGCCGACGTTCGAGCCGATCGAGGCGCGCATGAATGCCACGGTCGTCGACATCTGCACCAGGAAGCAGCACCCGGGCGCACATGAGTTCGAGGTGCAGTCGCGGGGCGGTGGTGCCCCGCATCTCGGTCAGTCCGCGGGCGATCACCTCGGCGGCTCGGGTCAGCTCGCCGCCGCCCATCCCAGCCGCCTGCGTGGTGAGTCGTTCACCCTGATCACCAGCGACGTCGACCAGCCCAGTTTCCAGGGCGTCGGGGACCGCGGCCACAATTATAAGATCACGCAGCCGACGCAGCAGGTCTTCGGCAAAGCGCCGGGGATCCTGACCGACTTCTATCACCCGGTCGACAGCGGCAAACACTGCAGCTGCGTCTCCTGCGGCGAAGGCATCCATGATCTGGTCGAGTAGGCTGTCGGGAGTATAGCCCAGCAAGGCGGTCGCCTGCGGATAGGTGACCCCGGTAGCCCCGGCCCCGCCTAGGAGTTGGTCGAGCACCGACAGCGAGTCGCGCACCGATCCGGCCCCGGCGCGCACCACCAGCGGCAGGACCGTGGGATCGACGGTTTCGCCCTCGTCGTCGCATACCTGCCCGAGGTAGGTCGCCAGCGTGCGGGGCGGCACCAGCCGGAACGGATAGTGGTGGGTCCGGGACCTGATGGTGCCGATGACCTTGTCCGGCTCGGTGGTGGCGAAGATGAATTTCACGTGGGGTGGCGGTTCCTCGACAACCTTGAGCAGCGCATTGAACCCGGCATTGGTGACCATATGTGCTTCGTCGATGATGTAAATCTTGTAGCGGCTGTGCACCGGAGCGAAGAAGGCCCGTTCCCGCAGATCCCGAGCCTCGTCGACACCACCGTGGGAAGCCGCGTCGATCTCGATCACATCGATGCTCCCGGCACCACCCCGGGCTAGATCGCGGCAACTCTGGCAGCTGCCGCACGGGGTGGGCGTGGGCCCCTCGGCACAGTTGAGGCAGCGCGCCAGGATCCGCGCCGAGGACGTCTTGCCACAGCCCCGGGGACCGCTGAAAAGGTAAGCGTGGTTGACCCGGTTGTTGAGCAGTGCGCGTTGCAGCGGTTCGGTGACATGATCTTGTCCGATCACCTGGTCGAAGGTCTCCGGTCGGTAGCGCCGGTAGAGGGCTAGCGGCGCTACCGGACGACGTGATGAGTCGACTCCGGCAGCGGCCAGGGAACCTTCAGCAGGCTCGTCGGGAGCGGCGTCGTCCGCTGGCGCCGCCAGAACTGCCTCCTCACCTTCGTCGGGCTCCTCGAGGGGAATCTCGTCCATGGTGTCAAGATTGACCTCAGTATCGGGATCATCGGCCGTCACCGGTTCCGGCGGCAGGATCAGATCCTCGGGTTGGGATCCAAACAGGTCTGGGCCGTCCTGATCGTAGGCAAGGAGTCCCTCATCAGGAGGTGTCTCGCTGTCAGGTTCCCAGCCGTCAGATGCCACGAGCGCCACTGTACGTGGCTGAACCGGCCGATATCATCCCGAGGGTTGCCTGGCGGGATCATCTGCCAGGCGTCGCGGGCCGGGGAGGCCCGAGACGCAGAACGGCCCCCGCGCACCTGGAAGAGCTCACTTACCCTTGCTGCCTTCCGGCCCTGGGGGAGTTGGGCGAGGTACCACCGCGCGGGGACCTGGGCCCATGCTAGCCGATGGTGCAGCCGGGGGCGTATCCGAGGGCTTCGCTCCCCTGCCAGACCGAGTGCGCACCCCCGGCCGCGGCATCGGGATCTGAAAGCGGGCATTGCCGAGGACCGGCAGCTGGCGCCGAGCATGGAGGACTGCGTGCAGGCTGAGGTCGGCCACGATGAGATCCGGCGCGGAACCGGCTTCGGCGACCACCTCTCCCAGGGGACCGACCACCAGGCTGTGCCCGATCCCGGTCGGGGCCTGCGGTGCGGTCTCCCGGCCTACGCTGCGCGGGTCGGCCTGCCCAGCCCCGACCACATAGCAGGTGGAATCCAGGGCCCGAGCCCGGCATAGGGTCCGCCATTGGTCGGCCTTACCGGGCCCCGCAGCCCACGAGGCGGGGACCACGATGACGTGCGCCCCGTGCTGAGCCAGCGCGGTATAGAGCCCCGGGAACCGCACGTCGTAGCAGGTGGTCAGGCCAATGCCCAGCCCATTCAGACTGAACAAGCCCAGGTCGACGCCGGCCTCAATGTGATCCGATTCAGTAAAACCCCAGGCATCGAAAAGGTGGATTTTGTGGTAAACAGCCTCCCCCGCTGGACCCGTCACGAACAGGGTGTTCCGGGCGCGCGGGTGGCACCGGCCGTCGGCATCAAGCCGGGGCGATGCCGGGGTAAACATGCCTACCACGAGCGTGACCGCCAGGTCTCGCGCGACCCGGCGCACGCCCTGGGCGAACGGCCCATCCAGCGGCTGGGCGACGGCGGCTGAGCTTGTCACGAAGGAGGCCATCGTCGCCTCGGGGAAGACGACGAGGTGGGCACCCGCCGCCGCGCCGCTCTCGGCCCAGGCCTGCACCTGCTCCAGGTTCTCGTCGGGGTCGGTCGAGGCGGATATCTGGGCGATGGCGAGCCGCAGTTGGGGATCGTTCGGTCTCTGTGTCCCAGCCATGCCAGCCCTCCGTCTCTGCGGACATCCTCGTCACTAGGCAGCCTGCCACACTCCTCTCCACCGCCGAAGGCTCGGTTGACCATGCTGAGCCGCTCGCGGGATACTTCGCTCGTCAACTTGCCCCCTCGATGTGGAGGAATTTTCATGCAAACAACGCCCGTGCGCGGAACTGGTGTGGTTGCTGGCTACGCCTATGCCCCGGCGGCCTGGACCCGGCCGGCCCCGGTGCCGCCGACCTCGACCACCCCCATCGCCGAGGATGGTCGTCCGGATGAGGTTGAGCGCTTCAAGGCTGCCTCGGCGACGGTGGCCGACAGGTTTGCCGCACGGGCCAGTTCGGCGACCGGCGTCGCATCCGAGGTTCTGGGCGCCACCTCGGCGCTGGCCCGGGATCGGGGCTGGAACCGGGCAGCGATCAAGCTCATCAATGCGGGCACGGCCGCCGAGGGCGCCACCACCCAGGCGATCGATCAGTTCGTCACCCAGTTCGAGAAGCTAGGCGGCCTGATGGCCGAACGCACCACCGATCTGCGGGATATCCGCAACCGGGTGGTGGCCGAGCTCATGGGTCTGCCCGAGCCGGGGGTACCGAAGCCAACCTCCCCGGTGATTCTGTGCGCTGAGGATTTGGCACCCGCCGACACTGCCGGGCTGGATCCGACCCTGGTGCGGGCCCTGGTCACCAGACTGGGCGGACCGACCAGCCATACCGCCATCATCTCCCGCCAGTTGGGAATCCCTTGCATCGTGGCAGCAGCCGCCCTGGACACCATTGAGGACGGCACCCCGATCCTGATTGACGGCACCAGTGGCCTGATCACCCCGAATCCCGACGCCAGCGAGGCCGAGGCCCGGGTTGAGGAGGATGCCCGGCTCCGGGAGCAGATCAAGGCCTGGCGGGGCCCGGCTCAGACCGCCGACGGCACGCCGGTGCAGTTACTCGCCAATGTCCAAGACGGAAATGCCGCCCGGAACGCCTCCGGCAGCGAGGCCGAAGGGGTGGGCTTGTTCCGCACCGAGCTGTGCTTCCTCAGCGCACAAACCGAACCGTCGGTGAATGAGCAGGCCGCGATCTATGGCGAGGTCTTCGCCGCCTTCGAGGGCAAGAAGGTCGTCGTGAGAACCCTCGATGCGGGCTCCGACAAGCCGGTGCCGTTCGCCAACCACACCGATGAGGAGAACCCTGCGCTCGGCGTGCGGGGCATCCGGTTGGGTTGGACCAATCCCGGGCTGGTGGACCGGCAGCTCGACGCCATCGAGAAGGCCGCCGAAGACAATGGCGTCCAGGAGGCCTGGGTGATGGCCCCCATGGTCGCCACCGTCGACGAAGCCTACGAGTTCGCCGAGAAGTGCCGCGAACGCAATCTCAAGCCGGGGATCATGGTCGAGGTGCCCGCAGTGGCGCTCCTCCCGGACGCGTTCCTGGCCGAAGTGGAGTTCTTCTCAATCGGCACCAACGACCTCACCCAGTACACGATGGCCGCCGACCGCCTGGAAAGCGAGCTAGCCATGCTCACCGATCCGTGGCAGCCCGGGGTGCTCCGGCTGGTCCAGAACGCCGCCTTGGCCGGCCAGCGCGCCGACAAGCCGGTGGGGGTGTGTGGCGAAGCCGCAGCCGACCCACTGCTCGCCTGCATCCTGATCGGGCTCGGCATTACCTCGCTGTCTATGGCCGTAACGGCCATCCCCGGCGTCGGCGTCCAGCTGGGCAAGGTGAGCCTCGAACAGTGCCAGGAGGCTGCCGCCCAGGTGGTCAATGCCCGCAACTCCCGCGACGCTAAGGAGTTGGCCGCGAAGCTGCTCGGCTGAGGATCAGCCAGGGCCAGTCCCGGAGTGGAGGACCACGCGCGTCCCTACCGCTCCGGGGCTTCCTGACGGCTACCGGGCAGACTCAGCAGCACCCAATGACAACGCTGCTGATTGGAGACCGAGACGCTTGGTCAGCTAGCATGACCGACGGAGGATTCGCCTAGAGGCCTATGGCGCTCGGTTGGAAACCGGGTTGGGTTCACGCCCTCACGAGTTCGAATCTCGTATCCTCCGCCAGTGCATTTTTTGCATTGACTAGGCGCTATGCCTCATGGTGGCGAGTGCCCCACCAGTCGATGCCTGGATTCCAGACCTTAAGGATGCGCTGATCAATCATGCCCTGGCCGTGGCGCACCGGATCGGGCGAACCACGTCCCCCACATCCGGCGATGGACATCCAGTACACCCACCAGATCTGGGGTCGCGGTTCATCCCGCCCGGCACGTCCTCGCACAGGACAGCATCAATCAGCGCATCCCTAAAGTTGCTACCGGCCGCCGCGGCGGCGGCGCGCACCACCAATGCAGGCTTGCGGCGAGGCCCTGTCGACCCCAGCAGGTTCTCGATATCGCTCTGGTGGCAGGCGCCCGTCTGGGCTTGGATTGGCATGGCGCTCCCTGAACTGGATGTCGAGAACCAGCGCCTGAAGCGCCGCCTCACTGAAGCCGAACTCGACAAGGACATATGAGGGGGATCGCCAAGGGGAATTCTGAGCCCGGCCCGCCGACGGGCCGCCGTGGTCATGCTGCTCCGGGTGTTCGGGGTCAGCCAACGGCGCGCCTGTCGGCTGGTCAGGTGAACACCGCTCCACTCAACGCAAACCACCGGATGCCGATGGCCCCACCGATCCCGATACCGGACTCAGATCCTGGCTGCGTGACTGGGCCAAAGAACATCCCCGGTGGGGCCACCGGCGCCTATCACGCGGCCCGAAACCAGGACTGGCCAGTGAACCACAAGAAGCACCAACGCAACGATGGAACCCGACTCTCACAACCACTGGACCAACCAACGGGTCCGGCCACCCTGAATCCGGGTCTGCAGTCAGGGGTGAGTTGGGCCCGTGCGGTCACAGACTGAGGCCGGTCCGGATCAGCCCCAATAGGTCGGCACCTGGAAGTCAATCTAGCGTCAATGAGTAGCGTCTGGCCCTTCAGAGCAGTAGATCCTGGGGTTCGGTAGCCGATCCGGACCCCAGCTGCTCGGGAGTATCCGGCGCCGCATCAAAGCCGAGGTACTCCAGCCGGGATTCCCGCCCAGCGTCGTTGACGACCAGCGCGGCGCCGCCCACGTAGTCCTCCAGGGTTTGCAGCATCTTCAGCGGAGTCGACAGCAACATTTGGAAGCCAAAACTCCGGAACACGTCCAGCCCCGCCTTGGTGAACGCCGGATCGGTCTTGTCAAAGGCCTCATCCAGCACAACCAGCCCGTAGGAGGGCTTCGCCGCACCATCGCGCGCCAGCTGGTAGCGCAGGGCAGCGGCCAAGCAGAAGATCACCAGCTTCTGCCGCTCCCCGCCGGACAGGCCACCGGCTCCGGTGAAGAAGTCGACAGCCTTCCCCTCGGCATCACGCACCTCAGCCACAAACTTCACATGCAGCCGCGAATCAAGGCACTGATCTCGCCATCGCCGGTCCGCTGGCTCCGCAGAAGCCAGCCGGGTGAGCAGCGCCTGCATGCGCACGAAGCGCTCCTCGGCCTCCATCCGAACCTCCTCTTCACTCTCCGGCCCCATCACCTCGGCGAGGGTTCCGCCCACGATGGTGGACAGGGTTTGCAGGAACTCAGCCACCTCGGGGAGCCGACGGTCGTCAACCCGCACGTGCAGATGGCGTCCGGGCGCAAACTCGGTCAGCCGGAGGGACGCGTTGATCGGATCGACCCGCTCACGGATATCCCGGCGGGCATTCCGGAGCCGGGCCGACAGCAGCCCGATGTTCTGCTGCGACTGCGTCTTCAGCAAGGAGAAGAAGTGATCCTCGAAAGCGGGCAACCCATCGGTCTCCAGCATCGTCAGCCGTCGCAGGAAATCAGGCAGGAAATCGACATGGGTGCCCCAGTCGCCGGCAGCGACCTGCCAGTCGGTCTTGTAGGCCTGCATGATCCGCTCAGCCCGGCGAGCATCGGTGTTCAGGCGTTCATCCATCCGGCGCCGCTCGTCGGTAAGCTGCCGCCGCAGCAGCGGTTCGGCCCGCTCGGGGACCAAATCATCGATTGGCAACCGCGCCAGCAGCGCCTCCCGAATCGGCTCCGGCGCCGGAGGCGCCCCCGCCAGCTCCTGCTCCCAGGCCGTCTGCCGGGTACGCAACCCTTCAGCCTGCCCCCGCGCCGACCCCAGCCGGATCAGCAGATCGTCGCGCACCTCCCCGGCACGAATCAGACGCTCCGCCGCCTGCCGCATCTGGGTCGTGGTCCCGTCTGGACCCACACTGCTGGCCGCCGCCACCCGGGCCTCCAATGCGGCCACGCGGCGTTGAGCACCGGCTAGATCGAGATCCTGCCAGCGCAACTCGTGCAACAACTCCAACTGGAGGCCCTGCCGCAGCCTTTCCTCATGGGTGGTGTCGGCATGATCCCGCACCTGTTCGGCCGCTACCCACGCGGCCCGTGCGCGGGACAGTTCCGCCTCCAGGGCCGCCTTCTTGTCCGTCGTGGAGGTCCCCAGCACCCAGGTCAGCCGAGCATCGGCGCGGTACCTGTCTTCCTTCTGGTGGCTGCCTTCGGAGTAGCGCACCTGGCCAGCGAGGGTCACGCCGCGCTTCACCTCACGCAACTCCGCCACCGATTCCACGCACTGATAGTCATAGCGTTTCAGCAGGTGATCGCGCATCCAGCCGTCGAAGGGGGATGAGGCCACGACCAGCTTCGCCACCAAGGAGTCCTCTGATGACGGCATAGAGCCAGGCACCACCCCAGCCGGGACCCGTTGGAAGAACAGACTCGCGCCCAGTTGCGTCCGGTCAATGAACTCCGATACGAACGGGTACAGATTGTCCGGCACCAGCAGGGTGCGGGCAAACAGCCGGAGCACCCGTTCAGCAGCCCCCTGCCACTGCTCCTCCCCAATCCGGATATCCAGCAGCTCACCGGCGAACGGTAGCCACTGTCGCGCCACTCCGGCCTTGGCCAGCAGCGCTTCCCGGACCCGAAGCAGCCGTGGCTCAAGGTTCGACTTCTGGCTGGTGAGGACAGCCAACTGATCAGTCAAAGACGAGACCCGCTCCTCGGCCTGACTCGCACCGGCGGTCGTTTCGAAACGGGCCTGCTTGCCCACCCCAGTCTCCTGCAACGACCCCCGCTTGGCGGCTACCACCTTGCCGAACAGGGTGTGCTCCTGCTGGGTGGTCGGCAATGTCAGACCCAACCCGGCGCACCGGCTGTGCCAGTACTCGCGCAGGGCCGCCACCCGCTCCGCCTCGGCGCGGACCGTCTTCAGTTCGTCATCCGAAGGCATGCTCGGGCTGCCCCCCCGGGAGGTGTCACGCGCCGCAAGGGCCTCCTCGACCTCAGCCCGAGCTTGGTCCACTTCGTTGTCCAGGGCGGTCACGCGGGTCTCTGCGGCGCGCAGGTGACCGGCGCCGACCTCAACAGCCCGCTCCAGAACCACCCGGCGAGCATGGATCTCCTGCGCAATCAGGGATTCAATCTGATCGCGATGGCTGGTCACATCGGCATCGATCCCCCGCAACGGCCGGAGCATGTCGATTTGGTTGCGAGCATCCACCACGCTGGCGTGGGCCTGGGAGAGATCAGTGAACTGGGCAACCGCCTGGTCGGCCAGGGCGAAGGTGTCCGGCTCGTCGAGCATGAAGTCGCGCAGCAAGGCGTCCAGGCTGGTGAGATTTTTCGCCGACTGCGTCTTGTGCAGCAACCGTTGCGCCTGCTCCGAAGCCAGCCCCAGCCGACGGCGCAGCTTCGTCGCAAACCGGGAGTAGGAGTCGGTGACTGTCCATGAGGGCTGGGCGGCCCGGAGTTGCCGGGCGTCGATCCCGTCCTCCACAAACGGGCGCAGGTCCAGCAGGTCAACCTCAGCACCGGCGAGGATGAACACAGACGTGAGATCCTCAGCGGCGTTGCTGCCGCGAGGCAGATGCAGCAACCGCACCAGCGATGTGCGCGCCTCGGTGCCATCATCGAAGGTCAGCCCCACCGCACTCCAGGTCGCCTCCCCGGCCCGCAGGTAGGCGGTGGCCACCTCACCGGTAACCTCATCGGATTGCCGTTTGTACGCACCCCGCACGTAGGAAACCAGGCTCCGGGTCCGGTCCGATCCCCCACCCTCCTGGGCGGCAGCATTGAACGAGAGCCACTTCGGCTGAACGAGCACACTGGCCAGCGCATCCAGCAAAGACGATTTTCCAGAGCCCGACGCTCCGGTGAGCAGCAGGCCATCGTGCGGCACCGGGAGGCGAACGCTCCCGGCGAAGGTCCCCCAGTTGACCAACTGAATCAGATTCAGGCGCTGCTGCCCCGACCTCACGACACCGTCACCTTCGCCGCAGCCGGGTCTTCTCGTCGACGAGGCTCCGCGCCACCATCGGCGGCCATCCGTCGCAGCTCGGCGGTGACCGCACGCACCTGATCGGTATCGAAGACCAGCCCGAGCACGGGCGATATTTCGTAGCGGTCGTCGGTGTCAGCTCGCAACAGCATGCTGTTGTTCGTGAGCTTGGCCACCGAAGCATTGATGCGTTTCCGGATCTGCGCCGCGTTCGAGCCAGCGGTGCTCCAGAACAACGCAAGATGTTCGTCGATCTCCTCGCGCCCGACAAAGACCCGGGAGGTTTGGGCTCGCAGCAACCGTTCCCGCAGAAAGAGCACCAGCACGGTATCGACGAAGGTCAGCGGCAGGCTTCGAATCGGTCGTGGCAGCGCCACCTCATCGGAGGTCATCGGCCGGACGAAAGCAACCCCCTTTTCCTGGTCGAAGACCAAGTCGAGGAACAGATCCCCGAGCCGCTCCCGAACCAAGTCCTCATTCGCGATCAGCACCGACCACAGCGCGGCGTGCGTGGCCTGTGCCAGGTAAGGGCCCTGCAGCAGGTTCACCAGCAGCCGACGGGTCGGCTCGGCTAGTCGGCCACGATCAGTTGGCGTGAGCAAGTCACTGCCGACCTCGGGTGCGGTGGGCATACGGACCGGCGGCAAAACGTCGGCATGGACGCGTCGCGGCTTTGGTGGCCAGGGGGTGGATGTCATGGGGTGATGACCTTCCAATCGGGTGGGACCTGGGTAAAAAGGTAGCGCGGAGCATGGACAGTTCTCCACCGCCCGCCTGGACTGAGCCAGGACAGTTCTTCAATTCCGGCGGCTGACGTCCCCACGCTGTGCGCCAGCACAAGCAGCCCAACGACCGACGCAAGCCCTTGGCTGGGCGGGCGGATCTGAAGGACCTCGCCCACCGTGGCGGTCGGCCGCTCCTCCAGCGTCGCCAAGATCGCGGCTCGGAGTTCGGCGAAGTCGATCTCACTCTCCCTGACCTGGTGGCGCAGGGCGACCAGATCAAGCGGGGTCGGTTCGTGGCGTTCGACCGGCGTCGTGACCCGGCTGTCGGCCGGGCGGTGCAATTTCCACGAGCCTACAGATCCCATGGGTACTGAGCTGGTGTCCAAAGCCAGCGTGGTCTGGGTATGCGGTGGGGCGATACCAGCGGCGTCCCGCGCCGCCTGCCAGGCCTCATCGATAGCCTCGAACAGCTGCCGATCCGCGTGATACTCGCGGGTCTCGACGAACTGGCGCAAGCTCTGCGCCAGGCCGGTCAGGTCAGACCGGACCCGGGCGCTACGGGTCTGCAGGTCCGTGAGCAGGTGCCGAAGCTGGTACACCTCGTCCCGGGCGAGGTTTGCGGCGAAACCTCTGTCAAGGACAGCATCCACCGCTGCCTCAAGGGCATCTGCGGTCTCGGGGTGCCGCACCAGCCCGTCGAAGGCAGCAAACGATCTGCCCAGGGCGGATTCTTCGATGGGGTCGACCCCCGCGGCCATCGCGGTCGCAATCTCGCCCTCCCCCGCGGCCTGGGCCATGATCCGTTCGCGCAGGTCCCGGCTGAGATCCTCGAAATCAGCGCTGACCTGGGAGAAGCCACCAGAGATCTCAGCGGCTAGCGTGAGGATCTCGTGCACCTGCTCCCGGGCACGCCCGTCTGGCAATGGGGTGATCTGGCCCGCGGTGACGGCGGCGATCTGGGCATCGATCCGATCCCGCTCCCGCTTCAGCGCGGCCACCCGACCCTCCCGGGACGCATCGGTCTCGCGCGCAAGCCGCTCCAGCAGATGGGTGATGGTGGCCAGGCGGGAGGCGGTCACCGTGTTGACTGGTTCGAGGAGTCCGGCCAGCAGGCGGACCACCGGCTGCACCGACGCGGCCAGTTCGACGGATTCCTCCCGGCCTTCCCCCGGACGGCGGACGATATAGCCCTGACGCACCCACTCCGCCAGGCACTCGGGCGCACTCTGGGGAACATCGAAGCCATCGCTACGCAGCTCGGCTAGATCCTCGTCCAGTTCCTCAAGGAAGGCTGAGGCTTCCAGGATCTGCTCCCCACCCCCGAAGCGGGTATGCAGCAGAGCGACGATCACCGGCAGCGCATCAGCGCGCACTAGTTGAAGTCCGCCGGCACCGGTGAGGCGACGCAGGGAGGCCGCGAGCGCAGCGATCCCCCTCGAAGTCACCCGGCCACCTCCTGTCAACCAGCGTAGTGGCGTGTCGCCGCTCAGCAACCCGCTTTCCACAGATGGAATGCGCTTCCAGGCATCAATTCTCTGACACATCGCTTCCGGCCGCACCGAAGGCACGATCCTCCGAACTGACCCGAGCCGCAGCAATCCGCAGGCCCCGAGTTCCGGCGAGCGCCGCCACCAGGAAGCCGATCTCGAGGGCGAAGACGGCGCTGTAGGCCAGCAACGAACTCCCGGTGAGCACGGTGCCCAGATCAACCACGAAGCCGCCCATGACTGAGCCGATCGCATGGCCCGCCATATTGGCCACCCCCCACACACCCATGAGGAGGCCAGCCCGGAGGCGGGTCGTGAACCCGATCACGCTGGCCAGCATGCCGGCACCTGCGATCCCAGTAGCCAAGCCCATCCCCGCCACGACCGGGGCGATCAGGTGCGCTGCCCCCGCCGCCCCGATACCTATCAGCGCCAAGAAGACACCGATCGAGGCGACGATCCCGATCCGCATCAGTCGCACCTGGTGGACCCGGCGCAGCAGAAACAGCCCCGACAACAGCATCGCGGCCATCACTCCCAGACCCCAGAACATCGTCAGCCGGGTGGTCTCCCCTACACTCAACCCCAACACCAGCCCACCGAACGGTTCCAGCAGCACATCTTGAGCCAACGTGCCGATGAAGGTACAAAAAACCACCGCGAAAAAGCGGCGGATCTGCGGGTCGGCCAAGACGTAGTCGGTCAACACCACCCGGAACGGGATCCGAGCAGCCTCCGCTTCATCGGGCCGAGGGTCCCGGCGTGATTCCTGGCCGTGAACGGCCGCAGCAGCCAGCACGAACACCGCCACCGCCACTCCGACAGCAACCATCACGGTTCGGCGAGCATCAAACGTCGCCAATGCTTGCCCGATGAACCCGGCCCCCAGCACCAGCCCGAGCAGCGTGGCCACCTCGTAGAGCGTGATCGCCCGGCCGCGCATATGCGCCGCGAACCGCTCGGCCACCAACGCTTGGAAGCTGGTCAGGCCAAGGTTGCGGCCGACACCATAGAGCACGAAGGCGACCGCCAAACCTGCCAGCAACGCCGCCTGGCGCGGAAAGGGCGACACCGCCAGCACGGTGATCGCGACCGCTCCCACCGCGATCCCTCCAGCACCGAGCAGCACATAGGGAACCCGTCGCAGACCGCCCAGAGGCCGGGTGTCGGAGGTATGCCCGAGCCACACCCGCACTGGCGAGATCATCAGCGGAAGGGCGAACAGGACCGCCACCACCGTGGCCGGGTACCCCATTTCCACGATCATCACCCGGTTGAGGGTGCCGCCGATGAGCGCCCCACTCAGCCCATAGGCAACCGGCAGCAGCCCGAGCCGGGCCACGTGCACCGCAGCCCTCATGCCGACGCTCCGGTGAGGACCAGAGTGGCTGCAGCCCGCCCTTGACGGATGCAATCGGGGACACCCGCCCCTCGGTAGGCCGCCCCCGCGACTGCCAGACCCTGCGGCAGCCGCCGCTCCCAGGCATCCAGGCGTGCCAGATGGCCCACGTCTGCCTGCGGGTAGCCCTGCGGCCAGTGAAAGGAGACACTGGCTACCGGATCGACCCCGACGCCGAACCCGGCGGCCAGTTCCGCACCAATCACCTGGCGAAGCTGGGCCTCGTCCGCACCCACCAGACCCGGATCGTTGGCGCCAAAAACCACCCGCACCAGGTGGTAGCCAGGCACACTGCGATCCGGCATCCGGCGAGAGGTCACCATGACGGCATCGATCCGTCGGCCCTCACGCCGCGGCACCATGCAGCCACCGATTCGGTCCAGATGAGCCAGGCTGCCAGCGGGATACACCAGCGTCGCGGTCCCGATACTGACAGTACGGATCCGCCGGAGATAACCAGCCAGGTGATCATCCAGCAGGCCAGCCGCCTGCGTCACCGGGCAGGCCAGGATGACCGCGCGGGCGCTCACCGTCTGCCCATCCGACAGGTGCACCGCGAAGCCGTCGGCGCCCGGCTGCACCCCAACCACGCTGGTGTTGGTCGTGATGTCCCCGGCCAGCTGCGCGGCAACGCCGTCGACGAGGGCCTGGGCGCCGTGAGCGAAGCTGAGGAAGGCGGGATACCGGGCTGGCGGTTGCCGTTTCTTGGTCTTGGCCCGGACCAGCAGGGCGCGAAACAGTGACCCGTGGTCGCGCTCCATCCCCCACAGAGCCGGAGCGGTGGCCTGCAGCGACTGCCGTTCGGGGTCGGCTTGGTGAATCCCGCCCAGCACCGGGCCGAGCATCCGTTCTGCCGCCTGAGGCCCGAGGCGCCGCCGCGCAAAAGCGTCCAGGGACTCATCGTCGGCTGCGGTTTTGGCTTTGATGAACGGCTCGGCCAGCAATCTGGCTTTCCCAGTCGCGCTGAGCAGCGGTGTCCTCACCAGACTGCCGGGCGTCATCGGCACCGGCAGCGGGACCCCGTCGGTGAGCACGTGCATGCCATCAGTTTCGGTGCCCGGGTCGATTAATGCCTCGCTCAGGCCGGTCTCCTCAGCTAGCTGGATCAGCTCCGGTTTGCGGGTCACGAAGGACTCCGGTCCGCCATCGATGATGAACTCACCAGAACCATCTGGGGCTGCGAGCCGTCGGGTGATTATCTTGCCACCCAGGCGGGGTGCCGACTCGACCAGCAGATAGTCGTCGCCGACCCGGCGCTGTGCCTCCCACGCGGCTGCCAGCCCCGTGATCCCGCCACCGACAATCAGGAGTCTCCGGTTCATCACGCCCGAGGCTATCGCGCCAGCCCCTCCCGGCGGAATGGGCTTGCCCCTAGTCAGAAGCGACGAAGATGATGCCGAAATTGTTCAGATAGGCCGGGCTCACCTCCACACGCTGCAGCACGCCTACCGCACTGCGCCTGCTCGCTGCGAGCGGGACAGTCGCCTGCTGCAGGCGGGCAAGGGTCCCCTCAAGATCGGGCTCAACGACGACCGCGTACCGCAGTCCCTCGTGCCCCCCTGCTACTCCCTGCTCTAGCCGGATCCGCGGTTTCCTTTCGCGCGAGATCGCGCAATCCGGACCGAGAATCTCTAGGTCATAGCCGATGATCGCCTGCCAGCGGTCTAGGGCAGCCGACACTTCAGCAACGGCCACCCCGATCTCGGCTATGCGGGAGCTTGGTCGCCCATCGGGCAGGCCGAGGATGGTATCCACATCGAAGAGAGTCTTCGTGCCATCGGGAAGGCGGTTCACTGGGCTGAGATCATCCTTCACATCAGGATGATCGGGATGTTCTTCGACCCATTCCGTGTAGACATTGTTCAGGGCTTCCGCCTCTGTAAACTGGAAAATCCACCTGCCGTCGTGGAAGATCTCGCCGTCAATGCCCACCCCCATTTCGGCCAGCTCTGACCGCCGACGGCTGTTGTCAGCGATAGGCGGAAACGACAGATGGTGCCCACCTTCACCCTTGCTCGGCGCATGCGTGCCCGTCCCGACAAACTCAAGCAGTTCCACAGAGGGATGGTCGCCGAGGTAGAAACTGAGCCGAGCATCGTGCAAGTGTGGTCGAGGATCCCCCCGGTCGCTCCAGGTGGTAGATCGGTACCGGGTGATCGGGCTGAACGGCTGTCCCAAGACTGTGCTCCAGCGATGCCGGGAGGTCTCCAGATCGGCCACCAGAATGCCGATGTGCGCGACCGGTAGCGCGGTCATGCCGCACCCTCGTCGTGAGCAAGGACGAAGTCGAGGTCGAGTTGCAGCCCCAGCCCAGGCAGTTCGGGAATCTGGAGCTGGCCATCCACCGGAATCGGAGCATCGGCGAAGACCCGCGCCGTGATGTCTTCGAACAAGAGCAGCCGCTCCAGAAAGAGCCCGTTAGACATCACGGCCACCAGGTGCAGGTGAATATTCTCCATGGCGTGGGGGGCGAAGCCCACGTTCCACGCTTGAGTAAGGGCAGCGATCTTGAGCATCTCTGTGAATCCACCGGCGCGGGTTCCATCGGCCTGCACGATGTCCGCGGCATCGCTGAGCAGCAGGTCACGCACCCCGAAGCGGGTGTACTCGTGTTCCCCGGTCGCGAGCGGAATATCGGTCCCGCGCTTGAATCTGCTGAGCCCGGGGATGTCGTCTGCAAAGACGGGTTCCTCGATCAGGAAAGGATCGAACGGGGCCACCCGATTGGCGAATCTGACCGCCGTGGCAGCATCCCAGCAGTTGTTCGCATCCAACAGAATCCGAACATCGGGTCCGACAGCCTCCCGCAGTTTCTGCACCCTGGCCACATCCCGGGCGGGGTTGGTTCCCCCCTCGACCCCTACCTTGATCTTGATCGTGCGGTAGCCACGGTCAAGCATCAGCTGCGCCTCGTCGATGAGCTGGCCATCGTTGTAGGACGTCCAACCCCCGCTGGCATACACCGGTACCGATGTCCGGCCTCCGCCGAACAGCTGGTAGAGCGGCAGCCCAAGCGCCTTGCCCTTGATGTCCCACAGCGCAATATCCACCGCACTGAGCGCCGCTAGGGCCAGCCCTTTGCGCCCAACCCCACGGAGGTAGGCGAAGAACTCGTTCCACAGGACTTCGGTGTCGAACGGGTTGCGCCCAATCAGCTGCGGGCCGATTGCCGTATCGATCAGGGATTTTGTGGCTGCACCTCCCACCTCGTGATAGGTCACCCCGATCCCCTCGATACCGCAAGTGGTGAGGACTCGGACGACGGTGTAGCCGATGGAGCCGACCGTGCGGGTGGCGTCGGCGAGGCCGCCTGGCACCGGCATGCCGACCAGGTGGACGGTGACGCTCTGGATCGTGTCGGACACTGCTTCTCCTTAGGGATGCGCTGATTAATGCTGGTCTGTGCGAGGACGTGCCGGGCGGGATGAACCGCAACCCCACATTGGGTGGGTGTACTGGATGTCCATCGCCAGATGTGGGGGACGTGGTTCGCCCGATCCGGTGCGCCGCAGCCAGGGCATGATTGATCAGCGCATCC
>JBKEBU010000125.1:0-9914 GCA_047973325.1 Propioniciclava sp. | reverse complement strand
GAACCAGAACCCGAAACCCTTCACCTGGCACAAGACAGCCGACCAGATCCTCGCCCGCCTCGCCGGCTACTGCCACGCCATCAACCAATAACCAACGCTTCAACCTGACAGGACACTAGGGGATCCATGCGCACCTGCCTCCCCGGCGCGGACTCGCGGTCGCCAATCTCCTGGGGGATTTATCAGCGTGATTCCGCCCGCTTCGCCAGGGCATGCAGCAGATCACGACGAATCAGACCACTCCCGGCCCGGATCATCAGCCAGTAGAGCGTCGAACCGACGGGCTGCCACGGCGTCGGTGGGCTCGCAGAGGGTAGCCGTCTCCACGAACGTGCGCCGCTCATCCAGCGGTGACAGGACCCACTCCATCGCAAATTTCAGCCACCCTGGCTCGCGGAACTGCCGAAACTCCGCCAGGTTATCCACGATGACCGATGCCGTGGACGTCACCGCCCAGGGCTTTCCGATCATGGCACCAGTGGTATAGCGCGGCGGGTCCTCATGAACCGGGGCGAAGGCTCCTGACAGTACCGGCGCGTCCGCCAGGGACCCCAGTCCCCGTACCACGAAAAGCGGGCGAGTCATCGGCAGTTCGCTCCAGTGCATGGCGTGCAGCGCGGCGAAGGTGCGCTCAAGATCGACATGGATCACCCTCCCATGGAGTTCCGCGAACCGGGCGTTGGGGAGCGCGTCAATCAACGGAGTGCCCCGTTCTAGAATTTGTATTCTAGAACTAATATTCTGAAACTACCATAGGATGACGGAGTGCCGAGACCCGCTAAGTTCCACGAGGACACTCTCCTCGACGCCGCCCGCACGGCAGTCCTGCGCCATGGCCGGGACGCCACCCTGGCGCAGGTTGCCGCCACCGCAGGCGCACCCATCGGGTCGCTCTATCACCGCTGGGCCTCCCGTGACTATCTGTTCGGCTCCCTCTGGCTCCGGTCAATCCGGCGCTTCCAGGTCGGCCTGCTGGAGGCCCACGGACAATCCGATCCCCACCACGCCTTGCTCACGTGCGCGCTGCACATTCCGCGCTACTGCCGTAACCATCCCGGCGAGGCTCTGGCGATGACGCTCTACCGACAATCAGCCTTGCTCACGCGGGTCGACGAACCACTACGCTCCCAGGTAGCAACCGTCAACGACGACATCGTTGCCGGTCTGCGAATCCTGACCCGGCAGCGCTACGGCCGGATAACCCAACGTAGGCTCCAGTTGGTGCGACTCGCCTGTGAGCAGGCGCCCTACGGCGTGATCCGACCCCTCGTCGGCGGCGAGATTCCCGCCTTCTATGACGACGTGGTACGCGCGGCCGCCGATGCCATTCTGAACCTCGGCTAGCTCATCTCACCGGATCCAGGTGACGCACCGGATTGGGCAATCCGCATCAGTGCAGGGCTACTGCACTGCAAATCGGGCCTGGTGCCTCTCGATTTGCACAAACAGCATTCCCTTCTCGGCACCATATTCTGACACAGGAAGCCCCACAGTTTCAGTCAGGGAGTTGCCCTCAATGGATGATTGAATCGACAAATAGGAATTCGGAATACTGGCCCAGGACCCACCTCCAATGTCTCCGAACTGGTCTATATAGGCGACAGTGATGCCCCACGGAGGTTCTTCCAAGGAGCCCATATACGTGACCCGCAGTTCCATCACGATGTACTTTTGGCCCGGCCGCGGCCGACGCGCTAATCCCTCAGGGCCCTGCAGAACAGTGACCTCCCAGTCACCAAGCGTGACCGTAGTCCCCAGGGGAATCGGGCTAGCAAGGCTTCCCAGATCGGCGGGTGGAACCTCGACCGTGGTGGTGTCGTCCGGCTCGGCCGAAACTGCAGGAGTGCCTGTGGTGCCCACAGGATCCAGCGGACCAGCCTGCCGGTCCACCACGAAGACGGAGTAGACCACGAGCGCGACCACGATTCCGGCCGCCGAGACGAACACGGCAGCAGTCACCAGCCACGTGCGGGATCTGGCGAAGAGCAGCAAATACCCCACCAATATCAACGCAACCGCGAGCAGGATCCAGCCGAGAATAAGCGCGCCAGGAATGCAACTCGAGACCAAGCCCACCACCGCAGCCGTCAGCGAGATCTGCTCGATCATCGGGTGCTGTGGCCGCGCGCGGTGGGACCCGAGGCGTTCGGATGGCGGTGGGGGCATCGACTCATGCTTGCACACGAGAGGCCTGCTTGAGCCGAAGTCAGGCAATTCTCCTGCCCAGGGCACCACCCGGCATGCCGGACTAAAGTTATCCCCTCAGATCTCCAGCCCGGTAGGCGAGCAGGTCGGGCACACGCGTACCGCCGCCGGCTTCGTCGTCGAGCAGATCCTTCCAGGAATAGATGAGCACCCCGTCGGCACCTGAGACGGCCACCCCGGTCAAGGCCTGCCGCCACTGCGTCGCGGTGATCTCTCGGGCGCGACCACCAGCGGCGTAGACGTCCTCCAGATACTCCGCACCGCCCTGGAGGCAGGCCAGTACCCGGCGGTCGGTCAACCTGCGCACCTCGGCCACCCGCTGCGGGATCCAGGTATGCGGATCCCGGTTCTGGATCTGGAAGTAGAACATCAACTCATAGGTGTCGATGACCGGATCCAGGTCACCGAACCGTTGCCCCAGCACCTCTTCGACGGCATTGCCGAAGTCGGTCGACCCGAGTCCGAACGAGTTGAGGGTGACGTCGATGTCCGGTTTCACCTCGGTGGCAGCTATCCGCAGTCGACCGGCGATCTCGGCAACCCGGGCACACTTGAACGCGGTCCACTCGGCACGCAGGTCGTGGGTGAGGACGCTGGCCCGGGCCCGCGGGCCGCCGCCGGGCAGGCTGATGCCGGTGCGCTCCTCGAATAACCCCGTGCAGCGATCGCAGAAGCAGTACTCGACGATGTCTTGACGGCTATCGCCGGGCAGCCACAGCTCCCAGAAACCGGGGAATCGCAGGAAGGAGAGGAACACTCCGTCAGGTTGAGTGGCGGCCACCGCTTCGGCGAATCGCTCGGCCTTGGCAGTGAGATAGTCCTCGGCGCTCGGGCAGATGCCGTAGTACCAGGTGAGCGGAGTGAACACCTCCCCATCGCTGCCGATAGGCCGCAGATCTTCACGGGCACGGAAGGCGTCCGGGGAAAACAGCGCGGCAGTCGACTGGTAGGTACGGATGCCCTGATCGCGCAGCACATTCACCCAGCCCGCATCGGAGTAGCTCCCCGCGGGCGGAGCTTGCGCGACCGCACTGCCAGGGAGCGGATCGATGAGGTTCTGCACCATGGCCCAATCGACGCCATGGCTAGCCATTCGCTGCGCTGCTTGCGCCATGGTCAGCCCGTGATCCTCAGACCACTGCCAGCCATAGGCCTTGACCCCGACCAGCGGGCTCACGAGGCCTCCTCTGAGGTGACACTCATAAGCTCCAAGAGTCGACCCGGAGTGAGGTCCCGGTTCTCCAGTTCGGTGACCACCCGCCCACCGCGCACCACAGCGATAGTGCTGCACAGGGCCAACAGTTCCTCGAGCTCATCAGAGACCACGATGCAGGCCACCCCATCATCGGCGAGGGCCTGCACATGCCGGTAGATCTCACCCTTGGCGCCAATGTCGACCCCAGCGGTGGGCTGGTCCAGGATCATCACCTTGGGCTGGGAGACCGCCACGCGCGCGATCAGCACCTTTTGCTGGTTGCCACCCGACAGCGACCGGGCCAGCGCTTGGCCGCCGTGCGCACCGCGGATATTGAACCGTTCGGCGGCCTCATCTGAGGCGGCCTGCTGGGTGCCGGCCTGGACGAATCCGAGGTGGCTGAAGAGTCGCTCCAGCGCGGTGAGCGTGACATTCTCGGTGATGTTCCGGCTCAGCACCAGACCCCGATGTTTGCGGTCCTCAGGCACCAGCACTACGCCCGCGTCGGCTGCATCCGCGGGCGAGGCGAAGCTGACCTGGGTGCCATTGAGCTTCATGGTGCCCGCCTGCGGGCCCGCACCGCAGATGGCCTCGACGAGCCGGGTCCGGCCCGACCCGACCAGGCCGGCCAGACCCAGGATCTGACCAGCGCCGACGCTCAGCAAGGAGCGTGGTCGGCCCTGGGCGGCGAAGTCGCTGAGTTCGAGCACCGGCGCCCCCGTGGCCGTCCACAGCGTGGCCTCGAAGGTTTCCGCGCTTTGCCCAACGATGGCGTGGGACAGCTCCGATACCGTGAAGCTGCTGGCTGGCGCGTGGGAGATCAATGAGCCATCGCGCAGCACCGTGACCTCGTCGCAGATATCGAGCACCTCATCGAGGAAGTGAGAGATGTAGACGATGCCGACGCCACGATCAGACAGCTGCCGGGTGACCCGGAACAGGGCTTCCCGTTCGGCCGGAGCGAGCCGCGCCGTGGGCTCATCCATCACCAGCACCTGAGCATCGCGCCCGATGGCCTTGGCGATCTCGGTCAGCTGCTGCAGCCCGACCGGAAGCCTGCCAACCGGCGCGTCCAGCGGCAGGTCAAAGCCGAGGTCAGCCAGCAAGGCCGCGGCCTCGGCGCGCATCGCCTGCTTGCGCAGGGTGCCGCTGGAGCTATGGGTCTCCCGGCCCAGGTAGAGATTGTCGACAACGCTGAGCGCCGGGACCAGGGCGAACTCTTGATGGATCACCGCGATCCCAGCGGCCAGACTGTCGCCCGGTGAGTGGAGCTGGACGGGAGTGCCCGCCAGCTCCACCTCCCCGGTGTAGTCGGAGTACAACCCGGCGAGCGTTTTCATCAGCGTCGACTTACCGGCACCGTTGTGACCCACGAGGCCGTGGACCGAACCCGCAGTGATGGTGAAGTTGACCTGGTGAAGCACCTCATTGCTGCCGAAGGACTTCGAAATCGCACGCATCGACACCAGCGGAGGCGTCGGGGTGGTACTCGCATTCATGATGGGATCCTCACTCGCCCCAGGCGGCGGCGTATTCCTCGACATTGTCGGCGGTCACGATGGGCAGTTCCAGGTAATCATTGGGCTGCGGCACATCGGACTCATTGCCCTGGGCCCAAGCGATCGCGTCCTCAATGGACCGTACGCCCTGGATGGCCGGATCCTGATTGACCGTCCCGAGGATGTAGCCGTCCTTGATCCCCTGGCGCACATCGGCCGGGTAGTCGCCGACGATGAACTTCACGTCGCTGCGGCCGGACTCCTGGGCGTACTTGGCGGAGTTGGCCGCCTCCGGGCCCTGCGAGACCACTGCGTCCAGCTGACCGGCGGCGTACTTGCCGAGCCAGACCTGAGTCAATGAGACCGCCTTGGCGGCATCCCATTCGGTGGTTTGCTCCTCGACGATGGTTATGTTCGGGAACTCCTTGATGCCCTCATCGAAGCCCTCCTTGCGCAGCAATTGCGCGGAGGTGCCGAGCGCGCCCATCATGTAAGCAACCTTGCCACCGTCGGGGAGGGCCTGGCCGAGCAGTTTGGCCTGCTGGCGGCCGAACTCAACATCGTCGGCGCCGACGAAGGTGACCACATCAGCGGATTCGGTATCCACCCGGTTGTTGACCGCGAAGACCGGAATCCCAGCCTCGTTGGCCTTCTTGACTGCCGGGGCAATGCCCTTCGCATCGGAGGGCGTCACCAAGATGACATCCACCTCTTGAGCGATCAGCTGCTGCACGCCTGCGACTTCGGTGCCGATATCACCCTTGCCGTCGACGATGGTGAGCTTGGCACCCATCTCGGCAGCGGTGTCCTCCTGGGCCTTGATGAAATTGGAGTAGAACGGAACCGAGGTGTTCCAGATCATCGAGCCGATGGTGACAGCCTCATCACCAGCGGGGGCTTCGCTGGAGGTGGAGCTGCTGGTTCCGGTGGGCCCGCCGCAGGCAGCGAGCAGCATTCCCAGGGCCAGGGCACCAGCGGCCAGGCCGGTGCGGAGCGTGCGCTTCTTCATGGTTTCTCCTTGTTTAGACAGTCATCGAGTGTGGAAGCGAGTGGATTTAGGTGGTTTGGCGGCGGCGCTGCAGGGTGTCGATGGTGACGGCGCCGATGATCACCGCACCGGTGATGGCGGGCTGCCAGTACGGCGAAATCCCGAACTGGTTGAGCGCGTTGGAGACCACCCCAAGCAGCAGCGTGCCGACGACGACATTGCCCACCCCACCGGCACCCCCGGTGAGCGGAACCCCAGCGATAGCCACCGCAGCAATCGCCGACAGTGGCCAGGTGGTCGCCGCCGAAGGCTGACCGATGGAAGTTTGGCCCAGCAGGATCAGCCCAGCGACGGCCGCCGCTAGGGCACCGAGGGTGTAGACGATCACCGTGACCCGGCGCACCTTGATGCCGGCTAGCCGGGCCGCCTCATGGTTGCCACCGACGGCATAGATGTGCCTGCCGAACAGCGAGGTTTGCAGCATGATCGCCACAGCCGCGATGACGGCTGCATAGATCAGGGCCGCCACCGGAATCGGACCGATCCGGCCCAGGCCAACGACGGAGAAAGCTTCCGGCACGCCGTAGACCGGGGTGGCATTGGTGAGCACGAAGACGATGCCGGTGACCAAGACCTGGGTGCCGAGAGTCACCACGAAGGGGTTGATCCCGATGTGCGCGATCAGCATCCCGTTGCCGAAGCCGACCACCAGGCCGACGATGAGTCCCGCCAGGACCCCCACGCCGATGCCGTAGCTGCTCATCGCCCAGGCGGCTAGCACCGAACTGGCTGCGCCAACCGCACCCACGGACAGGTCGAAGCCGCCGAGCAAGATCATCAGCAACATGCCGCAGGCGACGATGCCGATGATCGACTGCTGCTCGACAATGTTGATCAAGTTCGTCGGCGACCGGAATCCTGGCGAGGCGATGGCCAGGATGAGGACCAGCGCCAGGAAGATGAGCAGCAGGGCCCGCTTGGACGCCCAGTGCAACAAGCGCCGGGGCAGGGGCACGGCGGCAGCGTCAGCCGTCATGGAGTTACTCCTTCGTGGTTGTGAGACACAGAGCCCGGCAGCAACGCCAGGGCCTGCTGGACCGCACCCACCACAGTTGCGGTGGGTGTGAGCGCAGAGCAGGTGAGGGTCGGTACGGTGGAAACATGGTTATTGATGAGTCGGGCGATGCGCTCCCGAAAGGGATCCAGCGCTTTGCCGACGGATCCGTCGAAGATGACCAGCGCCGGGTCGGCCACCGCAACCAAAGCCACGATCGCGGCGGCGATCCCATCCCAGACCGGACGCAGCACCTCGTGGGCGTGGGGGCTGCCTGCGGTGGCCGCCGCCAGCACCGACCGGGCATCGGGGTTCAGACCCAGCTCAGCGGCGGCGTCAGGGCGCTTCTGCAGGTAGCTTCGGGCGGCAGCGGCGATGCCCACCCCGGACACCACCCCTTCCAGGTCACGAGCGGGGACACCCGCCGAGGCCGGTGCGGGCAGCAGGCCCAGCTCACCGGCCCCTTGATGAGCCCCCCGGAGCAGCTGTCGGTCGCCAACGACGGCGCCACCCAGGCCGGTGCCAATCGCGAGCACGGCAAAGGTGTCGTAGCCCAGCGCCCACCCCACCCGCTGCTCACCGATAGCCGCCAGATTGACGTCATTATCCAGATGGAGCGGGACCTTCAGGTCCGTGGTCAGGGAGGTCACATCAAACCCGTCCCAGCCAGTATTGGGGCCGCGGACCGCCAGTCCGGTCACCGGATCCAGCACCGCCGGAACCCCGATGCCAGCTGCCACGAGCTGGTGCCCCTGCTGCTGGGCTGCCCCTGCCAGGCGTTGGCAGACCCTGGCCAGTGCCGGTTCGGCACCGCCGGTCTCACTGAGCCCCAGCCGGTACTCGAACACCACTTGACCACTGAGGTCGGCAAGCACCCCGAGGCACTTAGTACCTCCGAGATCTACTCCCGCGACAATGCGGTTGCCCATCAAGCCCCCCGTGGCGTATCCGGCCCCCCGCCGGACACTGTGCGAGGCACTATAGTTTCAGTCCGCAAACAAAGGCAACACCTGAATCGGCATTTCGAGCAGATGCATCGCCTCTCGCGGCCAGAAGGGCTAGATTTGTTATCAATACGCAACCAAAGGAGGGGCGGTGCCGACTGAATCCCGCGGGCTCAACCGGAGTGCGGTGCTCTCCGAGCTCTTGCGCCGCCGTCCCGTCAGCCGACGAGACATCGCTGCTGTCACCGGCATCTCCCCCGCCACCGTCACCCGAACTGTCGAACAACTGCTCGCCGAGGGCATCGTCGGAGAGGTTCGACAGGAGGAGTCCGAAGCCCGCGGCCGACGGGCCGTACTGCTCGATGTTGTCGCCGATCAGCGCCACGTCATCGGGGTGGATTTGGGTGCCTCCAATACCCGGATCATTGTCGCCGACTTCATCGGGCAACCGCTGGTCGCTCGGCAGCGTGCCACCGCCGCCGACCTCGATGCGCGGGCTCTGGCCGTCTGGCTAGCCGAGACCATCATCGGGTTCGCCGGTCCAGCCTGGGAGACCACCGAGGTCGTCGGGGTCGGCATTCCGGGCGCGATTCGGAGCAGTGACGGATCCATCACCAATGCGCCCAACCTCCCGCAGGTAGAGGATCCCAGCTTCGTCTCCAATCTGCAGCAGCTGCTCGGCCGCAACCTGCTCGTCGACAACGACTCAAACTACGCCCTCATCGGCGAGCTTAGGTTCGGCGTGGCCCGCGGCACATCCACCTCGGCGATGCTCACCATCGGCGCGGGTCTCGGCGTCGGGATGGCCGTCGATGGCCGGATAGTGCGGGGCCACAACGGCATCATCGGCGAGTTTGGGCAGCTCCCAGTCGGACCGCTGGGTGCCCGTCTGGAGCACATGGTGACCGGGCCGGGGATCATGCGGCATGCCGCCGATGCGGGGGTGAAGCTCTCCGACCCGGCCGAGCTCTTCGATGCCAGCAACAGCTCAGTGGCCCAGGTGCGCCGGCTCTTCGACCAGGCGTTGCTGATAGTGCTGACGGCGGTGACGGTGTCCTGCGATCCAGAGTGCATTGTGCTGGGTGGCCGGGTCGGCACCCGAGTCGGTGCCGATATTGAGCGCTACCGCCAAGGCCTGCTCACCACCCTCAACATGACTCCCACGTTGGCGGTGAGCGAACTGGGCGACCTCTCCGGTGCCGCCGGTGCGGTGGCGGTCAGCCTCCAGCACAGCTATCGCACGCTCGGCGCAGGCGAACCCGGAATCAGCGAGCTACCCGCCGCCAGCCCCCTCAATGCCGCCCAACTCCAGACCGTGCTGACGGACAAGCCCGACGACGCTGCCTAACCGCCGCAGCCACCTGCGCGGTACCGAGCGGCGTCAGGACTACCAGGGCGCGTACCATTCGCTCCATGCCAGCATCGATGAGCAATCCATCGCCTGCCGAACGGTATCCGACCGCCACGACCGAAGCCGCCTTCCGGGACAATCTCGCTGCCGTCCGGGCCATCATGGCCGCTGCCGCCCGCCGGGTCGGCCGCGATCCAGACACGGTGCGGCTGCTGCCGGTGAGCAAGACCGTGCCCGAGGAGCGGATTCGGCTGGCCGTGTCCGCTGGCTGCACTGAGCTTGGCGAGAACAAGGTCCAGGAGGCGTCCCGCAAGCACACCAACCTGGCCGACCTGGCCGTGTCCTGGTCCGTCATCGGCCATCTCCAAACCAACAAGGCCCGCGATGTCGCCGCTTTCGCGGCCGAGTTCCAGGCACTGGACAGTCTGCGTTTGGCGGCCGCCCTGGACCGGCGCTTGCAAGCTGCCGGACGCAGCCTGGATGTGTACGTGCAAGTGAACACCTCGGCAGAGTCGTCGAAGTTCGGCCTCGACCCAGCCGAGGTGCCTGCATTCCTACGCGAGCTTCCCGCCTACACCGGCCTGCGGGTGCGCGGCCTCATGACCCTGGCGTTATTCACCGACGACACCGACCGGGTCCGGGAGTGTTTCCGGGTGCTGCGTCGCGTCCGCGATCAGG
>JBKEBU010000086.1:0-41934 GCA_047973325.1 Propioniciclava sp. | reverse complement strand
GAGGCCTTCCCCACGATGAAGTGAAGGTTCGCATGGCGATCCACCCGGAACTCGATCTTGCCTCCCTTGATATCGGAGACAGCCTTGGCGACATCCATGGTCACCGTCCCGGTCTTAGGGTTCGGCATGAGTCCGCGCGGGCCGAGCACCCGACCGAGGCGTCCGACTTTGCCCATCATGTCGGGAGTGGCCACCACGGCATCGAAATCGAGGTAGCCGCCGGCCACCTTCTCCACGAGTTCATCAGCTCCTACCTCGTCAGCCCCGGCTGCTTCCGCTGCCGCTGCCTTCTCACCGGTAGCGAAGACGAGGACCCTTGCCGTCTTGCCGGTACCGTGAGGGAGGTTGACCGTTCCGCGGACCATCTGGTCCGCCTTCCGAGGATCGACACCGAGGCGCATGGCCACCTCAATGGTCTCATCGAACTTGGCGCTCGCACCGCTCTTCGCGAGCGCCAACGCCTCTTCCGGGGTGTAGACCTGTGCGTGGTCGATCGCGGCATCGGCCGCGCGATATGCCTTACTGCGCTTCATTTCTGGTTCCTTTCACCAGGTGTGGTGCGGGTCGCGCCGACCCTGCCACGAGATAGAACGGGGATTTACTTGTCGACAGTCACGCCCATCGACCGGGCGGTACCCTCCACGATCTTCATCGCGGCGTCGATGTCGTTGGCATTGAGGTCGGGCTGTTTGGTGGTGGCGATCTCCCGCACCTGATCGCGCGTGATGTTTCCCACCTTCTCCTTGCTCGGATTGGATGAGCCACTCTTGAGGCCAGCGGCCTTCTTGATCAACTCCGCGGCCGGTGGCGTTTTGGTGATGAACGAAAACGTCCGGTCCTCGTAGATGGTGATCTCCACGGGAATGACGTTGCCGCGCATGGCCTCAGTGGCAGCGTTGTACTGCTTGCAGAAGTCCATGATGTTGACACCGTGCGGGCCAAGTGCGGTACCGACCGGTGGGGCAGGCGTGGCGGAGCCTGCGTTCAAGGCAACCTTGACGACGGTTGCCACCTTCTTCTTAGGAGGCATGTTCGGGTCCTTGCTGGGTTGAGGCACGGCCGGGAGCGTCGTGCCGGATTTCTCTGGCCCAAGAAGGGCCCACGAACAGGTACTCAGCCCTTCTGGACCTGAGCAAAAGTGAGGTCCACGGGGGTCTCCCGCCCCAGGATCTCCACCAGTGCCTTGAGACGCTGGCTGTTCGCATTGATTTCAGTGATGGTCGCATGGACTCCCGAGAAGGGGCCCTGGACCACCATGACGGAATCGCCCACCGCGTACTCGGTGAGATCCACCGTGCGCTTCTTCGCTGGCGCCGATGTCTCCGCGGCTGCCTTGGCGAGGACGCTGGGTGCGAGCATCCCCTCGACCTCCTGAAGAGTCAGGGGTACCGGGTTGCTGCCTTGGCCCACAAACCCGGTGACCGACGGAGTCTGCCGCACCGCCGACCAGGACTCGTTGGTCAGGTCCATACGCACCAAGACGTAGCCGGGATGAGAGGTCCGGGTGACGTTCTTGCGTTGCCCGTTGCGGACTTCGACAACATCCTCGGTGGGCACGGTGGTTTCGAAGATGAAATCCTCCATCCCGAGCGTCTGGATCCTGGCATCGAGATTCTGCTTCACTCGATTCTCCATGCCGGAGTAGGTGTGGATGACGTACCAGTCACCAGCCTGCATCCGCAGACGAGAGCGCAACTCCTCCAGGACCGCCTCGTCTTCCAAACCTGAGGGCTCGGCCTTGCCCTCGTCCTCGGCATCATCCTCCAGCGAGACCACGATCTCCTCGTCATCACTGCTGGTGTCCCCGAAGTCGAGGTTGAGTTCTGCCTCCGGGGTCTCCTCGACATCGTCGAGCGCACCGAGATCGATCTCGACGTTCTCGAAGTCGTCAGCCGCCTGGGGGTCTGCCATGTGCTACCGCTACCTTTCCTTGTGCTCAGCCAAAGAGCTGGAGCAATCCCCAGCCCAGCAGCGTATCGAGCGAGACCACGAACGCGATCACGAACAGAACCAAAATCAAAACCACCCAGAACAACTGCTGCACCTCGGGCCAGGTGGGCCAACTGACCTTCTTCAGCTCATCGACAGATTGCCGCACGAACCGAGCCGGCGTGGTCCGCTGCGTCGTGACGAACGGGGCCCCAGATGAGCCCTCATGCGCCGCGTCCGGTCCACTCACACTCCGACGCTTCGGACGAGAGCTCCTGGCCCGGTCAGCCACACTATGTCCAGCAGCCACCGGCACTTTGTCATCTTCTAAGCCGTCAGCCTGTTCAGCTCCCGACTCCCCAGTCAGTTCCGCCGCCTGATCCCCGGTGGAGTCGACAGCATCCGCCGACAGCTCTTCGGGCAGGTCCCCCTCGCCGGTCGGCCCATCAGGGGAGGCCAAGGACTCTTCCGAAGGATCATTCTCCGAAGCCACTTGTTCCCGTCCTTTGTCTGACGTCACCGATACATGTTGCAGGGTCGCTGACCCAGCAGGGCAAGAGGGACTTGAACCCCCAACCTGCGGTTTTGGAGACCGCTGCTCTGCCAATTGAGCTATTGCCCTTCGGAAGCCGTCCACCCGCGACGAGGGCAAGCTCGTGCGGGGTGGTTAGCCACCAAGCATCAGAGTGTACGTGCTTTGGGGACGCGAGTCGAACCGGATCGGTCACGACAGGTCAACACCTATAAGAACCGGCTCCGGCTCCAGCTCAACACCGAAACGCTGCCGGACGCACCCCCTGATCTCACTCGCCAAGGCGACCACATCGGCAGCCGTCGCGGCTCCCCGATTGGTGAGGGCCAGCGTGTGCTTGGTGGACAGGGTTGCTGGCCCGCGCCCATACCCGCGGGCGAAACCAGCCTGCTCTATCAGCCACGCCGCCGACGTCTTGATCCGGCCATCCGGCTGCTGGAAGCGTGGCGTACCCGCCGGGAGGGTCTCAGACACCGCTGCGTCGATCACCGGGTTGGTGAAGAAGGAGCCCGCGCTCCAGGTGTCATGATCATCGTCATCCAGCACCATCCCCTTGCTCCGTCGAAGCTCCACGACAGCCTCCCGCACCTGCGCCAAGGGGGCCCGTTCCCCGAGCCCGACCCCCAGCCGATCTGCCAACTGCTGATAGCGGATCGGTTCGGAATGGTCTCCTTGACGAAGCTGCAGCACCACCGAGACCACGAGGTACCGGCCCGGATCGGCCTTGAACCGCGATGACCGGTATCCGAAACCGCAGTCCACATTGGGGAACGTGCGGTCGCGGCGCTCATGACGATCCCAGGTCCGCACATTCCAGAGCGTCTGGCTGATCTCCTGGCCGTAGGCGCCGACATTCTGGATGGGAGTGGAGCCCACCGAACCGGGAATGCCGGAGAGCGCCTCGATTCCGGTCAACTCGTGGTCGACCGCCCAGGCCACCAGCGGGTCCCACGGCTCTCCGGCCTGTACCTCGACCAGCACTCCGCCGCAAGCCGCCAGATCCGTCTCGCAAAACTCTTCCCGCGTCCGGAATCCACGGGTACCCACCTGAACCACCAGACCAGGGAAACCGGCATCCGCAACAACGACATTCGAGCCTCCGGACAAGACCAGAACCGGCTCTCCCGCCGCATCGGCTGCCGCCACCGCTGCCACCAGTTCATCAGACGACTCGGCCACGAGCCAACGGCCAGCCGCCCCACCCACGCGCAGGGTGGTGTGGTCGGCAAGCAGCTCAGCCAACGCGCACCTCCACCGTGGCAGCACCCAGAACCTTGGTGTCGCCGCAGCGCACGTCAAGGGTGAGGGTCGCCACCTGGTCGTGAACGGCGGTCACGGTAGCTCCCACAGTCACTAGCGCCCCGGTGTCGGCATCCGGGACCACTACCGGCTTGGTAAACCGGACCGCATAAGAGAGCACCCGACCCGGATCATCGAGCCAATCGGTGACCACCCGCAGCGCAGCACCCATGGTCAACATGCCGTGTGCGATCACCGACGACAACCCCAGTTCCCGGGCAGCCCGATCCGACCAGTGAATCGGGTTGAAGTCCCCCGAAGCTCCCGCATAGCGCACCAGGTCGCCCCGGGTGAATCGGATCTGTAGCGACGGCAGTTCGAGACCGACAGCTACCTCCACGGGAGTCATGCGACCTCCTCCTCGGGCCAGGTGTGAAACAGCGTCGAGGAAGCGGAACCGACGCGTTCGGTTCCGACGCGAAGTTCGACCTCCACGGAGATGATCGCTGCGGCACCGCGTGGACGCACCCCGGCAATCGTCAGCACACTTGTCACCTGGTCGCCGACAGACAACGGCCGGTCCCACCGGAACTTCTGATCCCCGTGGATGGTTCGGGAGAGAGCCACATCCAACTCTGGGTCGGCGAACAGCGATTCCCACGCCCGCATGGAGAGCACCGCTGCGAAGGTCGGTGGCGCCATCGCGGCACTGCCGACATAGGCCGCATTCTTATCGCCGAGGGCCCCCGCAAACTCTGCAATCTTCTCCCGGCTGATGAGATAAGGCTCAGTCGGCGGATAGGTCCGCCCCACGTGCGCTTCGCTGATCCGCATACCGGCAGCGTATCCGGCCCCGAAAGCCAACGGGGGTAGGGTCACCGCCGTGGGACTTCGTCTGCTCTTCGTCTCGATGCATACTTCCCCCTCCGATGCGCCAGGGTCGGGGGACGCCGGCGGCATGAACGTGGTGGAGCTGAATCAGGCCCAGGCGTTGGCTCGGTTGGGCCACTCGGTGGATCTGGTCACCCGACGTTCAGATCCGGTTCAACCCGATCTCGTCGACTTGGCTCCCGGGGTGCGGCTTCGCCACCTGGATGCCGGACCGAGGCGGCCGTTGCCGAAGAGCGCTATCGATGCTCACATTGCCGAGTTTTCGGCCCAGCTAGCCACCCTCGGCCCCTACGATCTCATCCAGTCCCATCATTGGATGAGCGGGGTCGCCGCACTGCCCCTAGCCAAGAGCTGGCAGATCCCCCACGTGCAGAGTTTTCACTCCGTGGCGGCGCTTCCCGGATCCCCGCTCTCGCACGGCGAACCACCTGAGTCACCCGGCCGGGTAGCCGGCGAAGCCCAGTGCGCCCAAGAGTCCGATCTCATAATCGCGGTGAGCACCGCCGAGGCGGGGACTGTCGTCGAACGATGTGGGGCCAGCCCGGCGCAAGTCCGGGTGATCCCGCCCGGTGTCAACCTCGATAGGTTCCGGCCCGCCGAGCCCACCGAGAGCCGACCCGCCTGTCCCTGGTGTGGCTCTACAGTGGGGTACATGCTCATGGCAGCCCGGCTGCAGCCGTTGAAGGGAGCCGATCTGGCCATTCGGGCCATGGCGGAGATCCCGGCAGCCGCCCGACCTGACTTGATGATCGCCGGAGATGTCTCCGAAGATTTCTCCGACTATCGCGGTGAGGTGGAATCGCTCATCGACGCTCTCGGGATGCGCAACCACGTGCACTTCGTCGGCGCCCAATCCCGAACCGACCTCGCCGCGCTGATGCGGCATAGCCTGGCCCTGCTGGTTCCGTCCCATTCGGAGACTTTCGGCCTGGTCGCCTTGGAGGGTTCCGCCTCCGGTATCCCCGTTGTGGCCGCCAGCGCTGGCGGGCTCCGCGAGGTGGTGGTGCACGAGGAGACCGGTTTCCTCATGCATGACCGTGATTCAGTCGAATGGGGAGCAGCCCTGAACCGGTTGCTCGCCCACGAAGAACTCCGGCAGCGGCTCGGGGCCATCGGACGGGTGCACGCGTTCCGGTATGCCTGGGACGACATCGGCCGATCATTGGCCGGGGCCTACACCCGACTGGTTCGACGCGAAGCACGCGCCTATTGATGCTGTTCTGGGCGACGGACGTGCTGGGCCACGTGACTGCACCACCACTGGTCGTGGGTGTACGTCACGTCCGTCACGAGATCTGGGGGTAGCAAATCACCCGATCTAGTAGCTTGTCGCAGTTGAGATGTGTGGTACCGAGCGGCGTCAGGTGAGTTCTGGGCAAGACGGGGATCCGGAATCAATGCCGGGGTCTCGATGAGGGTCCACGGCGCAGCCCAGGGCTCACCTGGGGTCGCGAATACAAAAGATCAGCGGCGACAGGCTACTAGTGCGCCGCAGCCGGGACATTGTCTAGGGATGCGCTGATTAATGCTGTCCTGCGCGAGGACGTGCCGGGCGGGATGAACCGCAACCCCACATCTGGTAGGCGTACTGGACGTCCATCGCCAGATGTGGGGGAAGCGGGTCGCCCGATCCGGTACGCCACAGCCAGGGCATGATTGATCAGCGCATCCCCAACCACAACGGGCCGCCCCCGCAGGGACGACCCGATGGGAAACTGACAGCTCAGCGCGTTTCGCGGTGCGCCGTGTGCGTCTTGCATCTGGGGCAGAACTTCTTCAGCTCCAGACGATCCGGATCATTGCGCCGGTTCTTCTTGGTGATGTAGTTCCGCTCCTTGCACTCTGTGCATGCGAGCGTGATCTTGGGCCGGATGTCGCCGCCCTTCTTGGCCATCTCAACCCCCTCACTTCCTGGTCTCGTGGATTAGCGCAATTGACGATAGTAGCGGGAACGGGACTTGAACCCGTGACACAGCGATTATGAGCCGCTTGCTCTACCGTCTGAGCTACCCCGCCGACACTCGACGAGTCTCCCCACCGAGCCTGCCCCGCCTGATCACCAGTCCTGGACGGGCTACCGGGCGAACACAGAGCCCCCATGCGGAATCGAACCGCAGACCTTCTCCTTACCATGGAGACGCTCTGCCGACTGAGCTATAGGGGCCGGACCGCAGATAAAGCTACACCACACCTGGCCGCAACCCAAATCCTCGGGCAGCAGAGCCGAAAGCCGTCAGGAAACCCGGGCCATCCCCCCGCATCGGCGTCGCGGGTCCGGACTATTCCGATGCCCGGAGACACCACCCACCATGAGGCCCCTGGGGTTCCTGGCTGCAGGTCGGTGAACCGGTGATCTCGTTCATGATTGGACTGGCCGTGCCGATCCCCTCACCACCGGGATGGCAACAGCCGGAACCCGATTCCGTCGCCGCCTGAACTCAAGACAAGCACCTGAGTTCTGGCGGCCAAAGACCGCTCGTGGCAGGTGTTGGATTTGAACCAACGTAGGCATAGCCGACGGTTTTACAGACCGCTCCCTTTGGCCGCTCGGGCAACCTGCCGTGCTGATCGCTCAGCGGGGCCTAACATTAGCAACTGATCGGGGGGTTACCCCAAATCGGAGGAGCAGCATGGCATCAGAGAACTCATTCGACATCGTCAGCACGTTTGATCGACAGGAGGTGGACAACGCCGTCAACATGGCCGCCAAGGAGGTCCGGCAGCGATTCGACTTCAAGAACACCGACGCCGCCGTTGGCTGGTCGGGTGACTTCATCGAGATGGAAGCCTCCGGCGAAGAGCGGGTGAAGGCCATCCTGGATGTCCTGCAGGGCAAGCTGGTCAAGCGCCAGATCAGCCTCAAGGTGCTTGACGCCGGCGAGCCGCGACTCTCAGGCAAACTCTGGAAGATAACCGCTTCTCTCAAAGAGGGCATCTCCACCGAGAACGCCAAGAAGATCGCCAAGCTCATCCGTGATGATGGGCCCAAGGGGGTCAAGACTCAGATTCATGGGGATGAGCTCCGGGTCAGTTCCAAGAGCCGCGATTCGCTCCAAGCCGTCCAACGGCTGGTCAAGGAGCAGGACTACGACTTCGCGGTGCAGTTCACGAACTACCGATGAGGAGCACATTCACCGAGCAGTGACTCTAGACAGCATGGGTGATCCCTCGGTGAGCAGTCAGACGACCGCAGATCCCCGGGGCCAGTAGAGTGCGGCAGGTGCTCAGGATCGCCTCGGTCAATGTCAATGGCATCCGTGCCGCTACCCGGCGCGGCTTCCGGAGATGGCTGGATGCCCGCACGCCCGACATCGTGGGCATCCAGGAGATGCGATGTGCGCCAGATCAGGTACCCCCAGAGAGTGTCGCGGGCTACCACCTCGCCTTCCACTCCGGCGAGCAAGCCGGGCGCAATGGGGTGGCCGTGCTGAGCCGGGTGGCACCGACGACGGTGCGCGAGGGATTCGGCCACCCATCCGACCCTCAGGGGCGCTACGTGGAGGCCGATCTGGATCTGCCGGGCCTGGCACTCACCATCGGGTCGGTCTATGTGCCCAAAGGGGCAGCCAACACCGGCCGGGACGCCGACCCGGCCCACTATCGCCGGAAGATGCGGTTCCTAGCCTCATTCCGGCGCTACCTCACCCAGGCCCGGCTCGACGCCACAGCAAAGAATCGCGAGTTTCTGGTGGTCGGTGACTTCAACATCGCCCATGAACCGGCCGACGTGAAGACCTGGCGCAACCAGCGCAATGCCCCCGGCTTTCTACCGGAGGAGCGGGAATGGTTCGGTTCTATCCTCGGACCACGGCGACTCCATGACGTGGTTCGACGCCTCCATCCAGATACCGAAGGCCCGTACAGCTGGTGGACCTGGCGGGGCCAAGCCTGGACCCATGACACGGGCTGGCGGATCGACTACCAGCTGGCCACTCCCGGGCTGTCGGCCAAGGTGATCACCGCAGGCACGGACCGCGATCCCAGCTATGAAGCCAGGATGAGCGACCACGCTCCCGTGGTCGTGGACTATAGCCTCGGTTGATCCCTCACCTGAGACAGGCGCGCACCTGGGCAGGATCGACGTCCTCGAGCTGGGCCGGGCTCCAGCGCGGATTGCGGTCCTTGTCCACCAGCAGTGCCCGGACGCCTTCAGCGAAATCCTCCCGTGGGAGCAGCCGCTGAGCCACTCGTCGATCCTGATCGAGAACCGCGCCCACGTCTGGAAGCTCGCCAGCCTGCCGTACCGCAGCCAGCGCTACGGCGACCGCAAACGGACTCCGTTGACGCAACACTGCTCCCGCCGCCCGCGCCCGGGGGTCGTCGTGTGATTCCAGGCGATGGACTATCACCACCGGGTCCTGGCCGGCATAGCAGGTGTCGATCCACTCCCGGTCCGCCAGCAGTTCACTATCGGGCGCGCGCCCGCGGATCTCATCGGCCCACCCGACCAGAAGCGCATCCCGCGCATTGATGGGCGCGCCGGTCAGGGCCAGATGCGTACCCAACTCACCCGGGGCCCGCGCGAGCAGGTACATCATGCCGACATCGGGAACGAAGCCGATCGTGGTTTCCGGCATCGCCAGCACCGAATCGGCGTAGACCAGGCGACGGCTGCCGTGGGCAGATACCCCCAGCCCCCCTCCCATGACAATCCCTCGCATATGCGCTACGTAGGGCTTGCCTAACCCGACAATGCTGGCATTCATCGCATACTCTGCCGCCAACGGGGTCACCGGGTCCCCGCCATCAAGAATGTGCTGGCGCAACGCTCGCACATCCGCACCGGCACACAAACCACGGTCACCAGCCCCACTCATCTCCACCTGCCTGACCGTCGGATCCGTGCGCCACGCCGTGAGTGCCGCCTCGATCCCGGCACACATGCCCGGGGTGAGCGCATTGATGGCCCGCGGCCGGTTGAGCCGTAGATAACCCACTCCATTGCGCTGCTCGACCAGAAGTTCAGGTTCGCTCATGGCGCTACCGTACGCCGCCGCCTTCGCACTGAGAACCAAGCCACCAAGCTCACCAGCCCGACCAGCGCCAGCGCGACCCCGCCATTGCGCCAAGCCAGATTAACCGCCCCATACACCAGGATGACGCCAGTCACGACGGCCGCCACCAGCCACCATCGGCGATAGGAGGCCGTCACCGGGAGGAGCAGCGCTCCCCACAGCAGGTACCAGGTCTGCATCGTCGGCCCCAGGATGGCCACCGCCAGGTATCCCCACGCGAGGAACCGCAGCGGCTCGGTCCGCGACCAAGCCAGCGTCAAGACGACCAGGGTGGCCGCAGCCAATCCGGTGCCGACAGTCTGGCAGGCCCCGATAATATCGACGCCCCCAGGATCGATCAGGAATTGCAACCCACGACCCAGCAACGAAAACGGCGCCAACGAGACGACCTGACCGGGAACGCCCATCGCATTGACCCAGCCGAACCCCAGCCCGGTGCCCAGCGTGATGGCCACGAAGACCCCGATGGTGATGGCGAACGTAGCCACCACCCGGGGCAGAAAGGCGATCACATCTCGCAGCCGCCACGACGCCCAACCGCTACCGACAATCGCCAACGGGTAGGCAGCGAGCAGCGCTGGCTGCTTGATAGCCATCCCCACACCCAGCGCCAGCGCACCCACGATCAGGTGTCTGCGGTAGCCGAGGTAGAGCCCGAGGACCACCAATCCCACCATGAGGGCATCGTTGTGGGCACCCCCGACGAAATCGATCACCAGCAGCGGATTAATGGTGGAGAACCAGGCGGCATGGCGGGTCGGGAACCCGGTGAGTTCAGCCAAGCGTGGCAAGAGGATAACTATCAGACTGACGCCCAGCAGCGCCGGGATGCGCATCAGGACCGCCGACAGGTAGGGATCCATCCCGGCCAGCAGCACCAGCCAGTGCGACATCTCCAGCGAGAGCGGACCGTACGGGCTCGGCGTGAACCGCCACACCCAGGCGACCTGATCGGCGAAGCCGCCCGGGAGCGCGCCTGGGCCGGTGTCGTATGGGTTCAACCCGTTCTCCATGAGCCAACCATGCGCCGCGTAGGAGTAGGCATCGTGACTGAAGATGGGGGGCGCGGGCAGGATAGGGAGGGACCACCAGATCAGAACAGCCCAGTGCTTGACCCGCACCGACACAATATGGCGCAGCTTCAACCAGGCGCTCATAAGCAGCGCCACCGCAGTGACTATCAGCGCAGTTCCCACGACCTGGGCCAGGGGACCTTCCAAGCCGAGCGCCCGCATGGTGGGCCAAAACGGGCTCGCTTGCGGCAGGTAGGCGGGGGTCATGGAGCCCAGCACCAACAGCACGGTGGCCATCAGTCCGCGGCGCACCGCTGGCTCCCGAATCGCGGCCACGAGGTCGTCCCTCACCTCAGCCAGCCGCATCCCCGCCCGACGCGCCGACGCTCCCGGCGCACCGTGACGAGCGTGGCCGCCAGGGGACATTGAGGGCGGCTGGGCTGACACAACCTGAGCCTACCGCCAGATCCGATCCATTGGCGCCACAGTGCCCCTAGTCAGCAGGACGCCCTAGCCAGCAGGGCTTCCTTGGTCGGCAGAGTGTCCCCGATGGGTACGTGTCCCGCCAGCACAGCCGCCTGGATCGGGCACCAGCCGGATCACCCGGACTGCGCCCATCCCGGCACCCAGGCTCAGGGGAGCATCCCGGCCATCCCGGTCACCACACCCTGACTGAGCACCTGCGGCCCACCAAAGGCAATCACCTGATCACCGGCGTCCAGGTTGGTCCGCAAGAAATTGGCAGTACTCGGCGTGAGCTGGTCCGGCTTGCTCAGCAAGAGCACCCCGTCCGCATTCGCAATATAGGCAGAGGCCACCACCGCATCCGGGAAGTTCGCCCCGGGCACGACGGCAAAGCTCTGCGGATCAACGCCAGACTGGGCAGCCACCTTGACCGCCGTCTGGTAGCGATCTGCACCCATCAGCGAGGTGGCCGAGAGCCCACCCGACCGGGCCGCAGCCACCGCCGGACCACCCACGGCGAGGATCTTCGGAGCACCATGCTGCCACCGCCGGACATGGACCCACCGGGTCAGTTCTTCGACAGCCCGCGCGGTGGCTCCTCCCAGCGTGGCGTCAGCCGTCAGCAAGACCACACCCGTATTCCCCGCCGCTGCTGTGCCGGCGGCCAGCGCGTCCGGAAAGTTGGTACCCGTGGTCAGGTAGATGTGAACCGGCACCCCATCGGTGCCGTACTCCAAGCCGTACCAGTACACGGCGGTCCACGCCAGGGCGACCGCAGTGCCGTACCTGTCCTGACCCGCATGCCGGGTGACCACATCCACCCCACGCAGACCGGCAATGGCCGACTGTACCGACGCCGAGAGCGCGCTGGTCCCGCCCAGCAGATGGACCTGCACCCGGTCGTAGCCCGCAGCCAGCCGCGTGATCTCGGAGGCATTGCGCGGATCGAGTGCTGCAGACGGGTTGATAAGCACCGGCGCATTCACGATGTCTGCCAGCGGCGTTGCCGCCAGCGCATCGGCGTAGTCATCGGATCGGGCCACCACGATGTCCAGCGCGCTGGCGTAGCGGGCGGTCACTGTCGTGCACTGCACGCTGTTCCCGGAGGCGCCCACCTGCACGTCCTGGTCATGACCGCGGCCCCAGCGATGGGTGTTTTCCACGGGTCGTCCATGAGCCCAGAGCTTGCCGCGGCAGTCCCAGGTCAGGGTCACATCGCGTTTGCCCCAGTCATCCCGGGACTGTGCCGCCTTGATCGCAGTCTCAACTCGATCAGCACCAGCAACCCTGTATACCCCCGAACCAACCCGTGGCATCCCCTTGACCACCAGAGACGGATCGGGTGGGGACGCGAGGGCCGTGCCCCCTGAAGCCACCATCGCCAACCCCACGACCAACGAGCCCAGCACAGCACCTATTCGCACCACAGCATCCCCTTCGCCGACGCAATCCTCGAACGTCAGCCACGCGCCGTCCCTGGCGCGTCGGGGAAGGCCGACAACCCCCGCTAGCCAAGCAGATTGAAGCTCTGGTGTCAGCCGATTTCAAGAAAGCACCCAGATACCGCTCGAATTCCCGGGGTCACCGGAAGCCGGATGTGGCACGCTGAACAGGTGCGGTACTACGACGTGGAGAGCGACGGTCACGGCGTCGTCGGCATGCTGGCACTCGCTTGCTGTGTCGTCGAAGCGGAGGCCGCTCTGGCTCGGTATCCGCTCCTCACCGCTCCTCCACCGGGAGCCCCGGTGACCCTGGTTATCGCTGGCACGGTTACCGACGCCGTCGCCCCGTTGGTCAGCGAGGCTATCGCCGCCCACCCGGAAGCAACGGTGATCGCCTTCGGCGCTTGCGCATCGGCAGGAGGTCCGTACTGGGACTCCCCCGTGGTGACGAAGGGGATCGATCAGCTGGCTCGGGTAGATCTTTATGTTCCGGGGTGTCCGCCCACCCCGACCGCGCTCCTCTCCGCACTACAGGAGGTAGCTCATGCCCGATGATCGCCGTCAGGTTCCTCCCGATCACTGGTTAGCATCCGCACGACAAGCCCACGATGCCGGAGGCACGTGGTTCGACTGGCTCGGTGCCGTCGATGAACTCGGTCGTGCGTCGGTGATCCGGATTCTGCTCCGGGTGGCGATCAGCGCGGACGCCGATGGCATCCTGCTTGAAACCCAGATCGACCGGGATCAGCCGGTGCTGGAATCCCTACGGTCGGTCTGGGCGGGCGCAGCATGGCATGAGCGGGAGGTGCGCGACTTTTTCGGGGTGACCTTCCTCGAGGGAGACAACCGGCCACTGCTCCTGCGGCCCAACACTGTGGGCCACCCGCTACGCAAGGATGCCGTGCTCGCCGCCCGCGTAGTTCGCGACTGGCCCGGGACCAAGGACCCCGCTGGCAGCGCACCCGGAGCACGCCGCCGGATGGTGCCACCCGGTGTTCCGGACCCCGAGGTGTGGGGGGACCGAATCGGCGAGCCGGCCACCCCGGAAGAGATTGCCGCCTCTGTCGCCGGTGGTCGGGTGCGGCGGCGACGATGAGGAATGGTCGGATCCGGCTGATTGAGGAGAATTGCACCTCCTGCATGATCTGCGCCCGCGAATGCCCCACCTGGTGCATCACCATCGACAGCCACACCGAGCCGGTGCCCGATTCTCCTCCAGGACCCCGACAGCGGACCCAGCAAGTGCTCGACTCCTTTACCTTGGATTGGTCGCTGTGCATGTATTGCGACATCTGCCTGGAAGAGTGCCCCTTCGATGCCTTGGTGTGGGATGAGGCTATTCCAGAAACCGCAGCCACCTCCCCCGGGATGGTGGAGGAGCTCGCCCGTCCGCGGGCCGGTCACGATGCCACCTCGTGACCAGGTGAGCTACAGTTCACTCCGTGCTGAAGGGAACGACTGTCGACCTCGTGGGACGCGCCCACGTGGATCTACTGCGCGTCGGTTCCTCCATGTGTCGGGCCTGCTGAGGCGCCCGACCACTCTTTTCACGTCCCGGGCCCCGTAGGCCCGGATCCGTCCTTCGACGTTCTCAGGCTGCGCGGCCCTCGCCCACAGCCGAGGAACCATGACCCACGACACTCAACTGCCAGGCGCACGCGTCCGGCCACCACGCGAAGGCCGGAGCAACGGCCAATGGCTCGTCGACGGCACTACGCCCCTCAATGCCAACGAAGAGTTCAAGGCCGCCGACAACAGCCTCAATGTCCGCGAACGGATCGAGAAGATCTACTCCCGGGAGGGGTTCGCGTCCATCCCCGCCGATGATCTGCACGGCCGGATGCGCTGGTGGGGGTTGTATACCCAACGCCGCCAAGGCATTGACGGCGGCCGCACCGGCAATTTGAGCGCCGACGAACTGAGCGACGAGTACTTCATGATGCGGGTCCGGATCGACGGCGGCGCTCTCAGCCTCGAGCAGCTACGCGCCATCGCGCAGATTTCCACCGAGTTCGCCCGCGGCACCGCCGACATCTCCGACAGACAGAACATCCAGTTTCACTGGATCCGGATCGAGGATGTCCCGGAGATCTGGCAGCGGCTCGAGGCTGTCGGCTTGCAGACCACCGAGGCCTGTGGCGATTGCCCTCGGGTCGTGCTCGGTTCCCCCGTTGCCGGGATCGCCGCCGATGAGATAATCGATCCGACACCAGTGATCCGCCAGATCGTCGACACCTACATCGGTGACCCGGAATTGGCGAATCTGCCGCGCAAGTTCAAGTCAGCGGTTACCGGCCACCCCAGCCTGGATGTGGTCCACGAGATCAATGACATCTCCCTGGTGGGCGTCGTTCATCCCGAGCTCGGCCCCGGCTATGACCTATGGGTCGGCGGTGGTCTGTCCACCGCGGCCCGGCTGGCCGAACGCCTGGGCGTCTTCGTCGCCGAGGCCGAAGCGGCCGAGGTCTGGTACGGCGTGGTCCGGATCTTCCGGGACTATGGCTACCGACGGTTGCGGAACAAAGCCCGGCTAAAGTTCCTCCTCGCCGAATGGGGACCGGAAAAGTTCCGTCAGGTACTCCAAGACGAGTACCTCGGGCGGGCCCTACCCGACGGTCCGGCAGCGGTAGCAGCTGGCGGCGCTCCGGATCACGTCGGAGTGCACACCCAGCGCGACGGTCGCCGCTACGTCGGGCTCGCCCCCATCGTCGGCCGCGCCTCCGGTGACATTCTGTCCGGGCTCGCGGATGCCGTCGAGGCCGCCGGGTCCGCACGAATCCGGCTCACCGCCCATCAGAAACTACTGATCCTTGATGTCGACCCCACCCGGGTCGATGCCCTGTTGGAGCGGGCCACGGCGCTAGGTCTCACTGCCGCCCCCGGGCCGTTTCGCCGCAACACCATGGCCTGCACCGGCATCGAGTACTGCAAGCTCGCCTTCGTCGACACCAAGGACACCGCCACCCACGCCATTGAGGTGCTCGACACCAAGCTGGCTGATCTCGGCCTCGACGTCCCGATAAGCCTCAATCTGAATGGTTGCCCCAACTCCTGCGCCCGGATTCAGGTCGCCGATATCGGGCTGAAGGGGCAAATCGCCAAGGGGCGCGACGGCACCAGCGAGTTCGCCTTCCAGGTCCACCTCGGCGGTGGGCTCGCTTCCGCGGACCGCGACACCGCCGGGCTGGGCCGCACCCTTCGCGGGCTCAAGATCACCGCCGAAGAGATGCCCGACTATGTGGAACGGGTGGTACGCCGGTTCGCAGCCGACCGCACAGCCGGCGAGAGCTTCGCCAGTTGGGCCCAGCGCGCCGACGAGGAGGCCCTGCGATGACGTCAACCAGCACACCGTCCACCCCCGCGGTCCCACCGGCCCACGGCCCGGGCCGAATCCGCTCCGCCGCCGAGTTGGAGCAGCTCGCTACCGAGGCCGGGAGCCGGTTGGCCACGGCAGATGCTCACACTGTGCTCGCCTGGGCTGCCGAGACCTTCGGAGATGCCCTCGCCGTTGCCTGCTCCATGGCCGGTGACACCGTGGTGCCGCATCTGGCAGCCCAGCAGGCTCCCGGCGTGGACGTGCTCTTCCTCCAGACCGGGTACCACTTCCCCGAGACCATCGGCACCCGCGACGCACTGGCCAGCAGCGCCGACATCACCCTGGTTGACGTCTGGCCGATCCAAACCGTAGCCGAGCAGGATGCCGACTACGGCAGCCAGCTACACGACCGGGATCCAGCCCGCTGCTGCGCGCTGCGCAAGGTTGAACCCATCAATCGCGAACTGGCCAGCTACGAGGCCTGGGTCACCGGGCTCCGCCGCGAAGACTCGCCCCTGCGGACCGACACCCCCGTGGTCGAGTGGGATTCCGCGCACCAGATGGTCAAGATCAACCCGATCGCTGCCTGGAGTTTCGACGAACTGCTCGACTATGCCAGCGCCCACGGGGTCCCGGTGAACCTGTTGCTCACCGAGGGCTATCCCTCGATCGGCTGTGCACCCTGCACCCGCCCGGTCGCCGACGGCGAAGATCCCCGCGCAGGCCGGTGGGCCGGACTGGCCAAGACCGAATGCGGATTGCACGTCACCAGCACCCATCCCGAGGAGGCCTGACATGACCGAGACCCTCACTGCAGCACCGCCAGCGGCGGCCCGGCCGCGCACCCTGAGCCACCTGGCCGAACTCGAATCCGAAGCCATCCACATCATCCGGGAGGCAGTCGCAGAGCTCGAGCGCCCGGTGCTGCTGTTCAGCGGCGGCAAGGACTCCGTCGTCATGCTGCATCTGGCAGCGAAGGCGTTCTGGCCCGCGCCTATTCCATTTCCGGTGATGCACGTCGACACCGGGCATAACTTCGACGAAGTGATCAGCTATCGGGATGCGACCGTCGCCCGCCTCGGACTGCGTCTGGTGGTCGCCAGCGTGCAGGACTACATCGACGACGGCCGCCTGTTGGAACGAGCCGATGGCACCCGCAACCCGCTGCAGACCCAGCCGCTGCTAGACGCGATCGCTGAGAACAGGTTCGACGCGGTGTTCGGCGGCGGGCGCCGCGACGAGGAGAAGGCCCGCGCCAAGGAACGGGTGGTGAGCCTGCGCGATGAATTCGGCCAGTGGGATCCGCGCAATCAGCGCCCCGAGCTGTGGACGCTGTACAACCCGCGTCATCGCCCAGGTGAGCACGTCCGGGTCTTTCCGCTGAGCAACTGGACCGAACTCGACGTCTGGCGCTATATAGCGGCCGAGCAGATTGAACTACCCAGCCTGTACTACGCCCACGAGCGGGACGTTTTTATCCGCGACGGCATGCTGCTCGCCGTCGGCGACGTTAGCCAGCCCCGGGACGGGGAAACCGTCGAGACCCGCCGGGTGCGCTACCGCACCGTGGGCGACATGAGTTGCACCGGAGCCGTGGAGTCCACCGCCGCCACCGTTACCGATGTCATCGCCGAAGTGGCCGTCACCAGGATCACCGAGCGCGGCGCCACCCGCGCCGACGATCGGATCACCGAAGCTGCCATGGAGGACCGCAAGAAAGAGGGGTACTTCTGATGCCGGGCACATTGCTGCGCCTCGCGACCGCCGGATCCGTCGACGACGGCAAATCCACCCTGGTGGGCCGCCTGCTCTACGACTCGAAAGCGGTGCTGGCCGACCAGCTCGACGCCGTCGAAAGGGTCAGTCAAGCCAAGGGCCTCGGGCATGTTGACCTGGCCCTGCTGACCGATGGCCTGCGCGCCGAGCGCGAACAGGGAATCACCATCGATGTGGCCTACCGCTATTTCGCCACCGCCGAGCGCACCTTCATCCTGGCCGATTGCCCCGGCCACGTGCAGTACACCCGCAACACCGTCACCGGTTCCTCGACCGCCGACGTGCTGGTGCTGCTCGTGGATGCCCGCAAAGGCGTGCTCGAGCAAACCCGGCGCCACCTCGCCGTGGGCCAACTCCTGCGGGTTCCGACAATCATCGTCGCGGTGAACAAGATCGACTTGGTTGACTACGCCGAAGCTGCCTACGACCAGGTGGTGGCCGATATCTCCCGGGTGGCGGATGAGCTCGGGGTGCCCCGGGTGATCACCGTGCCCACCTCGGCGCTGGCGGGCGACAATATAGTGGAGCGATCTGAACGGACCCCGTGGTACACCGGGCCGGCGCTACTCGACCTGCTGGAATCAGCACCGACCTCGGCCGAACACACCCAGCTGCCCTTCCGATTCCCGGTCCAGCTGGCCATCCGACCCCAAGATGCGGTGCCCGCATGGCGCGACTACCGGGGCTACGCCGGGCAAATCGCGACCGGTGTGGTCCGGCCCGGCGACGAGGTGGTAGTGCTCCCGGCCGGGCGACGGACCACCATAGCCGGGATCGACACTGCCGACGGCGAGCTCGCCGAAGCCTACGCGCCCATGTCGGTCACGCTGCGGTTGTCCGATGAGACCGACGTCAACCGGGGCGACATCATTGCGGCTGCCACCGAGGCACCCGAGCCCACCCAAGATCTGGATGGCATGATTGCCTGGCTGGCCGAGCGGCCGTTGCGGGTGGGCACCAAGGTGCTGGTCAAGCATGGGACCGCCACCGTCCAGGGCATCGTCCGCGAGATCCATGGACGACTTGATCTGGACTCCCTGGCACCGGAGGCGACCGAGTCGCTGGAACTCAACGACATCGGGCGGGTACGGCTCCGGCTCGCCGCACCGGTGGCCGTCGACGATTACACCCAGTCCCGACGCAGCGGCTCCTTCCTGCTGATCGACCCCCAGACTGCCGGGACGCTGGCGGCGGGCATGGTGCGCGGCGAAGCCTCATTCTCGGAGCAAGCAGCCATTCAGCCCGATGAGTCCCTCACCTGGTCGATCTGATGCGCCGTTTCCTCACCATCGCGTTGGTTGGCCTGGCGGCGCAGCTGGTGGATGGGGCGCTGGGCATGGGCTATGGCGCCACGTCGAGCTCATTCCTGCTGGTCGTCGGCATGTCACCAGCCCTGGCGAGCGCGTCGGTCCATCTGGCGGAAGTCGGGACCAATGTGGCCTCGGGGGTATCCCATTGGCGGCTGGGCAATGTCGATTGGCGGCTGGTGGGACGGATCGGCGTGCCGGGGGCGCTCGGTGCGCTCGCTGGGGCCACGCTGCTCTCCCGGCTGGCTACCGACGCCGCCGCTCCGCTGATGGCGCTGATTCTCGGCGGGTTGGGCATGTACATCTTGCTGCGCTATGCCTTCCGTCCCCCGCAGGTCGCTGAAGCCACCACATCGCCGCACCGGAAGCGGTTCCTGGTGCCGCTGGGGCTGGTGGGCGGCTTCGTCGATGCCACCGGCGGGGGCGGCTGGGGACCCATCTCCACCACCACGCTGCTGAGCGCTGGGAAGACCGCCCCGCGGACGGTGATCGGCTCGGTGGACACGTCGGAGTTCCTGGTCTCCCTGGCCGCCTCAGTAGCCTTCCTGGTCAATCTGGGCCTGCTGGGCATCGAATGGCAGCTGGTATTGGCGCTGCTCCTGGGCGGGCTGATCGCGGCCCCCATCGCCGCCTGGCTGGTGTCCCGGATCCCGGCGCGCACCATGGGGATTGCGGTCGGCGGTCTCATCATCATGACTAACCTCAAGACGGTCATGGAGGCCGGTGGGGTGAGCGGCGAAGGGATCACCATCGGTTTCGCCGCCTTTGTGACGCTGTGGGTGGCGCTCATCGCCACCCTGGCCGTGCGCGAATCCCGCAGCCGCCGGGAACTGCTGGTCGCGCAGCGGGCGGCCGAAGGCGAGTGGTCCATTTGAGCACGGTCACGCATCCGATAGTCCTGGCCTTCCATGGCACCCGGCACCCTGATGGGGAGCCCACGGCGCACGCCATCGCCGCGGCCGTCTCCCAGGAGCTGGGCGGGGCTCAGGTCCACGTCGCCTGGGTCGACCTGCACCGGGAGCTCCTGCACGATTTCCTGCCCACCGTGGGACCCTGCACAGTCGTGCCATGCTTCCTCGCCGCCGGGTTCCATGTGACCCATGACGTGGCCAGCGCAGCTGCGGCCTCCCCCTACCCAGTAACGGTCACCCCTCATCTCGGCGCCCGTGAATCCCTCTGCGGCGTCCTTGCCGCACTGAGTGGACGAATCGCCGAGGCTGGCGGGCCGGGCGACGCTCTGGTGCTGGCCGCCATTGGATCACGGATGGCTGCCGCTCAGGCCGAAATAGATGCCGTAGCCGTTCGGCTGGCCGACCTGTGGAACGTCCCCGTCCGACCGGGGTTCATCTTTAGCGGCCAGCCGCAGGTCGCAGCCGTGGCCGACGATCTTCGGACCGACGGGCATCGGGATCTGCTGATGGTGCCCTATACCATTGCGCCGGGTTTGTTCGGCGAACGGCTCCGTGGGCTGACCCCGCGGCTCACCGCCCCGCTGGGACCGCATCCGGCGCTGGTATCCGCGATTGCGGCCCGAGTGGCCCCCCGGATCGGCGTCGGCGTCTAAGGTGTGATCGAATGCTGCCAGTAAAGGAAGTTCTACCAGTGCCCGAGAATGTGCTGTCGCTTGACCGCGTCGTCATCCGTTTCGCCGGAGATTCCGGCGACGGGATGCAACTCACCGGCGATCGGTTCACCGCCGATTCCGCCGTGCTCGGAAATGACTTCGCCACGTTGCCCAACTTTCCGGCCGAGATCCGAGCCCCCCAGGGAACTATCGCCGGCGTCTCCAGTTTCCAGCTGCACTTCGCCTCCGATGACATCAAGACCCCCGGCGACAAACCGGACGTACTGGTGGCAATGAATCCGGCGGCGCTCAAGGCCAATCTTGGCGACCTCAAGCGCGGCGGACTGATCGTGGCCGACACCCACGATTTCTCGAAGCGCAACCTCGCCAAGGTCGGCTACGCCACCGATCCGCTCACCGATGGAACACTCGACAACTACGACCTGCATGCCCTCGACCTGACCGGGGCCACGGTGGCTGCGGTGGCCGAGTTCGGGTTAGGACGCAAGGATGCCTCCCGCGCGAAGAATATGTACGCACTCGGGCTCCTGACCTGGCTTTACTCCCGTCCGGCTGAATCGACGCTGGCCTTCCTGGACCGAAAGTTCAGTGCTCGACCCGAGATTCGCGATTCCAACAAGGCTGCTTTCCTCGCCGGGCATGCTTTCGGCGAGACTACCGAAGATTTCGCCGTCCGCTACGAGATCCCCGCAGCGGGCGCGACCACCGGGGAGTACCGGCAGATCACCGGAAATAAGGCGCTCGCCCTGGGCCTGATGGCCGCCGCCGAGAGATCTGGGCTGCGGCTGTTTCTGGGCGCCTACCCGATCACCCCCGCCTCGGATGTGCTGCATGAGCTCAGCCGGGCCAAAGACCAGGGGGTCACCACCTTCCAGGCCGAAGATGAGATCGCGGCCGTCGGGGCCGCCCTTGGTGCCTCCTATGCCGGTGCGCTGGGGGTCACCACCACCTCGGGCCCGGGAATGGCACTCAAGATGGAGACGATTTCGCTGGCGGTAATGCTGGAACAACCACTGGTGATCTGCGACATCCAACGCGCCGGTCCAGCCACCGGGATGCCGACCAAGACCGAGCAGGCCGATTTGCTACAGGCCCTGTTCGGGCGCCATGGCGAGGCTCCGCTTCCGGTGATCGCCGCCCAGTCACCGGCTGATTGTTTCGATGCGGCCCTGGAGGCTACCCGGATCGCCCTCGCATACCGGACGCCGGTGATCCTGCTATCCGATGGCTACATCGCCAACGGCGCCGAGCCCTGGAACGTGCCGGATCTGGCAGCCTTGCCCACCATTGACCCTGGGTTCGCCACCGAGCCCAATGCGCCCGAGGGCGGCTTCCTGCCCTATGCCCGGGACGACAAACTGGCTCGGCCGTTGGCCATCCCGGGAACTCCAGGGCTGGAGCACCGGCTCGGCGGGATCGAGAAGGAGGACGGCACCGGCAACGTCTCCTATGATCCGGTCAACCACGAGAAGATGGTGGCGCTCCGCCAGGCCAAGATCGATGGCATCACTCGGGATATTCCCGATCTGATCGTGGATGACCCATCGGGTGAGGCCGACGTGCTCGCGCTGGGCTGGGGATCCACGTGGGGTCCTATCATCGCCGCCGCCGTCCGAGCTCGCAAGGAGGGCCGCGCCGTTGCCACCGCACATCTACGGCATCTCAATCCCCTGCCAGCCAATACCGGCGAGGTGCTGCGCCGCTACCGCCGGGTGATCGTTCCAGAGATGAACCTGGGCCAACTCGCGATGATCTTGCGGGCTCGCTATCTGGTCGATGTCCGCAGCTATACCCGGGTCCGCGGATTGCCTATAAGCCCCGCAGAATTGTCCCTGTATCTCATCGACGTCGTCGATGGAAAGGTTGTCTGACATGTCCGGACTTGCCGGTGTGCCGTTGGCGGTCACCCCGCTGAATCGCAAGGACTTCGTCGCCGACCAGGAGGTGCGCTGGTGCCCCGGATGTGGCGACTATGCGGTCTTGGCCGCCTTCCAGAATCTGATGCCGAAGCTGGGCATTCAGCGCGAGAACACCGTGATCATCTCCGGGATCGGCTGCTCTTCCCGGTTCCCGTACTACGTGGACTCATACGGGATGCACTCGATCCACGGCCGGGCACCGGCCATTGCCACCGGCGTCGCTCTGACCCGGGAAGATCTCGCCACCTGGGTGATCACCGGCGATGGGGACGCCCTCAGCATCGGTGGGAACCACCTCATCCACGCCCTGCGCCGCAATGTGAATATAACAATAATGTTGTTCAACAATCGCATCTATGGGCTCACCAAAGGTCAGTACTCTCCTACCAGCGAGGTCGGCAAGGTGACCAAGTCCACCCCCGCGGGCTCGGTGGATACCCCGTTCAATCCGCTCGCGCTGGCCCTCGGCGCGGGTGCCGGTTTCGTGGCCCGGACCATCGACTCTGACCGAGCCCACCTCACCGAAATCCTGACCGCAGCGATCAACCACCGCGGGGCCTCCCTGGTGGAGATCTACCAGAACTGCCCCATCTTCAATGACAACGCGTTCGATGCGCTCAAGGAGCCCGATTCCGCTGCGGTCATCCCGCTGCAGGCCGGTGAACCAGTCACCTTTGCTGGCGGGGAGCGGGCGGTTGTCCGCGACACCACTGGACTACTCCAGATTCGTCCGACCAGTGAAGCGGAGCCGGGAAGCATCGTGATCCATGACCCCGAGGCGGAGGACCCAGCACAGGCCTTCCAGTTGGCACAGCTCACCGAGGGTCAGCAGCTCTCCCAGGCACCGATTGGAATCTTCCGCGATGTCGACCGCACCGTCTTCGACGACCAGGCCCGCGCTCAAGTCACCATGCCAGCAGACCGGACTGCTGCCCTGCAGAGCCTGATCACCGGCCACGACACCTGGACCGTCGCCTAGGAGCGTGTCGCAGCTCGTAGCCTGTCGCAGCTGATCTGTTGTATTCACGACCCCAGGTGATCCCAGGCTGAGCAATCAGCCCTGAGCCTCGCGTTCAGCCTTGAACTCCTCCAGGTTCGCAGCGTCCACCACCGACACCGGAACCAGAATCGTGCGCTCGTCGGCGTCGGTGTAGGTGGGTTGCGTGCCGTCAAAGAGGCCCATGGCGTTCTCCACCGCCAGCCGACCCTGAGTAAAGGGATCCTGCGCGATCGTCGCTGTTTGCTTGCCCTCACCTATAAGTTCAATTTCATTGGGATCCCCGTTGAAACCGACCAAGAGGAAATCGTCACCCACCTGGATACCGGCGGCCTCCAAGGCCCGCGATGCGCCCTCGGCGGACGGGCCATTGATCGCGTAGATCGCCCCGAGATCCGGATTCGCGGTGAGCATGTCCTGCGCAGCCTGGTAGGAATCCTCGACGGTCTGCCCTACGAGCTGAGACACCACCTCGACGTTGGGAGCATCCGCAATGGCCTCGAGGAAGCCATTGACCCGATCATCGCCTGCGATGATACCGGGCGCCAGCTCTAGAATCCCGAGCTTGAGGTCGGCCCCCTCAGCCCAATCGGCCACGTACTTTCCGGCTTCGAGCCACCGTCAAAGTTGTCCGACAGGATATAGGCGTCGTAGTTTCCTGCGGCCCCCACATCCCCTATAATTATGGGAACCCCGGCTGCATGGGCCTCATCCACCGTCACCGGCAACGCATCTGGTTGAACTGGCGATACCACCAGCACCGAGACCCCCTGATTTATCAGGTCCGAACTCCCCGACACCTGTGTCTGTTGCGACGACTTGGCATCGATAACAATAACCTCAGCATCGTATTTCCCAGCCGCGAATTCGATCCTGCTCGATATTTTTGAAAATACGGCTCAGCAAGCTCCATCGCTACATAGCCAATGGTCAGCGGGGACTTCTTTTCGAAGCCAGTCGATGCCCCAGCGGCATCGCTTGACACGCCAGCCCCGGTCGACACTGGGTCCGCAACACTAGCACATCCGGGTATCATGAGCGCACCGAACACTGGAACAGCAATCTTCCTACGCATAGCCATCATTACAATTCTCCTCACATTTAGGTCGCAATACACATTTCGCCAAGGCGCCACTTTGATACAGGCATCCCCGCAGGGCGATATCCCCTTCCGCTCAATGGCGTCACTCCCCCCGAATGCGACTCGCAGTACGGAGCTTCCCCAACAGCAGTGCCGCAATGAGAATCAATCCGGTCGCGAAGTACTGCCAATAGGAATCAATCCTCATGAGGTTCATCGCATTCGCCATCAATCCAACGAAGAGCGCGGCCACGAAAGTACCCAGCATGGAGGCCTGCCCGCCCCGCAGCGACGTGCCACCGACCACCACGATCGTGATGGCACTGAGCTCCAGCCCCGTAGCCATGATTCCGTTGGCGGTACTCAGCATTCCCGTCAGGAAGATTGCAGCGGTCCCAGCCAGGACTCCGGTGACGATGAAAGCAACGGTCTTCATACCAGCGACGGAGAACCCCGCCACCTCAGCCGCACGCTCATTGCTACCGATGGCCCTCAGCGCCCGCCCAAAGTAGGAATGCTGGAGTAGTAGATGCCCACCGATGGCAATGACTATCAGCGACACGCATCGTTCCACCCGAGCCGTCAGGGCGTTCGGCGGTGACGGTCCGTAGCATGCCGCCGCGGATCTCAACCAGGTGGGCACCGGTAAGGAACTCGGCAAAATCAACAATGTGGGAACCAACGTCGGAAAGGACGCACTCCGGGGGTGCCCCACGGTGTCGCCACGCTCCTGGAGCAAAGGGATCACCACCGTAGTCAGCCCAGTAACGACCCCGGATGTGTACAACGTCGCCGATGCCACCTCCGGTGACCAGCTGACGGATGCTCTCGGCGGCCGGCGCCCAACGGTAGCTGAAGCCCACCAAGGCCGGCGCCTCAGAATCACGAGCGGCAGCAACTACGCGACGGGCATCATCGAGGCTGCCGGCCAAGGGCTTCTCGCACAAGACCCCAATTCCCCGGTCCAGCAATGCCACGGCTGCATCAGCGTGCGCATCGTTGGTGCCGGCGAGGATCACACCATCCAGGTTCAGATCCAGCAGGTCGCCGACACCCGGGACATAGCGCTCAAAGCCAGCCCGCCGTCGCAGGCCCTCACCACGTTCCGGATCGGAACTGACAATGGCAACACGGTCAACTTCAGACGCATCGGCTCCATCCAGGGCCGCCGCAGCCGCACCCAGAGCCACCGCATAGGCGATGCCGGCCATTCCGGCTCCAACGACGGCGACGCGGATGGGTGGAGTCACTCGTCCTCCTCGACGAATTTGTCACCGCAACACTGACAGTGTTGCGCACCTCACAGTCACCATGTCAGCTTTATGAGAACAGTAGCGGATCTCACCATGTGTCCCAAGAGTAAAACCAGTGTTTACTTGAAGTGAACATGATGGCCGTCGATCTGAGTGCCCAGCAGGCGCAGCACCCGGCCATCTACGAACGACAGGGATACCGACACGCGGTGACCAGAGCTGCCCCGCAGGGGCCACCGCTCCCGGGCAGAGTCACGGGGGACGGCGTAGCAACCCCAGGTCGGCATCGGTGAGGATCAATGGCGCCGGACAGGGCTCACCTGGGGGCGCAACCACAGACGATTGGCAGCGACACGCTCCGTGAGCATCTGCGTAGCCGAAGCAGCCTCCCTGCCGGAGACCCGCCCAGGCTCCCAGGGATGCGCTGACTAATGCTGCTCTGTGCAAGGACGTGCCGGGCGGGATGAACCGCAACCCCACATCTGGTAAGTGTACTGGACGTCCATCGCCAGATGTGGGAGAAACGGTTCGCCCGATCCGGCGCGCCGCAGCCAGAGCATGATTGATCAGCGCATCCCTAGCGAAGACGCTGGTTGAACCAGGCCACCACCCGATCCCAGAAGGATTGCGCCGCAACCTCCGAGGGCTCCGGTTCCGACCCGTCGCAGCCGGTGCCCGAGCACTCCGGCGTCGGTTCGCTGCTGGGAGTCGTAGGTTCGCTGCTGGAATCCGGAGCCGGGGGCACGGCATCAGCGTGCCCAATGCCCACGCCCATGAGCTCAGCCATGGCGTTGGGAACATCTGTCAGCTCAGTGTTGTCAGCGAAGGCTTCGCTGCCCACGCCGATGGCAGTCAGTGCGACCGGTTCAGCGGTATGGGTCTGGGTGCTCCAGCCAATCTTGGTGATCCGGGCCAGCACCGGCGCCGCCGCATACCCCCCGAACCCGAACATGTGCCGCATGCCCTCCATCTGCTGCAACTCTTCCGGCGTTGGCGCTTCCAGCGGAAACTCCTCCACCCGCCGCTTGATATCGGCCTTGTCGGCATCGGTCAGCTGCACATTCCATAGCTTCTCGATGGCTGCAAAGGCGCCGTCCCAGTCCTGATTTCTGATGAAGGGATCCACCTGCTGGCCGAACGAACCGGTGATCTCGTCGAGCTTCTCGTAGTTGATCGAGTAGGAGTTGTAGCCGAGGGCGAGACCGCCGGTCTCGTGATCGGCAGCGACCACTATCAAGGTGTCCTCGGGCGCCTTGCGGTAGAACTCCAGGGCCACCTGTACCGACTCCTCGAAGGCCAGAGTTTCCTGGAGCACTGTAGCGGTGTCATTATTGTGCGCGGCCCCGTCGATGAAGCCGCCCTCAACCATCATGAAGAAGCCATCCTCATCCTGGGAGAGCACATCGATCCCATTGCGCACCATGTCGGCCAGCGTGGGCGACGTCTTCTCACCGTTGGCCTGGGTGATCACATCGGTCAGGTACTTGCTCTCATACACGCCGAGGTACTTGTCCACCGCGGTGAAGTCAGTGTCAGCAACATCGGCGAGACTCAGGTCCACGGAGTATCCGGCTGCCCCAAACGCTTCCGCCAGATTGTCCCCGGCCTCACGGGACCCCCCGGCAGCCGCGTCGAGAAAGTAGCGTGAACCACCCCCGGCCAGATAGTCATACTCGTTGGCCAAGTACTGTTCGGCGATGGTCATCTCATCATTGCGATCGGCCACGTTTGCGCCGAAAGATGCTGGCGTGGCGTGCGTGATGGTCACTGTCGTGGCGAGCCCCACGCTCTTGCCCTTGGCCTGCAGTGCCTTGAGGATGGAGGTGTACTCCTGGGTAGCCCCACCATCCATGCCGATCACGCCGCTGCGGGTCGGCAGGCCCGTGGCCAGTGCCGTACCAGCAGCCGCAGAGTCGGTAACCTCGCTGGACTCGGACCCGGTCGTCAGCGATGCCTGGACGGGCATATCGTTCATGCCTAGCAGCAGGCTCTGATCGTCGTTCTTCCATTGGGTGTAACCCTCGGCCAGCTGACGATGCGAAGAGCCCATTCCATCGCCTATAAAAAAGAAGATGTTCTTCGGTGTATCGGTCGCCGCAGCCTGCGGCAAGGTGGTGCAGGCAGCCACGAGGGCCACCGCGGCTACGCCACAAACTAGGGTGCGAGTTACTGTCATGGGGTGCCTCCCGTTTCGGTTACACAATGATCACGGCAGAGTGACTCGTGATCATGCGTCGTCGCAGATCGCACCGTCAGAACCCCCGTCGCTATCGCCACCCGACACAAAACAGCTAGGCCAACCTGAGACTTTTCATCTCTGCGGCCTAGCTCGATCGAACTGCAAATTGATCGCATGATCCGTTGAGTGACACTGTTTGCGAACAGCGTAGCAGCCACCCTCAGCGTGGTCCATCCACCGAATCGGTGCCAGCGGGAGGCCCGCATGTGAGCCAGAAACACCCCGGCTGCCGGGCACGTCGACATGTGCCTGCACACCGGGGTGCCTCCTCAGGTCACCAGGGTTCAGAACATCACCGCTTCGGCAGACGGCCGAATAGCTGCTCCCAGAACATCTGGATCTCCTCGTCGTCCGGCTCGGCATTGGAGCCGATGCACGACCAGGACTTGTCGGGGCATGGCCCTGGAATCGTGCCTGACCCAGGGAACGGCGGCCGCGTACCCGCCTCGCCGATGGCCACCCTGCTCAGCTCCGCCATCGCCTGAGGGACATCGGCCAGCTCGGTGCTATCGGCAAACGCTTCGCTACCCGCGCCGATGGCAGTCAGCGCCACCGGCTCGGCAGTATGAGTCTGGGTGCTCCAGCCAATCTTGGTGATCCGGGCCAGCACCGGCGCCGCCGCATACCCCCCGAACCCGAACATGTGCCGCATGCCCTCCATCTCCTGCAATTCCACCGGCGATGCCCCAAGATCGGCGGCCAGTCCGGCGATGGGAAACTCCTCGATCCGCCGCTTGATGTCGGCCTTGTCAGCGTCGGTAAGCTCCACGTTCCAGATCTCTTCGATAGCAGCAAAGGCACCCGCATAGTCTTGTTTGACTATAAACGGGTCGACCTTGGCTCCGAAGGACTCCGTGATCTCATCAAGCTTTTCATAGTTGACCGAGTAGGCGTTATATCCCAGGGCGAACCCACCGGTCTCATGATCGGCAGCCACCACTATCAGCGTGTCTCGCGGGGACTTCTTGTAGAAATCCAAGGCAACCTTCACTGCCTCCTCGAAAGCCAGCGTCTCATGCAGAACGGTCGCGGTGTCGTTGTTGTGGGCGGCCCCATCTATGTAGCCCCCTTCGACCATCATGAAAAAGCCATCCTTGTCCTGCGACAGCACATCGATCCCATTGGAGACCATTTCGGCCAGAGTAGGCGAAGTCTCTTCGGTATTCGCCTGAGTGATCGCATCGGTCAAATACTTGCTTTCGTAAACGCCGAGATACTTGTCAACAGCAGAAAAGTCTGTGTCCGCCACATCGGCCAGGCTGAGGTCAACATCGTAGCCAGCTTCCCGGAAGGGCACGACCAGGCCGTCACCCTGATCCCGGGATCCCCCTGCGTCCTTGTCGAGGAAGTACCGAGACCCCCCACCCGCCAGATAGTCGTACTGACCGGCCAGATATTGCTCGGCGATAGTCTTCTCGTCGTTCCCGTCAGCCACGGTTGCCCCGAAGGACGCCGGCGTGGCGTGCGTGATAGTGACAGTCGTCGTCAGCCCCACGCTCTTGCCCTTGGCTTGTAAGGCCTTGAGGATGGAGGTATACGGTTTGGCACCGTCACCATCCATCCCCACAACACCCCGGGCGGTCTTCTGACCCGTCGCCAGAGCAGTCCCGGCGGCGGCAGAGTCGGTCACCTCACTCGACAGCGAATCCGTGGTGAGTGAAGCTTGCACCGGCATATCATTCATGGCCAATTGGAGATCTTGGTCGTTTTGCTTCCACTGGCTGTAACCCTCGGCCAACTGCCGATGGGAGGCCCATACCATCACCGATGAAGTAGAAGATGTTCTTGGGAGTTTCGTCAGCCACTGCCTGCGGCAGGCTCGCACTGGCTACCACCAGAGCCACTCCAGCCACACCGCAGACGACCACGCGTGGAACTTTCATAATGCACCTTTCGTTTCCTAGTGAACTATCCCGAAAGGAGTTGTCGGATATGTCACGCTGCAGCACGTGATCCCCCACCCCACCCCATCCCCCGTCCCCAGACACAAAAAAGCTAGACTGGCGCGAGATACTCTCTCTTGCCGGTCTAGCTTGTTTGCACAATAACTACCCGAGGCGCTCATCAAACATTGACAAAATCCAGATAGAGTAACAGCAACCCGCCGCACCGTCTAGAGGTAGCCGCAGATTCATCCGCCCATAGCAATCCTCTGGGTCAGCACGCCCCAGTCTCCTGATAGGTTCCGAGAGTCGATTCCTGCAGAAGAGGTCCAATGATGACGCAGCCACTGACCATCGGAATTCTGGGGGCAGCCCGGATTGCAGCCCGGGCGGTGATCCACCCAGCCCGGGCCAACGGCGCCGAGGTGCTGGCCGTGGCCGCGCGGGACCAGGGCCGTGCTGCACGCTACGCCACCCAGCATGGGATCGAGCGCGCGTACGGCAGCTATGCGGAAATGCTCGCCGATGCCGACCTTGATGTCGTGTACAACCCGAGCCCGAACAGCGAGCACGTTCGGTGGACCTTGGCCGCCCTGCGGGCCGGGAAGCACGTGCTCTCGGAGAAACCGTTCGCCGCCAACGCGGCCCAGGCCCGGCTGGTCGCTGCCGAGACCAACGACCGGCTCGCCGTCGACGGCTACCACCATCGCTACCATCCGGCCCACCGCCGCCTGATGGACCTGGTCGCCTCCGGTGCCATCGGCGAGGTCACCGGGCTGCACGTCAACATGAAGTTCAACTGCGAAGATCTGAACGATATCCGCTGGTCCTGGCCACTAGCCGGCGGCTCCCTCATGGATCTCGGTGGCTATGCGCTGCATGTGGCCAAGGACATCGCCCACGCCCTCGGGGGGACACTGGCCCTCCACGGATGCACCACCACCAGCAATCCCGGGGCCGACCCACGGATAGATGCGACCGCCAGCGTCACCGGCACCCTCCCCGGCGGTGGCACCGTCACCCTGGAATCTAGCCTGGAATCGCCGCGCGACACCTCGATTCTGGTCACGGGCACCGGGGGCACCATCCGGCAGCCGAACTTCATCCAGGTGAGCACCGACGATCGTCTGATCGTGACCATCGGTGACCAGGAGACCGTGGAACACCACGGCACCATCTCCAGCTACACCCACCAGTTCGCCGCCCTCACCGCCACCCTCATGCACGGGGCGCCGTACCCGACGGGCATCGACAACGCCATCCAGGTGCTCGAACTCATAGACCAGTGCTACCAGATGGCCGGGCTCCCCCTACGAGAATCCGAGCCCTTCACCTGACCAACGGCCTATCAGCGCGCGGCCCGATCCACTATCAGCGCCTTGAGCGCGCCCACATCATTGGGCAGGTCCACGACCCGCCGGGGTAACTCCTCGATCCCGGAGAATCGGCTGGGTCGCGGGATGTCCTGCCCCAGCGCCTCCACAATGGTGGCGGAGAACTTGACCGGTAGAGCCGTCTCCAGAACTATCACCGGAGGCCGGACCTCCTGCCGCCCCATGAGGTCCCGGGCCACCCTAACCGCGTCGGCGGTATGGGGATCAATGACCGTGCGCGTCCGCGCGAACTCCTCAGTGATCGTCTGGATCCGATCGGCATGGGTGGAGGTCCCGGCTACGAAGCCGAAACGCTGCCGCAAGGCCGCAAACTCCGGCGTGCCGGAAAGATCGAAGCTCCCGGAGTGGCCGAGGGCGTCGGCGAAGAGCTCCCGGGCGCGATCGGTGTCCCGCCCGAGCAAGTCACAGATGAACCGTTCGAAGTTAGACGCCTTGGAGATGTCCATGGAGGGGCTGGACGTCGCCTGAGTCTCGGCACTGCCCCGAATCCGGTAGACGCCGGTCTCGAAGAACTCCGCCAGCACATTGTTCTCATTGGTGGCCAGCACCAGCGTGTCGATCGGCACCCCCATCTCCCGGGCGATATGTCCGGCGCAGATGTTGCCAAAGTTCCCCGACGGGACCGCGAAAGTCACCCGCTCATCATCGGTCTCGGTGGCTTCCAGCCAGAGCGCAATGTAGTAAACCACCTGGGCGAGCAGCCGCGCCCAGTTGATGGAGTTAACCGCACCAATCCGGTGGTCAGCCTTGAAGCCCGCATCCGCATTGACTGCCTTGACCAGATCCTGACAGTCGTCAAAGACCCCGTCCACGGCGATATTGACTATCTGCGGATCGTCGAGACTGAACATCTGCGCCTGTTGGAAGGGGCTCATCCGGCCGGCCGGGGTCAGCATGAAGACCGTGACCCGCTCCTTGCCCACCATGGCATGTTCCGCGGCCGAACCGGTGTCACCACTGGTGGCCCCCACGATGGTCATCGATGTATCCCGTCGCTCGAGCTCATACTCGAAAAGCTCCCCGAGGAGCTGCATCGCCATGTCCTTGAACGCGGCCGTCGGGCCGTTGGAGAGATGTCCCACCAGCACCCCGGACCCCAGCCCATCCAGGCTGACTATCCGCTCGTGGCCAAACTTCGCCGAGGTATAGGCCCGCTCACACATCGCCCGGAGATCTGGAACCGGAATATCGTCTATGTAGAGTTCCAGGACTGCTGTAGCCAGCGCTGGATAGCCGTCCTCAATGAGCAGTTGGCGCCACTGCGCGAGGGTGGCAGCATCGGCCGCCGGATAGTGCTCGGGGAGGTACAGGCCACCATCGGGTGCCAGACCGGCCAACAGAATGTCGCAGAAGGGCAGCCGCTCAGCAGCGCCACGGGTCGAGAGATACCGCACCCGATCAGCCTACCGGCGATGCCGGGTATCTACTTCTCAGTGTCCCTCTACTTCTGAGCGTCCCCACTGAAGTGGAAGGAAACTCCTGAGGAGGCCTGGTCATCGGGCCAGCGCTGGGTCACCACTCGGCCCCGAGTGAAGAACTGCACTCCCTCTGGCCCGTACATGTGGCTCTCGCCGATGAGCGAGTCCTTCCAGCCCCCGAAGGAATGCCAGGCCACCGGCACCGGGATCGGGACATTGATCCCGATCATGCCGGCGGTTCCCCGGGCCCGCTGAAAGGCGCGGGCCGCGGCCCCCGATGAGGTGAAGATGGCCGAGCCATTGCCGTACTGGTGTTGCTGGATCAGACTGATGCCTTCGGCGAGGCTCCCGATCCGAACCACCTCCATCACCGGCCCGAAGACCTCTTGGCCGTTGATGGCCATATCGGGGGTGACCTTATCAATAACGGTCGGGCCGACCCAGTAGCCGTCCTCCAGACCCTGCGGTGCGACGCCACGACCGTCTACGAGCACCTGGCCGCCCTCACGCTCGGCCGAATCTATAAGCCCGACAATGCGATCCCGGGCGGCCGCGGTAATCACCGGTCCCATATCGGCATCAGCATCCGTTCCAGCGCGCATCTTGATAGTGCGGGCCCGCTCGGTCACCAGTGCCACCAGTTCATCGGCCACCGCATCCTCGACCAGCACCACCGGCAGGGCCATGCAACGCTCCCCGGCTGCTCCGAAGGCCGCTGCGATCAGATTGTCGGCAGCCTTGGAGAGATCAGCGTCGGCCAGCACTATCGCATGATTCTTGGCACCGCCCAGGGCCTGGACTCGCTTGCCGTGCTGGGTCGCCGTCTCATGGATTATCTTGGCGGTTGGGGTAGACCCAACGAACGAGACCGCTGCCACATCGGGATGGGTGAGGAGCGCCGAGACGACCTCCTTGTTGCCATGGACCACATTGAACGCCCCATCGGGAAGACCGGCCTCGCTCCACATCTCCGCCAGCAACATCGACGCAGAGGGGTCCATCGTAGGTGGCTTGAGCACGAAGGTATTGCCGGTGGCCAGCGCTACCGGAGACATCCACAGCGGGATCATCACCGGAAAGTTGAACGGGGTGATCCCGGCCACCACCCCCAGGGGCTGGCGGAACGAAAACACATCAATGCCGCTGGCTGCCTGATCGGAATACTCACCCTTGAGCAGTTGCGGAATTCCGCAGGCGAACTCCACGACCTCGAGCCCCCGGGCCACCTCACCCTTGGCATCGGCCAACACCTTGCCGTGTTCGCGGGTCACGGCGGCTGCGATGTCGTCGGTGTGCCGGACTATAAGTTCCCGGAAGCGGAACATCACCTGGGCGCGCTTGCTCACCGAGAAGTCCGACCAGATGTCGAACGCCTGAGCAGCACTCGCGACGGCCTGGTCGATCTCTTGAGGCCCGGCCTCCATGACCTGCGCAATGACGACGCCGGTAGCAGGGTCCTGGATCGGTACCACCTGGCTGGTATCGCCGGCGGGATTCCCGTCGATCCACTGCTGAATCGTGGGGATGGACGCAGTACTCATCTTTCCTCCGTAGGCTTGAGGTAGGTCCGCTGTCGGGACCGCTCCCGTTCGTACTCAAGGCGGGCTTCGCTGGTCGAGGCCAAGGTCGACACCTCAGCGACCGGAACATCCCACCAGCCAGTGCCCGGCGGATTGGGGCCCTGGAGATCAGTTTCAATGTGGATGGCGACCGCACTATCCATGGCCTCGGCGCGGCGGTAAGCCTCGCGGAACTCGGCAATGGTGGCAACGGTGAGCACCTCGATCCCCCAACTGCGCATGTTGGCGGCGATATCCACCGGCACCGGCGCCCCATCCAGTTCCCCGCTCTCCGGATTGCGCATGCGGTAGCTGGTGCCGAAGCGCTGGGATCCGCGCGACTCGGACAATGCGCCAATCGAGGCGAAGCCGTAATTCTGCAACACCACGATGATGGCCTTGACCCGCTCCTGCACCAGAGTGGCCAGTTCCATGGGCAACATCTGATAGGTGCCATCGCCGACGATGGCCACCACCTCGCGGTCGGGAACGGCCAACTTCACCCCGAGGGCCGCCGGGATCTCATAGCCCATGCAGGAGAATCCGTACTCCAGGTGATACTGGCCCGGGGACGAGGCCCGCCACAGCGCCTGCAGATCACCGGGCATGGATCCAGCCGCATTGATAAGCACATCCTCGGGACCCATCAACTCATTCAGCGCGCCGAAGACCTCAGTTTGAGCAGGGAGCGGCCCATGGTCGCGGTGGTAGCACTCCTCGGTTACCTCTGCCCACCGGCGCGCCTGAGCTCCGGCTCGATCTGCATTCTCAGAGGGACTGCGATATCCGTCCATGGCGGCCGCCAGCGCTTCAATTCCTGTCCGCGCGTCGGCCACCACCATGCTGGCGGCGTGCTTAGCCGCATCGAAGGCCGCCACATTCAGGTTGACGAACCTGACCTCAGGATTCCCGAAAACGGTATGGCTAGCCGTGGTGAAATCTGTGTACCGGGTCCCGATGCCAATCACCACATCGGCGTCGGCCGCCATCGCATTCGCCGACGCCGCCCCGGTCGACCCCAGCCCGCCCACGGCCAGCGGATGGTCCCAGTTGATTGCCCCCTTGCCGGCCTGAGTATCGGCCACCGGGATCCCGGCCTGGGTGGCGAAGGCGCGGAGCGCCTCGGCGGCCTCGGAATAGACAACCCCACCACCGGCGACTATCAAGGGCCGTTGGCTGCTTCTGATAACCGCGGCCGCTCGCTCGATCGCCGCAGCTTCAGGCACCGGGCGGGCCACATGCCAGGTCCGGTCAGCGAAGAAGTCCACCGGCCAGTCGAAGGCCTCGGCTTGCACATCCTGGGGGAGGGCCAGCGTCACCGCACCGGTTTCGGCCGGATCGGTCAGCACCCGCATCGCGGCTGGGGCGCTGGCCAGCAGCATCTCCGGGCGCCAGATCCTGTCGAAAAACCGCGAGACCGGCCGGAATGCATCATTGACGGTCACATCGGGTCCCAACGGATGTTCCAGCTGCTGCAGCACCGGGTCCGGCATCCGGTTGGCGAACACGTCTGAGGGCATGAGCAACACCGGAATTCGGTCCACCGTAGCCAGCGCAGCACCGGTGACCATGTTCATCGCCCCCGGGCCGATCGAACTGGTGCAGGCGAATGTCTGCAGCCGGTTCTTGGTCCGGGCGTAGGCCACCGCCGCATGCACCATCCCCTGTTCGTTGCGCGCCAGCAGATACGGCAGCTCATCCGGCCCGGGGGTCGTGCCCGAGCGCCCACTGGCAGCCGCCTCCCGCGTGGCCTGAAGCAATCCCTGCCCCAGCCCGGCGACGTTGCCGTGGCCGAAGATCCCGAAACATCCGGCAATGAGCCGCTGGACCTCGCCGTCGCGTTCGGTGAATTGATGCGCGAGGAAGCGGACCAGGGCTTGGCCGACGGTCAAACGAATGGTGGTGGCTGTCATGTCACTCCTGTGGGGCCTGGCTGGTCGGGTCCGTGGCTGGGGGGTCGAGGAGGCGGGGGTCCAGGGATTGCTCCACCCAGGTATCCCGGATCCACCCGAAGGCGGGATCGTCGGTGGAGAGCCACCGGCCATCCTCGGCCGGGCCCGCCATGACGTTGAGGTAGTAGAGGTCATGTCCGGGTGCTGCCATGCAGGGGCCGTGATAGCCATGCGGCACCAGCACACAATCACCGGTGCGGACCTCAGCGAGGAAATCAATGGGCTTGGCCGGAGTGCCGTAGGTGCGGTGGTAGGCCACCCCGGCTCCGGCGGGCCCCTCGGCGATTTCGAAGTAGTAGATCTCCTCGAGTTCCCGCTCATCGTCGGAGTGCACATCGTGCTTGTGGGGCGGGTAGGACGACCAATTTCCGCCGGGGGTAACAACTTCGCACACCAGCAAATGTTCCACCGACACCTCGGTGGCCAACGTGTAGTTGCTCACCCGCCGGCTGCACGAGCCGGCCCCCCGCAGTTCCACCCGCACCTGATCGCGGGCGATGTGCTGGGCCGGGAGCTCGGCAGCCGAAGCAGCGGTGGCGAGGGCCACCCGGACCGGGGCCGCCACGGTCGCATCCAGGGTGATGGTGGCGCCTCGGGGAAGGTACACCGCGTCGCTCGGACCGGAGAAGACATCCGGCCGTCCTTCCAGGAGCCAGGACTCCTCACCGGCGCTGGTCTGGGCGCTCACCCGGCAGCCACCACCGGCCAGCGGCAGCACCAAAGACTCCGCGGCGATCTGCGGTCGTCGCCATTGAGTCCCGGGCGCGAGGGTGATTACTGCCAGTCCGCTGAATCCCCACCCAGCACTGTGCGGCGTGACCTCCAGCTGGACGGTGGCCGCCTCGGGCACCGTTGGCCCGCTGCTGAGGTGAAGGTTCTGATGCATAGCCATCCCACCGTTCATAGCAATCCCACCGCCCGATCTACTGCCCCGGCGACGTCTCCATCGGCGGGATAAAGGAGTGACCGGCCCATCACCAGCCCGTAAACATTTGGTTGTGCCAGGGCCTCAGCCCAGCGCGATTCGGCTGCCGCCGGATCCTCTGGGACTTCGCCACCCAGGATCAACACCGGCAGCGTCGTGGCCGCGGCCACCCGTGCCATATCCGCGGTAGCCGGCAATTTGAGCAGCGTTCTCGCCGAGGTCCGGCCCAGGCCCGAGGCCACCGTTATCGACCGAATCACTGCCTCTGGGCTCAAGTCATTGCTGAGCACACCGGCCACCCGACGGGACCAGAACGGCTCCACCATCGCCCACAGGCCGCGGGCCGCTAGCTCATCCACCGCTCGGGCGCATGCCTCCAGGGTCCGCACCGACGCCGGATCGTCTAGGTCGATCCGGACCAGCATCTTGCCGCCGTCCAAACCCGATTGCACGATTCCGCTGGCGTCGTAGCCGGTGAACCTATCGTCCAGCTCGAAACTGGCTCCGACCAGACCACCGCGGTTCATCGACCCCAGTACCCATTTCGCTTCCAGGACGCCCATGAGGGTGAGGTCTTCCACCAGGTCAGCGGTGCCAAGGAATCCGTCGACGCCGGGGCGTTGCAGCGCGATCGCGGTGCGGCGAAGTAGGTCGATCCGGTCCGCCATGGCCTCGGAATCGGATCCGGCGCGCAGACTCCCCCGGGCTGGGTGATCCAAGGCGATCATCAGGACCCGGCGCTGACTCCCCAATCCCGGGAAGGGGCGACGCCGTTGCAATCGCTCCCGAATAGCACCCGGGTCGGCCATCCGCAACTCGCGGATTTGGTCGATGCTGAGTTGTTCTACGCTCATGGCTGCAAACTCCTCCGGGGCTCAGGGAGTGAGCCCGCCAGTGCGGCCTCCACTTCATCGGCCGCCGGCATCGCGGTTGAACATTCCAGCCGGGAAGCGACGATGGCCCCGGCAGCGCTCGCAAAGGCGACGGTTCGCGCCACCGACCATCCAGACAGCAACCCATGACACAGCGATCCTCCGAAGGCATCCCCCGCCCCCAGGCCGTTCACCACCTCGACCACGGTCGCGGCCACCTCGACCCGCTCGGTGGAGGTTTTGGCGAGCACACCCTCGCCACCGCACTTGACCACCGCCAGCTCCACCCCGGCTGCCAGGAGAGCATCCGCGGCCCGGTCGGGATCATCCTCCCCCACGGCCACCTGGCATTCCTCCCGATTGCCCACCGCGACACTCACCCAGGGCAGGACCTCCTGAATTCGAGCCATCGCCGTCTGCGGGGTTGGCCAGAACATCGGTCGGTAGTCCAGATCCAGGATTGTGTGTGCCCGCCGCCCGCGCGCCTGCAGCGCCGCTAGGTGCGTGCCCGCACTCGGCTCTTCCGACAGCCCGGTCGTGGTCACCCAGAACAGCGGGACTGACTCGATCACCCCGACGTCCAGATCCGTGACCTCTATCCGCATATCCGGGGCCGTGGGCGAACGATAGAACCAGAGCGGGAAGTTGTCCGGCGGGAAGATCTCGCAGAAGGTCACGGGCGTGTGCAGGTCCGGATCGACACCGACGAACCTGTCGCTAACCCCCAGCCGCACCATTTCGCGGGTCACGAACCTACCGAAGGGGTCATCGCCGACGGCAGTGACCACCCCGGCTCCATGCCCCAGGCGAGCGGCCGCCACGGCCACGTTCGTCGGGCTGCCGCCCAGGAACTTGCCGAAGGTCTCGACATCCTGGAGCCCCACACCACTCTGCAGCGGATAAATGTCAACGCCGGTCCGACCCATGGTGAGCACCTCGAGGTCCACGGCTGGGTCCCGGCTCATCACACCTCATCCCTTCAGCATCACTGCTCAAGCTGTCGTAACGCTAGACTCGCAGGCGAAACGGGGATAAGTCAAGCATATGTCCGGACATTGTGACAACCGGCAGCCGGAGCTCCGGGGTCACCGGGGAGGAGAATCACGTGCCACAGACACTGCGGATCGACTTGGACCGATCGAGCCCCACACCGCTCTACCACCAGGTGGCTACCGCCATTGAAGCCGCCATCGACGGCGGCCAGCTCGAACCTGGAGAGTTCCTCGAGAACGAGATCTCGCTGGCCAACCGGCTCAATATTTCGCGCCCGACCGCCAGACAGGCACTGCAAGATCTCGTTGACCGGGGGAAGCTGCTGCGCCGACGGGGCGTGGGAACCCAGGTGGCCCCCCAGCCGATTCGCCGACCAGTCGAATTGACCAGCCTCAACGACACCCTGGACCAGGAGGGCAGGCATCCCACCACGGACGTTATCGCCTATACGCCAACGACCGCCGACGACGAGGTTGCCACCCATCTCGGCATCGATCCTGGTGCTGAGGTGGTCTACCTCGAACGGATCCGGCTCGCCGACGGGGAACCCATAGCCTTGCTGACCAACTACCTTCCCGCAACCATCGCCCCCAGCGAGGCCGACCTCGCCGAGACGGGCCTCTACAGCTTGCTCCGAGCCCGCGGATACATCCCCAAGGCAGCACATCAGCGCATCGGCGCCCGGCTGGCCACCGCAGCCGAAGCCCGCACCCTCCACATCAACACTCGCGCCGCCCTGCTGACCATGGAACGCACCGCCTACTCCGACGACGGCACCGTCCTCGAGTTCGGGCGGCACATCTACCCAGCAAGCCGCTATGAGTACGAGGCCACGCTGTTCGCGAACTAGTAGCCTGTCGCAGCTGATCTGCTGCATTCGCGACCCCAGGTGAACCCTGGGCTGCGCCGTGGACCCTCACCGATACCCCGGGCATCGATTCCGGATCCCCGCCTTGCCCAGAACCCACCTGACGCCGCTCAATACCACACATCTCAGCTGCGACAAGCTACTAGGAGGTGGTGGCTAGCGTCGAGTTCGCGGGTCTCATTGAAGTAGTTTTGTCCTGACATTCTATTGACGTTTTGTCCCGATCACGATGTAATGGGGGCGTCGGAAGCCTTGTGATCCAGGTGTGCCCTGGATGCGCCACCGCAATCAGCCAGGAGGACACGTGACTGGAACACGCACCATGGGTGACCCGTCGGCACCGGCAATGACCGACGGCCCGCTGCGCACCATGACCCAGAGATTCCCCAGCACTGCACTGTGGAACGACTCAGCCGATCCCGCGCAGCTGCGCCAATCACTCGAGTTTGGGGCAGTGGGCGCCACCTGCAACCCGGTGATCGCTCTCACCGCCTTGAAGGCCGACCTCCCCCGATGGAGCTCCCGGCTGACCCAACTGGCCGCAGACAACCCCACTGCAGGCGAATCACAGCTCGGCTGGACCGCCGTCGAAGAACTGTCCATCGAGGCCGCCCGCCTGCTCGAACCAATCTTCCACGAACATCAAGGGCGCAACGGCCGACTCTCAGTCCAAACCGACCCACGACTGCATCGGGATGCCACCGCCCTGGTCGAGCAAGCGGTTCACTTCTCCACCCTCGCCCCGAACATCATCGTCAAGCTTCCGGCCACCGCCGTGGGGATCGAAGCCATCGAGGAGGCCGTCTACCGGGGTGTCGCCATCAATGCGACGGTGTCCTTTACGGTTCCTCAGGCGGTCGCCGTGGCCGAGGCAGTTGAGCGCGGGACCACCCGCCGCGAGGCTGCCGGGCGGCCCGTCGAGGAGATGGGGCACGTAGCCACCATCATGGTTGGACGCCTCGACGACTGGCTCAAGGTGGTGGCCTCCCGGGATGGGATGCTGTTGCCCCCAGGAACCCTGGACTGGGCTGGCGTGGCCGCCTTCAAACACGCATACGAGATCTTCCGCCAGCGCGGCTATCGCACTCGGCTGCTGTCGGCCGCCTTCCGCACCCACCTCCACCTGTCCGAACTCGTCGGCGGGGACGTGGTGATCTCGCCACCCTTTGAGTGGCAGACCCTGATAAACACCCGCGGGAGGGAGCTCTCCGATCGCATGGAGGCGCCCGTCCCGACCGAGGTGATGGCCGGGCTGCAGACCCTGCCTGAGTTCCAGCGCGCCTACGCGGTGGACGGGATGACCCCGGCCGAGTTCGACGATTTCGGCGCCACCCGCCGGACATTGCGCCAGTTCCTCAACGCGGATGCCCAGCTCGATGCTGTCGTGCGCGACATCCTGGTCCCCGAACCCTGACGCGAACCACCCAGCCTCCAGCGCCGTCGTCCGGTGGCACCACCCTTGACACTCTTTTTAGTCTCTCATATTTTAGACGCTGACGGCACCAGGACCCGCGAGAGCGGCTGCCGGGTCCGCACCTGGGCATCCGACCTGGCCGACCGGCCGAGCTCCACCAACCGCCGGGTAAACCCCATCGAGGCATTGAGGTCGGCGTCGATGAGCTCGGGATCCGCGGTAGGCCACGTCGCCAGGTGCACCGAACTGGGCGCCTGCGGGACCGCATCGCCTGGCCCAGCCCACCGACATTTCCGTGGCCGAAGATTCCGAAACCTCCGCCGAAGAACTGCCTCGTCACGCCGTTGCGTTCGACGTACTGCGCTTTGAGGAACTGGATCACCGCCTGCCCGACGGTGAGCCGGACGGTGGGAGAGGTCGGTTGCGTCATGGCGTCACTCCTATTCTTGTGGATGCGTGGTGGGGGTATCACGGTACGAAGGGCACCCGGGGATCCATGCCGACCTCGGGCCAATCATGCTGCAACGCTTCGAGCACCGGATCCTGGAATGCCTGCAGGGTCCGTTCCGGTGCCGGTCCGGCCAGCACATTGAGGTAGTACAGGTCGTGGCCGTGTGCCGCAACCGTGGTGTGGTAGGCCCAGGGGAGAACGCAGAT
>JBKEBU010000048.1:0-27593 GCA_047973325.1 Propioniciclava sp. | reverse complement strand
TCGGCGGTAAGAGGCGGAGCCTCGGTAGGACTAGTGGCGTGTCGCAGTTGAGATGTGTGGTACCGAGCGGCGTCAGGTGGGTTCTGGGCAAGACGGGGATCCGGAATCGATGCCGGGGTATGGGTGAGGATCAACGGCGCAGCCCAGGACTCACCTGGGGTCACGAATACAAAAGATCAGCTGCGACACGCTACTAGTAGCCAGGATGGAGGAAACGCTTCTGAAGTTGGCGCCGTCTGCTGTAATCGGATTCATGACTTCCGCCCCTGGCTGGTTTCCCGATCCCGGCGGATCGGGTCGTCTGCGATTCTGGGACGGACACCAATGGACACCGCAACTGGCCGACCAGTCCGGAGCACCGGCCCCGTCGGCCCCAGCGACCCGACAGCGCAGCCCCTGGGGATGGGTGGCGCTGGCGGCCGTACTCGTCGTCGCACTCATCGTGGGCAGCATCGCAGCCTTCACGGCCCTACGCCCGCAGAATGACCCTGCCCCGGGCACCCCAGCGCTTCCAGCAGCCAGCTCAACACCGACGATCAGCGGCTGGGACGAGCTGGACACCCCGCCGCCCTCCCCCACGGCACCACCACCCTCAACGCCGCCGCCCCCACAGCCGGACACGGACACCGTTCCCTGCGACAACGTGATCGGCAGCCCCACGTCACAGTCGGGCACCCCGATCGTTGGGGGTGGGCTCAGTTATCCACGGCCCCAGGGCTGGGAGCTGGCTGCGTTGCCAGTCTCGCGGCTGCTCACCGACTCGGTCACGTTATACCGACCGACAGAGAACGCCCCGTGGCTGAGCACCATTGAGGTCGGGTTCGCGCCAGGGTTCGACGATGAGAAGACCGCCGCGCAGACTGTGCTCAATTGCTACTTCACCTCATCGGTGGACAACGGCCATGAATCCAGCGAGACCCTCATGAACGAAGCCATCACCCTCGACGGACAGAGCGGCTGGTGGCTCAAGGCTCGGGAGTCGAACACGAGGGTGCCCGGCACCTACGCGATCTTGCATGCGATCGCCATCGATACCGGAGACCCCGAGGGCATGCGCGTGTTCTGGACCACCGCATATGAGGTCGATCCCCAGGCTGTCGATGACGCCGAGCAGGCGCGGGACGCCCTACGCCTGGTTGAGTAGGGACGCCCCTCACTCGGAGGCCGCCTCCGGATCGAGCACTGCCAGCGCATCGGCCACCCGACGCCGGGCAGTCAGCAGAGCCGCCGTCGTCGCGGTAGGGGTCGTCACCCCCACAAGCCGGGCCTTGGCATCGGTCTCCGCCGACATCCGCAGACCCGCCACGGCATCGCGAACCTCGCGTAGATGGGTGGCCTGCTCACCCCGGGCACGGGCCGAGAGCCGCCGGACATCGGCGGTGAGGTCGACCAGCGCCCCATCCAGTTGAGTCCACGCCAGCTGGGCTGCACTGGGATCGTGGGCAGACAGCAGCGCGCCGGTCCCATGATCCACCACCCAGGCACCCCGGGAGATCAGATCCTCCCGAAGTGTCCTGGTCACCCTCCAGCGACGAATGACCCCGCCGATCCCCCCGACGAGGCCCACCACCGCTACACCACCGATCACCCACCACAGCCACGGAGGAACCCCAGAATCCTCAGGTGACGCCTGCTCCTGAGCTGGCGGTTGGGTCACAGCAGCAGGTTCGGGCTGTTCACTCTCCGGGCCAGGCAACTCGGGCAGGCTGACGGTGATCGTCGGGAGATCGATCGACGGCAACCCACTCGGATCAAACTCACCATTGGTACAACTCGCCAGACCACCCAGCGCCACGACCAGGGACAATCCCACGGCAGCGAGCCGTTGACCACGGCGGTAGTTGGGGTGATGGACGGTGGTGTCCCCCATCATGGCCTCCTGGCCAGCCTGCCGCCGTCTCGCGACCAGAGGGCCCGTGCGGCTCATGGTGTCTTGCCCTACCTGTGGAAACTATCACACCTTGTCAAACCTTGATCAGGCGATACTCGGCTCCCATCAGTTCGGCCACCGCTTGGATCTCCGGTCCCCGATGACCGGTGCATAGCGCCCAGTGATGGTCCACGCCGCTGGCACCCCAGGCATCCACCCACTCGCCGGGATGGCACCCGAAATCAACGCGTGATGTGGTGTTCCCGATCTGCAGCAGCGGACCAGGCACCACGGTCCCCTCCGAGGCAATGAAGGTGAGTCTGCCATCCCGCTCCTGGCCTATCCCCAGGGTGGTCACCGGCCCTTCCTTCACGTCGAACTCCACCGAGACTCCCCAGCCACGCTTGCCGTGATAGACACCCAACCCTCGCAAGAGTGGGTCCCGCTGGCTGATCTGCAGGTGGGCCGGCCCATCGTGGCCCATCTCGACCACCCCGTCAAAGAAATTCAGGGCCTGAATCTCGGTAAAGGACCCCCCGGCACCCAGGACATCACCCACGAGCATGGCGATGCTGTTGCGCAGTTCATACTCTCCGGCAAGCGGGATCCCGCGTGCGGTGAGCAGTGACGATCCCAAGATCATCCCCGCCCCGAGCCGCTCATGCTGCTCGCCGGCCAGCCCGCGGTGGTAGTAGGCCATCGAATCCAGGTTGAAGTCTTCCACGAGGCGATCCAGCCCGACCGAAACTCGGGCGCCCCACTCGAGATCCTCCGGGTTGACCGTGGCCTCGTCCAAGGCGAACACCTGCTTGGCGAGCGCCACCCGGCCGGCGGCTTCGGCATCGGTCACCACGTTCACCCGTTCCCGCAGGTCATCGAACTCCAGCACCTCGACATGCCCGCCGAATTGGCTGGATACCAGGGTCATATCCGTCGACACATCGAGCATGCCTGGGTAGAGGTGACCCATCAACCCATGCCGCGCATGCCGCAGCACCCCGCGCACCCGGGCGGCAGCGATCCAGCGCTCAATCCTCGCCCACGCCGCGTCGTCGCGGAGATAGCCCGAGACGGACCGGAAGGGGATTCCGGCTCGCCGGAAAACGTTACCCACCTCGGGGACCGAACATTGCCCGCAATACGCCAACCAGGCCCCGGTATCGAAGGTGGCATGATCCATAGCTTCGGTCGGCTGCAGATCAATGATCAGCACCGGAGCCCCCGCACGCTGGGCGATGGGCAGCACCATATTGGAGGTGAGATAGGTGGTCAGGAAGAAGACGACCAGGTCAACATCCGTCTGGCGTAGTTGCTCTGCCGCCGCCGCACCCTCAGCAGGATCGGAGATGAAGCCAACGTCGGTCACGTCCGCCTCCATCTCTTGAAACCGGGTGCGGACGAAGGCCGTGGACTCCTGCAGTTGCGGCAGCAGCTCCGGAAACTGCGGCCAGTAAGCTCCCAGCCCACCGGCCACCAGGCCAATGCGGGTGCGCCGCCGCACCTTCCGGGGGAGCAGGTCCGCCACAGCAACACGATCGGAAGTCATCAGTTTTCTCCTTGAATCTGAATCGGGATGGTCAGGGCTGGATCCGGACATAGGCTGCGTCCAGTAGGGAGGCAACTGCCTGGATGTCGTCAGCCAGGTGTCCCACGGCCATCGACCAGTGATGAGTCGACCCGGAGGTGGCCCACGCATCGGTCCAATCCCCCGGATCACAGCCAAAGTCAATCCGAGTCGTGGTGTTGCCGATCTTGATTCCGGGACCGGGCACGGCCTCACCCTCGGAGGCGATCAGCCGCAGTCGTCCGTCGTGCAGTTCCCCAATCGAGAACTGGGTGACAGGCCCCGGTCGCACCGTCGCCTCCACCGAGGCCCCACCCCCGGCCTTACCGTGGAAGACCTTGAGGCTGCGCAGGACCGGGCGATCTGAGGTTATCGCGGCGTCGGCGGCGTCGTTGTGCCCCAGTTCTACCTGCCCACGATCAAAATCAAGGGCCTGCCCCTCGGTGAAGGTGCCGCCCCCACCCAGCATGCCCGTGATCTGCATAGCGATGCCCGCGCGCAGCTCGAACTCGGTGACTGTCGGATAGCCCCGGGTGGAGAGCAGCGTGGCCCCAATCGGGAATCCAGTCGCCAGGCGGGAGTAGATATCGTCGGAGTTCCCCATGTGGAAGTACGACAGAGTGTCGAGGGCATACTCATCCATCAGGTGGTCCAGCGCGACCGAGACCCGTGACTGGAACCGCACATTGTCGAGATCGGTTCCGGCGGTGATATTGAACACCTGACCCACCAGGTTGAATCGGGCCTCGGTTTCGGTGTCGGTTACCTGGTCATAGAGCCGGCGCAGGTCATCCAGCTCCAGGATTTCCACGTGCCCGCCGAAGGTGGCGTAGCTGGAGGTTATGTTCGTCGCGATGTCAAACATTCCCGGATACAGGTGGCCGAGGAGCCCGAAACGTCCGCGACGCAGATTCGCCACCACGGTGGCAGCACGCACCCACCGCGCTATCTTCGCCCAGGCCCGCGGGTCGTCGAGATGCCCGGACACACTGCGCGCCGGCAGATTCAGACGTTCCAGGGCAACACACATTTCCGGTAGCCCAGCCGACCCGGCATAGGCCAGCCAGTCTCCGGTGCCGAAGTTCTCATGATCCATCGACGAGGTCGGTTGCAGGCACAGCAGAAGCACTGGTGCCCCGCCGTACTTGAACAGCGGCAGCACTTGAGCGCTGGTCATGTAGGTGGACACGAAGAGCACCACCAGGTCCGGATCCGAGGCTCGGACCTTGTCGGCGACCGCCTGGCCTTCAGCCGGATCCGAGATGAACCCGAAGTGCTCGACGTTCGCCCCCAGGTCGGTCAACCTGGTGGTTATCTGCGCCGCCGACCGTTTCAAGGTATCCAGGAGGCCGTCGAACTGACCCCAGTAGACACCGAGTCCCCCTGCCGCCAGTGCGAGTTTCGGACGCCGATAGCTGCGCCGTTCCAACGATCCCGGCGCTTGCACCGGATCTGTCCATGTGGTTGACATATGCCGTCACTCCTCTATGCGTGGTCAATCGAGGTGGAAGTACTCCACCAATGGCTCAAAGCCCTCATCCGGCCGGTGGCCGTCATTGTCGAAGTACTCCGCCATCAGGGATTGCCAGCGGCCGTTCACCTCGGTGGCAGCCATGAGTTCGTTGGCCCGCGCGAAGTCGTCGGTTTCGACATAGCCGACGATCAGTCCATCGTCCGCCCGCAGGAACAGCGAGTAGTTTCGCCAGCCGGCATCGCGGAGTGCCTGCAGCATCTCCGGCCAGACCACCTCATGCGCACGCAGATAGTCCTGGACCCGGTCCGGCTTCAGGTGCAACAGAAAACAGGTGCGATGGTGCTGTGATTGCATCGATCCTCCTCGAGCAGATAGGTCAGGTCTGGGCGGGCGCCGACGGGGCCGACGCGGCGCGGGATGGCATGAGAAACTTCATCCATGGCGGGCGGTCGCTACCACCGCGGAGAACGACGTCAATCACCACCATCACTATCAGCAAGATTCCAGTGATTATCAGCTGCCAGAAGGTGTTGACGCCGTGCATGTTCAGCGCAGATCGGATTACCACCAAGATGGTGGCACCAGCAACTGTCGCCAGGACCCGGCCCCGGCCCCCGGCCAAGCTCAAACCACCCAGGACCGCCGCCACGATCACATTGAACTCCATACCGGTACCGATGGTGGGCACCCCCACTCCCAACCGGGACGCCGTCATGATCCCGGCGAGTCCCGCAGCCAGCCCCACCAACGTAAACAAGAAGATCCGATAGGACTCCACCGGCACCCCGGCCAGCTTCGCCCCTTCGAAGTTGCTGCCCATGGCCACCGAGTACTTGCCGACCAGGGTGAACTTCTCCAAGAAGACGCAGACCAGCACGAACACGAACATGACCACTATCGCCGTCGGGACCGGCCCGAGGTAACCCGTGCCGAGATCCTTGAAATCCCGAGCGGTGCCAGAGACGGTGCCGCCCCGGCTTTGGGCGATCAGGTTGGCCGCCCCCAGGGCCAGATACAGCCCGGAGCCGAGGGTAGCGATCACGGCGTTGACCCCCAGCTTCACGACCAGAAGGCCGTTCAGCAGCCCGAACGCCGCCCCCGTGATCACCCCGGCCAAGAGCGCCACCGGGGTAGGCATGCCCGAGACCGACGCCCAAGCCGCCACAATCCCGCTGAGGGCCATCACCCCGCCCACCGACAAATCGAGGTATCCGGCGACCATCAGCAGCGTGACCGCCGATCCGGTCACCACCACGGGGATCAGCTGGGTGAGATTGCCACGCAGGGCATCTGCGGAGAGGAAGTTCTCCGTGGTCAGCGATACCACCGCGACGAGCGCCAGCAGCACTAGATAGACGCCATAACTGCGGAACGAGATGTTCTTCATTGTTCGTCCTGCTTTCTGTCATCAGCCTCGGTGACGGCGCCCATGATCGCGTGCCGGATGAGGGACTCGGCATCACCTTCACCGGATTGCACGACCCGGACGATGCACCCCTGATGCATGATCGCGACCCGGTCGCACAGGGACACGATCTCGTCGAGCTCTGAGGAACACACCAGCACCGAGTGCCCTTGATCCACCAAGGCCTCGATAATCTTGTAGATCTCATTCTTGGCAGCAACATCGACTCCCACCGTCGGGTCGTCAAGCAAGAGCAACGAAGATCCGGCCGCCATCCACCGGCCCAAGATCACCTTCTGCTGATTTCCACCCGAGAGCGAGGTAATCGGCGCGGCTACCCCGGCGGTCTTGATGCCCACGTCGGCCACCACCGACCGCGCCACGGCCTGTTCACGCGCAGCCCTGACAACGCCACTGGACGTTATGGTGGCCGGAGCGCTCATGGTGATGTTTCCGGCAACGCTGGCGTCGGGGATCATGGCCTCGCGGACCCGGTCCTCCGGGACCAACCCGAGGCCCGCCCGGACCGCCGCTCGTGCCGATGACGGCGCCCAGGGCTTCCCGTCCAACCGCATCGTTCCCGCGGTGAGCGGCTCTTGACCATAAATCGCCCGGAGCACCTCGGTACGGCCCGAGCCCATCAGCCCGTAGAGGCCGACGACCTCACCTTCATGGACCGTCAGGCTGACCCCGGAGACCCCCTCGGCGGTGGACACCGCGTCCAGTTCTAGCAGTGGGTGGGTGCTGAGCGCCCGGGCCGCTTTGGGCCTCAGGGGCGATTGCTGGCCCACCATCAGTTTCAGCAGGTCATCGGTGGTGGCCCCGGCCACATCTATGCTGCCGGCGTTCTGCCCGTCGCGCAGCACCGTGGCCCGCTGGCAGATGGCTAGCACCTCCTTGAGCTTGTGCGAGACGTAGATCACCGACACCCCGTCCCGGCGCAGACTTTCGATCACTCCGAACAGCCGCTCGATCTCGGCCTCACCCAGCGAGGCGGTCGGCTCATCCATGATCACCAGTTCGGCCGATAGCGAGGCTGCCCGGGCGATTTCCACGAGTTCACGCTCCGCGACGCTCAACGACTCCATCGGAGCCTGAACATCGAGCTCAACCCCAACCCGCGCCAGAGCCGCTGTAGCCATCCGGGTATCGGCACCCCTATCGATGATCCCGCGTCGTAGTTGTTCTCGCCCCAGGCTGAGATAGCCACCGACGGTGAGGTCTTCCACGACGTTCAACTGCTGGAACATGGTTGCCATCCCGGCGGCAATGGACTCCCGGAGGGTCCGAAACCGGCGCCGACTCCCCCGCCAGACAATGTCACCGGCGTCCGGAGCATGGATTCCGGTGACGCATTTGATCAAGGTGGACTTTCCAGCGCCGTTGGCTCCCAAGAGGGCGTGCACCTCGCCCCGCCCGACGGTGAGGTCCACCCCGCCGAGGGCGACCTCACCGCCGAAGGTCTTGACCAGTCCGGAGACCTGCAGGATCGGCTCACCGACACTGCTGGTGGCTGCTGCTGTCATGACTTGCCTCGCTCCGATACCAGTTCAGCTCGGGCAGCTCACGGTCTCGCCATACTGTTTGTCGAGGATAACGTTGAGTTCGGCGCAATCACTCGGCAGGAAGGCATCCTGCAGGTGCATCTCGTTGTAGGTGTTATCAATCTCCCCGGCCTGCAACTTGAGTGCCGTATCAAGCAGTCCGCGCACATTGTCATAGGGGGTGAGCGCCAGGGTCTCCATGAGCGGTGAGCTGGGATCTATCAGCTCGGTGATCTCATCGGGGGTGCCGTCCACCGAGAACATGTACTCCGACACCGGGACCTTGTTCTCGGCTTGGCCTCGCCCTGCCTCGCGGAGGGCCTGCAATCCACCCAAGGTGCTTTCCCCGTTGCAGCCGGTCACTATGTTGAAGTCCGCACCGGAGTTGATGACGTCGGCCATCGCCGCCGCCGATTCAAGCCGGAGGCCTTTGCCATTGGGCTGGGCGACGACAACGGTTTCCGGATCGGCCTCGGTGGCGCCGTCAATGAAACCGGTTTCCCGATTGGTGCAGTTGGTGTTATTCGGAACGCCCAGGTCGACTATCATTGGGGCCTCATCGAAGTTCTCCCGAACCCATTGCGCCGCTCGGGCACCCGCCTCCTTGGCTTGGTCGTACTCGGCTAGATCGATGAAGGGGACCGTGACATCGGGGACCGGCCCGATAGCCCAGGTCACCACGGCAATATTGGCGGCCTGCAGTTGTTCCACCATCGTGGTCGCGGCCGCGGGTTCGATGGGCTGCATGATCACCGCATCCACCTGGGCGGCCACCATGTCCGACACGCACTGAAGCTGGGTGGCCACTTCCGCATTGGAGTTGCAGGTCTTGATTTCCACGCCGATTTCAGCGCCATAGTCCTCCATCATCCGCCCGTGGGTGGATTGATACCCGTCGGGGCTGTACAAGATGGAGCCAACCGTGAGCCCCGCAGACTCTCCCCCCGACGTGCTGGTCCCGGTGCTGGCCGGGCTACTCGAGCACGCGCTCATCATCGCGACCGCCAGCAGCGTGATGCTCCCCATCCCGAAACGCTTGATCTTCATTGGTCGTCCCTCCGTGGAGTCCTGGATGGTGAAACCGTCATTGCCTCCGTACCCCCTCTTTGGGGTCACCATCCTGAATCGATTCAGTAAAATTAGCACTGGTTCAGAGGCTCGTCAACGGTCGTGCTGGGCGAAACGCTCGACCAGCCATCGGCTTGCTTGGATTGCAGCTGAATCGTTATATTCCAGTAGCCTGGCTTCAGCCCAGAAGATCCTCACGTAGCTGGGGCGGCAACCCAGGGCGGATCCACAACAGGAAGGTCACGATGGCCAAGCGGAAGTCTGGGCACGTGCGGCTCGCCGATGTCGCCCGGGAGGCCGGAGTGTCTATCGGCACCGTATCCAACACGCTCAACCGCCCGGACACGGTCTCCGACAGGACCCGCAAGAAGGTCTTGGCCACCATTAAGCGGCTCGATTTCGTCCCCAATCAGGGGGCTGCCACGTTGCGTCGCGGCACCAGCAATCTGTTGGGGCTGGTGATTCCCGATGTGGCAAACGCCTTCTACGCCGAAATCGCCAAAGGGGTCGTCGAAGCGGCAGAGGCTCGAGGCTACGCCGTTGTGCTGTGCGATACCGACGACCAGCCCGAACGCGAGGTCCACCATCTGGAGATGCTGGCACGCCATCGTTCGGCCGGCGCCTTGATAGTCCCGCGCCTGGCCGATGGCGGCCGGCTCGACAGGCTCCGCAACGTGGGTTCCCATCTGGTGCTCATCGACCGGGAGGCACCCCAACATGACGGCTGTTCGGTGTTCATAGATGATGTCCGCGGTGGCACCCTGGCTGTCGATCATCTCTGCCGGACCCAACGAGAGCAGCTCATCTTGATCAACGGCCCCGACCACATTCCGCAGTGCGCCAACCGTAGAGCCGGCATGCGACGGGCCCTCATCAACGCCGACCGCGATCCCGCCGATTTCCGTGAGCTCACCGTGCCGGAGATGTCGAGCCTGGAGGGCGAGCGCATCGCCGATGACCTCGTGGCGAATCAACAGCTTCCCGACGGGATCTTCTGTATCAATGACCAGCTAGCCACCGGGATCCTGCGTAGCTTTGCCCGGCATCACATCGGGGTGCCAGAGCAGGTAGCCGTCGTCGGCTATGGCGATTCCCCGCTAGCCATCAACGCACCGATTCCCCTGACAACCATCCGCCAGCCCATGGTCGAGCTAGGCCGGGCCGCCGTCGGACAGCTGCTGACCGAACTTGAGGAACCGGCCGACCGTCATCACCACTCCGCCCGAGTATTCACACCCACGCTCGTGGTCCGGGATTCGGCCCCCTGACGTCACCATTACCCCAGATCGCCAACCGGACCCAGCTGCACTTGCTTCAGCGAGCCCGAGCACCGAGCACCGCGTCGGCGCATGTTCCAATCATCGCTCAGAAGTGTTATCATCGTCACATGACGATTGAAATTGAGGGTCGAGCAGACGTCAGCCAGGAGGCAACCGCCGCCTACGCGCACCTGTTCCAAGCACTCGCAGACCCTAGTCGGCTGGAAGTTGTGCAGCACCTCGCCTACGGCGACCATCGGGTGCGTGACCTGGTGGAACATCTCGGCTTGGCCCAATCAACAGTCAGCAAACACCTGAGCTTCCTACTCGAATGCCAGCTGGTCACCGCACGCCCCGAAGGCCGCTCGTCGTGGTACAGCCTCGCCCACCCTGAACGGCTGAGTCACCTGATCACCGCGGCCGAAACCCTGCTGGATGCCACCGGCTCCCGGGTCCAGCTGTGCGGTCACCTTCACCAACCCAAACCCACCAGCACCGAGGAGGCGCACTGATGGGCGCTGGACACGACCACAGCCACACCGTTGACGCCTCGAATCCCAGCAGCACCCGCACACGGCTCGGGATCGCCTTCGGGATCACCGCAACTATCGTCCTCGCCCAGGCAGTTGGAGCCTGGGTCACCGGCAGCTTGGCGCTACTCACCGATACCGCCCACGCACTCGCCGATGCCTCCGGCCTGCTGGTCGCCCTGATCGCAGCGCACCTCATGCAGCGCCCGCCCAATGCCAAGCGCACCTGGGGTTTTCGTCGGATCGAGATCATTGCTGCCCTCGGCCAAGCAACCCTGCTGCTGGGCGTGAGTGTCTACACCGCCATTGAGGGCATCCAACGCCTTACTGAACCGCCCGAGGTGCCCGCAACCGAGTTGCTCATCTTCGGCATCGTGGGTCTGACCGCGAATGTGATCGCGATCACGGTGCTCTCCTCCAGCCGTAAAGCGAACCTCAACCTCCGGGCAGCATTCCTGGAGGTGCTCAACGACGCCCTCGGTTCCCTCGGCGTCATCGTCGCGGCCATCGTTATCGCCACCACCGGGTTCCTCCAAGCCGATGCTATCGCTGGCCTGTTCATCGCCGCCCTGATAGTGCCGCGGGCCGCGATCCTGTTGCGGGAGACCTTCAACGTGCTGATGGAATTCACCCCTGCCGGCCTGGATCTCGACAGTGTCCGCTCCCACCTTCTCGATCTGGATCACGTCCAGGATGTTCATGACGTGCACGCCTCGACCGTTGCCACCGGGCTGCCGACTATCACCGCCCACGTGGTGGTCAAGGACGAGTGCTTCCGGGATGCTCACGCTCTCGGCGTTCTCCAGCAGGTACGCGAGTGCGTCCGCGAGCACTTTGAGGTGTCCATCGAACACTCCACCTTCCAGTTGGAGACCGAGGAGTTTCGGCGCCACGAACCCGACGCCGTCATGCACGCATAGTCGCTTGCGACAACAGGCTAATCCGGCCCCAGCACCCAGGCGGGGTCGAGGTCGGCCACTGCGCCGATGATGGTCACCGCCGGGCCCAGCACCCCGGTTGCGGTGGCAGCATCCGCCAACTCGGACACCGGAGCACGCACCACCCGGAAACCAGGACGACCCACCTGCTCGATCACCGCGGCCGGGGTCTGTGGCCCCAGACCCCGACGCACCAGCCCGGAACACACCTCAGCCAGCGTGGCCACGCCCATCAGTACCACCAGCGTGGTCCCCGCTTGGGCCAGCGCATCCCAGTTCAGCGTCGAGCGCGGATCTTCCGGCCCTACGTGGGCCGAGATCACCGTGAATCCTTGACTGACACCCCGATGCGTCACCGGAATCCCGGCCATTGCTGGGCCGGCAATCGACGAGGTCACCCCCGGGATGACGACCACCGGAACTCCTGCGGCCGCACAGGCCTGGCACTCCTCACCGCCACGGCCGAAGACGAAGGCGTCGCCGCCTTTGAACCGAACCACCTCCCGGCCGGCCTGCGCCCGTTCGACCAGCAGCCGGTTGATTTCCTCCTGGGCCGTGAATGGGCCTCGGGGGATCTTGCCTACATCGATGAGTTCCGCGCCTGTCGGCACCTCGCTCAGTAGCTCAAGTGGTGCCAGATGGTCATAGAGGACCACCTCAGCACGACGGAGCGCCGTCAGCCCGGCAACGGTGATCAGCCCGGGATCTCCCGGACCACCGCTGACCAGCGTGACCGTGCCGGCGGCCGGTGCTGGCCTATCCGGGACCGACGCCGATCTGGGAACGACAGCAGGCGCATCTCCGGCTCGGGCGGCGGCCGCAGCGGCCCGGGGCAGCGCGGCTCGCACCGTAGCCAGCACCGCGTCGGTGTGCGCGGCGGAGAGGAACCAGGCCTCAAAGGCCGAGGGTGGCAGCAGCACGCCGTCTTCGCGCAGACTATGGAAGAAGGCGCTGAACAATGCGGTGTCCTGGCCAGTGGCTCCGGCATAGTCCACTATCGGGGAGGCTGCTGGCGCAGATCCCCAGAACACCGAGAACAACGACCCGGCCCGCTGCAACCGATGCGGAACCCCGGCGGCGGTCAGCGCGTCGATGACCGCATCCTGGAGCTGATGCGCCGCGGTTTCGATGCGCGCATAGACGTCATCATCGGCACCCGCGAGGGTGGCGATCCCGGCCGCAGTCGCCAGGGGATTGCCCGACAACGTGCCCGCTTGATACACCGGCCCTTCGGGAGCGAGCAGATCCATAAGGTCGGCTCGGCCCGCCAGCGCGGCTAGTGGCATCCCGCCACCGACGACCTTGCCGAAGGTGAGCAGGTCTGGCCGCCAGGAATCATCGGGACATTCCCGCCCCCACCAGCCAGCAGGCCCCACCCGGAATCCGGTGAGCACCTCGTCGAAAATCAGCAGCGCGCCGTGCTCGGTGCACAACTGCCGCAGCCCGGTGTTGAAACCCGGCTCGGGCGGGATCACCCCCATATTGGCGGCGGCAGGTTCGGTGATCACCGCAGCTATCTGATCGGGGTACTGCACGAACGCCTGGGCGAGGGCGGCCAGATCATTGAACGGCAGGACCACAGTTTGCCCCGCGACCGCGCTGGTCACCCCGGCTGAACCGGGCAGACCAGCCGTGGCGACCCCCGAACCCGCCTCGGCGAGGAGCCCGTCGCTGTGTCCGTGGTAGCACCCAGCGAACTTGATCACCAGCTCCCGCCCGGTGGCCGCCCGGGCCAGCCGGATCGCGGTCATAGTGGCCTCGGTTCCGGTGGAGACGAACCGCACCTTCTCTGCGGCCGCAACCCGGGCCTGTACGGTTTCGGCCAGCTCGACCTCACCCCAGGTCGGCGCGCCCAACGACAGGCCCGCCGCGGCGGCACGCTGCACCGCAGCCACCACCGAGGGATGGCCATGCCCGAGCACCGCCGGCCCCCACGAGCCCACCAGGTCCACATAGGAACATCCAGCCAGGTCATACACGTGGGCGCCCTCGGCACGCGCCAGGAAGACCGGAGTACCGCCGACTGCGCGATAGGCCCGCACGGGTGAGGAGACTCCGCCGGGCATGACCCGCCGGGCACGGGCGAAGGCTTCATTGGAATCCATCTGTCAGTCCCGCCAGCGTCGAGCCAGCTCGGGGGCGGCGTAGGTGAGCACAATGTCAGCTCCAGCACGAACGATCCCGGTCACGGCCTCGGCAACCGCCGCGTCGGCGTCGATCCAGCCCCGCTCTCCGGCAGCAGCCAGCATGGCGTACTCACCCGAGACCTGGTAGGCGGCGACCGGCACCTCGGCCAACGCGGCCACGTCGGCCACCACGTCGAGATAGGCACCCGCAGGCTTCACCATGACCAGGTCGGCCCCTTCGGCGATGTCGAGGCTCACCTCAAGGCGGCCTTCGCGGCGATTTCCAGGATCCTGCTGGTAGGTACGCCGGTCACCGGTAAACGAGGAAGCCACGGCCTCCCGGAACGGCCCATAGAACGCCGAAGCGTACTTGGCGGCATAGGCGAGGATCCCCACGTCGGCAAACCCGGCTGCATCGAGGCCAGCGCGGATCGCTGCCACCTGACCATCCATCATCCCCGACGGCGCCACCAGGTGTGCTCCAGCCCTGGCCTGAGCAATCGCCTGTGCGACGTACAGTTCGACAGTGGCGTCGTTGTCGACGGTTCCGGCTGCCGTCAGGACGCCACAGTGCCCATGATCGGTGAACTCGTCCACACACGTGTCGGCCATGATCACCAGCCCATCACCGACGGCGTCCCGGATCTGGGTGAGCGCCCGGTTGAGAATCCCGTCCGGGGCACGCGCCGCGCTGCCGGTGGCATCCTTGTGGCCTGGATCAGGCACCCCGAAGATCATGACCCCGCCGATCCCCCAGCTGGCCGCTGCCCGCACCGCATCCGGCGCGCTGGCCAGGCTGTGGCGCACTTGCCCGGGGAGGCTGGACAACGCGACCGGGTCGGGCTGCTCCCCCACGAATACCGGCCACACCAACTGGGCCGGGCTGACCCGGGTTTCGCGCACCAGGCGACGCAAGGCGGCGGTGGCCCGGAGGCGGCGGGGGCGACGCGACAGATTCACGGGCTCGACTGTAGTAGCCGAGCGGCCGCCCGCACCACGTCGCCCGGGGTCGCCGCCGCTGCCTCGGCGACAGGGGCAAATCCCACCTCCCGGGCGACCCGCCCCCCAGCCGAACCCAAGACGACGACGGCACCCTCGGTGCCCAGCAGCGCAGCCGCAGCCCGGGCCACCGATCCGGACGTGGCCACCAGCAGGTCATAGCCGCCGGTGTGCCATCGGTCGACGACCGGATCGGGCAGGGACCTCACCGGGCGGGTGGCATAGACGACTATCCGTTCGACCGTCCAGCCGCGAGCGCTGAGCACGTCGGGCAGGTCATCCGCCCACACTGCCGCCCCGGGAATCAACACCCGGCCCGGGCCCTCCGGAAAGCACTCCGCCAGCGCGGTGCTGCCCGTACCCAGTTCGGGGACCAGGTCCACCCGGCCGAGCGCAGCCCGCACCGCCGCGGCACTGGCCGGACCGACCGCAGCCACCCGAACCGAGGCCGGAACCAGCCGTGCCCAGGGATGGCCCAGTGCTGCGCAGGCGATGAGCGTATGCGCCGAGGTCGCGACCAGCCAGGAGATCTCACCGGTGGACAGCCGTTGCGGCACCAGGTCGAGGGCATGGCTGGGCTGCGGTTGGCGCTCCAAGAAGGCAACCTGATCGACCTGGGCACCCGCGGCCGTCAGTGCCACGTGCCACTGCGGATCTGAGCGGCGAGCCAGCAGGATCCGGCGACCGGCTAGGGGTGCGGTCACCGTGGTCATGGCCCGATCATCCCATCTGTCTCGACGTTGATCCCTTTGATAAGTTCACCACGTCCGGACAGGAAGGTCGTGATCATGCTGCTGGCTGTGGGCGTGACCTACCGGCAGACCAGTGCCGAGGTGATTGCCAACCTTGGCCAACAAGGGGATGCCATCATCACCAACCTGATGCAACTACCCTCACCGATCCATGGCCTGGCCCAGCTCGCCACCTGCAACCGGTTCGAGCTCTATCTCGATACTGAGGACTTCCCGGCAGCGGTTGCCACGGCGCTGGCGGCCTTGGCCGAGGCAACCCCGGCCCATCACGCCGATGTGGCGGATGGTTTTACAGTCTGGGCCGGCCCCGACGCGGTCTCGCACCTGTTCGACGTGGCAGCCGGGTGGGATTCCATGGTGGTCGGCGAAACGGAGATCACCGGCCAAGTCCGGACAGCCTTCCGCGATGGGCAGCAGACCCTCACCCCGGCCTTGACCCGGGTCGGTGATGCCGCCTTGGCCCATGCGCGGCTTTCTGGGCGCGCCACCGGCCGCGGCATCGCCGCACCCAGCCTGGCCGGAGCCGGCCTGGATGTAGCCCTCGCCCAAAGTGGCCAGGTGGACACCCCAGCAACCTTGGTGGTCGGGACCGGGCGGTTCGCGCACGTGGTGGTCACCGAGTTGGTCCGGCGCGGGATCACCGCGATCAGCGTGTTCTCGCGCGGCGATCGCGCCTACAGATTCGCCCGGACCAATCCCGTCACACCCGTGGACACCGAGGGCCTGCCCGACGCGCTCACCCAGACCGACGTGGTGATCGCCTGCGGCGGCTATCGGGAAGCGGTGGTGACGCCGGCCACCCTGCAACGCCGATCCGAACGGCCGCTGACCCTGCTCGATCTGACCGGCGGAACCGATCTCGACCCCGGAGTGGCCCGGCTGGCGGGCGTCCGGGTGATCACGCTCGACGATCTCGGGCGCCGAACTCCCACCCCGGCCTCATCACCGGCAACAGATCCTGGCCGGACCAGCGCGGCCGTGGCCGCCTTCCTCGCCGAAGAGCAAGGCCGGACGGCCGCGGCCACCGTCACCGCGCTGCGTGACCATGTCTCCCGCCTGGTCGCCGCCGAACTGGCTAGCCTTCAGAGAGAGGAGCACATTGCTGCCGAGGTCACCCGGGCATTGCACCGAGTCACCAATGCGCTGCTCCATGAGCCCACCATCCGGGCCACCGCTGCCGCCCGCGCGGGGGATCTTGCTGCCTACCAGCAAGCACTGCAAACAGTCTTTGGGATCGAGGTCGAGTCATGACCGCCACCGAGATCCGGATCGCAACTCGGGGCAGCCAGCTGGCCCGCACCCAGACCGATGGGATAGCCCGCCAGATAACCACGCTGACCGGTCTACCCTGTCGATTAGTCCTGATCCGCACCGAGGGGGATGACACGACCGGTCCGCTCACCGGCGGTAGCCGGCCGGGACTGTTCACCTCAGCAGTCCGGGATGCACTGCACCGCGGCGAAGCCGATATCGCGGTGCATTCCATGAAGGATCTACCCAGCGAACCCGAGCCGGGACTAACCATCGCCGCCATCCCCGAACGGGAGATCCCCTTCGATGCGCTGGTGGCGGCCCACACGTTGACAGAGCTACCCTCTGGTGCTCGCCTGGGCACCTCCTCCCCCCGACGGGCCGCAGCCCTCCGCCGGGCCCGGCCCGATCTGCTGGTTGTCGGGCTGCGCGGCAACGTGGATTCCCGGCTGAGTCAGGTTGCTGCCGGACAGGTCGACGCTGCTATCGTCGCCGCGGCTGGGCTGGCCCGCCTGGGGCGGCTCACCGCGGCCATCGAGGTACTCGACCCCGAGCAGATGGTGCCTGCCCCCGCCCAGGGTGCGCTCGCTGTGGAGTGCCCAACCGCTAGCCCGTTCCGCAGCACCCTGGCGGCCTTGGACGATCCGGCAACCCGGCTAGCCGTCACCGCCGAACGCGCCGTGCTGCGCGGGGTGGGTGCCAGCTGTACTACCGCTGTCGGCGCCTACGCATCGTTCGACGACACCACGCTCACGCTCACCGCAGAGCTCTCCGAGCATCGGGGGGTCGACTACGCCGCCGCGAGCCAATCGGCTGATATCGGCGCGTCCACTGCGGCGGCTACCCTCGGGCAGGCGGTCGCCCTCACGCTGCTCGCCGCCCCCGGCTCGTCAGCTATCGATGGGGGGCGACCATGACCACGCCTCCAGGGCTGCTGCTGGTCGGCCGCGGCACCCGGGACCTGGTCGGCGTGCGGGCCGTACACGAACTCGTCAGCCAGGTGCGCACTCGCCTCTCCGGCGTCGCTGTGGAGGCGGCATTCGTCGATCTCACTCCACCCCGGCTCGAGGATGAGCTAGCGGCGATGCTGGCCGACAACCCCACCACCGTGGTGGTGCCGCTCCTGTTACGCAGCGGCGGCGCGCTGGCGACAGATATTCCTGCGGCCCTGGCCCGGGTCGAAGCGCAGATTCCCGACGCCACCATCATCCGGACCGACCATCTGGGATCTGCGACCCCACTGCGACGGGTTGTCCAGGAGCGGATCAGCGCTGTCAATCCGGACCACGAGCCGAGCGCCACGGCGGTTGTTCTGGTGGGATCCGGATCCTTGATAGCCGAGGCCAACGCCGAGCACGCGCACCTGTGCCGGTTGCTTCACGAGGAGGGCGGCTATGCGCGGGTCATCCCGGCCTTCATCCAGACCTCCCAACCATCCCTGACGACGGCTCTGGACGAGGCCCACCGGCTGGGTGTCTCTCACCTCATTGTCATGCCTCACTTCTTGTTTCCCGGCCGGCTCCGGGCCCGGGTGCGGCAGGCCACCACCGGGTGGCACCAAGCCCATCTGGGCGCATCACTGGCGGTGACCGAGGTTATCGGCCCCTGCACCGCCGTGGTCGACGCCGTGGCGGTGCGGTATCGCGACGCGGAGCGCCGCCTCCAGCGGGGGCTCGGATCGCCGGCCTACCTCACCGGGTTGTTGCTGGCGGGGAGGCGGGTCGTCGTCGTCGGCGGGGGCACCGTGGCTCGACGGCGGGTCCCCCGCCTCCTGCAGGCCGGCGCCCAGGTCACCCTGATCGCGCCGGAGGTGGCACCGGAGTTGGCCGCCCTCGCTGACGGTGGCCAGCTCACCTGGGTGGCACGTGCCTATGAACCTGGCGACCTGGCCGGGTCCTGGTTCGTCGTGGCGGCCACCACCGACCCGGCCGTGAACGCGACCGTCGCCACCGAATCAGAGGCGCAGCACACCTTCTGTGTTCGGTCTGACGACGCTCCGGCCGGCTCCGCCTGGACGCCAGCCACCGGCACCCACCGTGGGGTCACCGTGGCCACCTTGGCTCGGCGCGACCCCCGCCGATCCAAAGAACTCCGCGATAGAATCCTCGGGCTCCTCGCAGACGAGTGAAACTGGTGCACTCCTCGGATCGTTCCCGCAGTGGAATCGTCCGCCGCCGTGCCGGCCTGGCACAACACTCTGATTGGCCACACCGATGACATCAACGTCAGGCAGGGGACACTCGACGGCCTGGCCCCGGTGTTGGGGGTGCAGGCTCCGTCGCGGTCATCTGCGGCCAGCTGTCACCTCAGCGTGAGTGCCTATCACTCCAGCAACCAGCAAAGCCACCGCCGGAATGTAGGTCGCCATGATAAAAACCCCGGCCCCCGGAAGCTGCCCAGCGAACGACGTCAGCGCTATCAGCGCATCCGACACGAAGAACAGGGCACCCCCGGCGACACCCAACCGGCCCAGGCCAGAAGCCAGCACCGCCATCGTGGTGAGCAGGACGCCGTAGCCCACCAGTGGCACCAGCAGAACTCCAGCCCGCGGGCCCACCACTGCTATCAGCCCCGTGAGCCCACCCAGATAGGGGATCAGCCAGCCAGGCTCACGCAGCAGGAACGACCGGTGGCGTAGCGGCCAGAAGGCTAGGACAAAACAGGCCTGGGCCAGGAGGAATGAGGCCATCATGGTGACGAAGGCCCACTGATCCGGCACCACCCCCGGGAGCAGATCCCCGAGGAAGCAGAATGCGAGGGCCCCCAGGGTCCACCCGACCAGGCGGCCTCGCGGATTCGGTACTGCGCGCCACACCGCCACCATCAGGATCGGAGCCAGCCCTGCCTGGGTTGTCCGCGACCCCAGCTGATCCGGCGCCCAAACCTGGAATCCCAGGTGGACAGCACCGGCCAAGCCGTAGCCCACCCAGACCGCCGTGGGGACGCGCCCGCTCATGGTCAGCCCACCCCGACCGATTGAGGGACCGACCGAGGGTGTGCGCAACTCACAGCACCAACCTACGACCCCAACACCGGCCGCGCCATCATCCCGATCAGCCGAACGTCATCATCCCCATCAGCCGACTCGGGGGGGGTGAGCCAATTCAGACCCGGTAGCCCAACATCCCCATCATGCCAGCCTCCATGTGGAAGGCATTGTGGCAGTGGACCGCCCACCGTCCGGGGTTGTCGGCGACGGCAACCGCCGTGATCGTCGCCATATTCGGCATCAGAATGGTGTCCTGCCACGAACCGCCCTCGTCAAGACACAACGTGTGCCCATGCAGATGCATCGGATGCAGCGCATGCGAGGCATTGCGCATCCGCACCCGGAAGGTTTCACCATGGGTCACCACAAAGGGGTCCGCTTCGGCGTAGGTGACGTTGTTTATCAGCCAGGTGTAACCGCCTCGGGCCACCCCCAGGGTCAGTTCCAAGGTCTGGTCCGGATCACCGTCGAGAGCGTAGCCAGGCGTGTCCGGCAGCCCGGTGAGCTGGCCGCCATAGAGCACCTCGCCGGACAGCTCGGCATAGTCCCGGGTGGCTGGGGGCACCGCTGCCGCCGCCGACGTCCGCAGCACGGCCCGCACCTCGCCGGCCTTCCCCTCGGCGGCGGCGACCAGGGCGAAGGCACCGTCGCCGACGGTGACCACAGCGTCGTACCGCTCCCCCATCGAGACCACGACCGCGTCGGTATCGACCGGGGCGACCGGAACCCCATCCTTGTGGGTCAGGCGCAGCCGGTGCTCAGACAACGCGCATCGGAACGTGGTGTCAGCACCAGCGTTGATGATCCGGAGCTTGATCCGGTCACCCGGCTGTGCGTTGAAGGTCTCCGCATCAGCCGAGACCTTGCCATTGACAAGGTAGTACGGATAGTTGACATCCATGCCGCTGCCCATCATCCCGCCGGTCGACTGCTGGAGGTCCTGGTAAACAGTTGCTGGGGTGGCGCCGTCGATTCCATCGGCCCAGTCATCCAGCACCACCACCCACTCGGCATCGACATCGCCGGGATCATCCGGGTCGTCGATGATCAGAACACCCGCCAGTCCACGATCAAGCTGGAGCCCCACATGGGAGTGAAAGAAGTAGGTACCGGGGTCCGGCACGGTGAAGGTGTAGCGGAACTCGCTGCCGGGCGCGACCGGATCCTGGGTCATGTCCGGGACCCCATCCATGTCATTGCGCAGCCGCAGCCCGTGCCAGTGGATGGTGGTCGGCTCGGGAAGGTCGTTGCGCAGGGTGACGGTGAGCTCATCGCCCGCCCTAGCCCGGAGTACCGGCCCGGGGACCTGGTCCTGGTAGGCCCAGGTCTCCACCACGGCACCCCCCAGGTCAACCGTCGCTGGTGCCGCCCGGATAGCGGCTGTCACCGACTGCCCCGAACGTTGTCGTGCGGCCTCAATCCGGCCGATCAGCGGATCATCGAACCTCAGCAGGTCGGCCGCACCCCCCGGATCCGATCCGGTGGGTGCCGCGGCACATCCACCGACCAGCCCGCCAGCAAGCCCCAGGCCCCCAAGCTGGAGGGCTTGCCTCCGCGAGAGCGGCACTCTTCAGGCCTCCTGATCCGCCAGGGTGCGTACGCTGAAATACACCGACGTCGATCCATCGGCATGGAGCGCCAGCACATCGTACGGATCGAGGGCGTCACCGGATTCCATCCCCGGGGTGCCGATAGGCATGCCCGGCACCGCCAATCCCCGGATCCCCGAGGGGGGATCCGCCAGGTACTCGGCGAGGAACCGCAGCGGAATATGCCCCACAAAGAGCGCGTCCGCAACCCTGGTCAGGTGGCAGGCCTGCAGTTCCAGCCCGAGGTCGGCCTCGGCGAATGTGGCGTCGAGGGAGGCTGGATGCTCCACCTCCACCGTGGCCCCAGCCGCCTCAGCCTGTTCGATCCAGCCGGTACAACAGCCGCAGGTGGGACTCTTGGCCACCACGAGACTCAGCCCGGCTAGCCGGGCCGTGGCGGCTGACGATCCGCCCTCGCGGCCAGTGGTTGGGCTCGAGGCTGCTGAGGGTTCAGCGGGCGCACTGGCCGAACAGCCAACCAGGATCCCCAGGGCGGGCAGAGCGAGGATGAGGGAGCGGCGCGGGATCGGCATAGTGTCCACCCTGCTCAGGGTAAACGACCCTCGATTCTGATCCAACCGTCCGCGGCCCACAGGTTGCCCGGTAGTGTCACGATAGGGATACGACAAGCACCCATTCACCGCGGAGGGAGTACCTATGACTTCAGCCACCGACATTCTGCGTGACGCCTTCGACCGCATCCACACGGAGTTGCCCCCGTTGCTCGAGGGGCTCGACCCGGCCACCGTGCTGTGGCGCCCCGATCCGGACGCCAATTCGATCGGCTGGCTGGCCTGGCATCTGATTCGGGTCCAGGACGACCACCTCGCCGGTGTCGGTGACCTCCCCCAGGTGTGGGCCGACCAGGGTTTCGCCGACAGGTTCGGGCTCCCCTATCCGGTCGAGGCTCACGGCTACGGGCATACCTCGGACGACGTCGGGGCCTTCGGCATCGGCGACACCCACCTGCTATGTGCCTATCACGACGCCGTCCACACGATGACGCTCTCGGTGCTGGATACGCTCGATGCTGACGGCTACGCCCGGATAGTGGATACGTCCTGGGATCCTCCGGTGACTGCGGCCGTCCGGCTGGTCTCGGTTATCGGCGATACCCAAGCCCATCTGGGGCAGATCGGCTACGTCCGCGGTCTGGCCGAACGCGCTGGCCAGTGAACCACGATGGTGCAGGTGCCTTCGGACCGACGACACCAGCAACCTTCCGGCCGCCGAGCCGGTCACTCACGCAGCTACTGCTGGGGTCGCGGTTCGGCCCATTCAAGCTCATTGAGACCGAACGCCCACAGATAGCCGTGCATGGGCGCATCTATCCGGCCATCAATGCCCGGTTCACGCTGGAGACCGGCCCAGAACCGGCACACTCGCTCCGTGCTGGCCTGGTAGCCCACCGCGACCGGGCCGCCGCCCACCAGTCTCCTCAGGGATGGATAACCTTGTGGATCCATGATCATCCGGTCGAACAGCACCGCTTCGACCTGGCCAAGGATGCCGCAGACGCACGAAACTTCGTGGCTGCGGTTCACACCGCCGCCACCGCCCCCTGACCTCCACCACGCTCGGTGGTGGCATCCGGTCGCGGCACCACATCACCCAGGTGACCCATGCATCCGGCCAACCGCCCCGGTAGCGAGCGCACCACCTAAGGTGGGGCCCATGGAACGTATGCCCCGGTGGACTCAGCGACTCTTCGGACAACTCGAGACCTCTTCTTTGATTCTGGAGATCGACCTTGATAGGGGCATTCTTAGCGCCGTTCCAGACAATCCACTCGCCGCCTACCGGGCGATCAACTCCCCCAGTATGCGTGCGCTTCGGGACGGACTGCACGAAGCCGCCGACGACGCCCGGGTCCGGGGGCTAGTAGTCAATGTGGGCACCAGTCCGCTCAGCGCCACCCAGACTGACGAACTCGGCGATCTTATCGAGGAGTTCCGACAAGCAAAGCCCACCGTCGCCTATGCGGCGGGCTTCGGCGAGTTCACCAACGGGGTATGGCCCTACCGTCTGGCTACCCGCACGGATGAAATTTGGATGCAGCCCTCGGGGATGCTGACCCTAGCCGGGGTTCACCTGAACATCACCTTGCTACGCGGCGGTCTGGAAAAGCTCGGCATCGAACCCGAGTTCGCGCAACGCAAGGAGTACAAGAGCGCTGGCGAACAGTTCGCGGGTCACGAAGTGAGCACCGCCAACCGGGAAATGATCACCCGTCTGGGCACCTCGTTGATGGAGGAGGCCGTCCAGCTGATCAGTGACCGGCGCTCCCTGGCTGCCGACGCCGTGTGGGAGGCTATCAACACCTCACCCCTCACGGCCGAGCAGGCCCAGGAACAGGGTTTCGTCGACAGGATCGGATACCGCGACCAGGTCTATGCCGACCTGCGGGAACGCTGGGAGGTACCGAAACGGCCCGACGGCTCCGGGCTGCGATTTGTCCACCGGTACGGCCCCCACGGCGTCGTGCGGACGCTGGCGCAACTCACCGAACGCGCCAAGCCGGCGGTGGGCATGATCACGCTGCGTGGATCTATCGTCAGCGGCCGTGGTCAATCGGCCAGCGTGGGCAGCCAGCAGAGCGGATCCGGAGTGGTCTGCGATCACCTTCGGGCCGCCGCCGACGATGACGCGATCAAGGCCGTGATTTTCAGGGTCGACAGCCCGGGGGGCAGCGCCCTGGCCTCAGATGAGATCCGGCGTGAGGTGCAGCAACTCACGGCGATCAAGCCGGTCGTCGCCAGTATGGGGGACGTGGCTGCCTCGGGGGGCTACTACGTGAGCATGGCCGCAACCGAAATCGTCGCGAATCCATCCACACTCACCGGGTCCATCGGTGTCGTGGCTGGCAAGTTCGTCACCCAGGGCTTCTACGACAAGTTAGGGCTTATCCGGGAGAGCATCGACGTGGGCGCCCGGGCCGGCATGCTCACCGGGGCTGCGGCTTTCTCTGCCGACGAGTGGGACGTGCTCAACACCATGCTCGATGACATCTACCTCGACTTCACCACCAAGGCCGCCGAAGACCGCGGCATGCGGCTCGACGACCTGGAGCCACTGGCCCGGGGCCGGGTCTGGACCGGAGCCGACGCCGCCGAACGCGGTCTGGTGGACCATATCGGCGGCATGTCAACCGCCTTGGCCCGCGCATGCACGCTGGCGGACCTGGATCGCACCCAGGTCCAACTCCGGGCGATCCCTATCGTGCCGCTGCTGGCCCGCCTGCGCCCGGCCGAGTCGTCGGAATCGACCAATGCAGCCACGCAGATTCCCCCCACCGGCCTGGAATCCCTCGCCACCGCAGTAGGCACCCTGACCGGACCGCACCTCCTCCGGGCGCTCCTCACGCACCTGGGCGCTCCTGGCGTGCTCAGCTTGCCCTGGCAGATTCGAATAAGTTGACCTGGTGACCGTGGCGGAAGCCTAGCTAAGCTAAGTGCTACCCGCGTGCTACTCCGACGTTAGACTGCGTGCATGCGGACCATCAGCCAACGTGAACTGCGCAACGAATCCGGCAAGATCATGCGTGGGCTGGCCCGCGGGGAGTCCTATCGGGTGACCAGCCGGGGCGACCAGGTCGGCGTCCTGTCCCCCACAATCCAGAGTTCCATTGAGGAGTTGACCTTACGCGAGGGGAGCCAAGACATGACCTTTCCCGAGGGTGTGACCACAACCGAGAACACCGGCGTGGTGACGCATGAACTCCGCAGCAACTGATGATCATCGTCGACTCCTCGGCACTCGCCAAGCTGTTGGTGAGTGCTGACCAATCAGCCGCCTTGCGTCAAGCTCTCCTCCAGCAGAGCAGCCTCGGCGACGAGTTCGCGATCTCGACCATGGCGGTCACTGAATTGCGCCGCCTCACCATCCGGCTAGCGGTCACCCCGGACCGGATCGTGCCGATAGTCAGCAGGTTTCACATAATCCGCCTGAGCGAGTCGGTACTACAGATCGCCGCGCGGTTGCCGGCCCGTCATCTCGGAACACTGGATGCGATCCATCTGGCCACAGCTTTGGCCGTCGAGGCGAGCACCGTGATCACCTATCACCGCAGACAAGCCGAGGCTGCACAGGCAGAGGGCATAGCCACCCTGTCCCCTGGCGGGCTCGATCCCGTCTGATCTGAGCACCTGCCACGCTCCCGGGCGACATCGCTCATTCACCTGGGATATTGCGGACCCGGATGCGCGCCAGCGCCACGGCCACCAGCACCCCAGCAATGGCGGTCTGGATCAGGATCGGCCCCCACTCGAAGGGTTGCGCGGGCATCTGGGGGGTGTGCTCGAACGGAGACATCTGCCGCACCCAGTCCGGCAACCGGATCAGGTCACCAAACAGGGAGATGAACCCCCCGGCCACTACGGGGATCCAGGTCAGCCCAACCAGCCGCGGATGGAGCGCATACAGCATGGCTGCCAGGCCGAGCACCAGGAGCACCGCCGGGATCCCGGCCGCCCCGGCCTGCAGACCCCTGAGGATCCAGTCCGGGTCGGCGTCGACGCCGGTGCCGAAGGCCCCGGCCAGCGCACCGAGCCCGGCCGCCAGCACCGCCGCCGTGGCCGTGATCACCGCCAGCCCGCCGGCTAGCCAGGTCCGCGGGGAGATCGGGGTGGCCAGCAGCGACTCCAATCGGCCCTCCCGTTCCTCGGCGCGCAACTTTCCGATGCCGAGCACCACATAGCCCGCGAGCACAATCCGAAACATCACCACTGTCAGGGTGAGATAGCCCTCCAGCGCCCCCTCAGAACCGCCCATCAGCTGCTGAAACAGATCCGGGAGTTGAGCAAAGGCGTCCACCATGGCGCCGGTGAAGCTGCCGTACATGATCGCCGCAATCAGCAAGGCAAAACTCCACCAGAAGGCCTGCCCACGCAGGATCAGAGCGGCAACGCTCAGCGGGGATCGCACCCATCCAGCGGCGCGGATCCTCCCGGCACGTACGGTGAGCATGCCCGACCCGAAGTCGCGTTGGGTCTGCAGGATGTACGCCGCTCCCCCGAGCAACAGCGCCCCTGCGAAGAGCAGCGCCGCTGGCCACCAGCGGTTGTCGACGTAGACAGCGGTTTGCTGGGCCCACCCGAACGGTGACAGCCACGACAGCCAGGTGCCATGCTGATCCGGTCCGGCCAGCATGTCGCCGAAACCACGGACCAGGTAACTGACCCCCAGCGCGGCACCAGCCAGGCCGCTGGCCGAGGATGAGAAGCCCGACACCTGCACGGCGACGGCGGTGACACCGGCGAAGAACAACCCGAATCCGACGGTGGCCACCCCCAGCAGCACCGTTGCCGACAGCGGCGAGTCAAAGGCCAGCAGAGCCGCCACGATGAGCACACCCAGGGCCACATTGCAGATCAGGACCCACACCAGGGCCGAGGTGAGCGGTGCATTTCGTCCAACGGCGCTGGCCCGGATCAACTCCGCCCGGCCGGACTGCTCATCCTGCCGGGTGTGCCGGGAGATGAGGAAAATGCTCATCAGTCCGACGAAGATGAGGATGTAGGACCAGTACACCCCGGTAAAGATCAGCTGTTTGGCCAGCGCGTCACCCGCGGTGTCGGCCCCCAGCCCAAAGCCGGGGCCGGTGAACAGCCGCATGGCCGGGTTGCCAACCATGCTCAGGATCGCGGCCATCTCTTCGGGTTCCCCGAGCAGGGTGTCGTAGGCGGTCAGCACATAGGGCACGAAGACGGCCACGCCGAGGACCCAGACGGGCCCGCGGATCCGGTCGCGGCGTGCGTTGAACCGCAGCAGTGTGCTGGTGCGCACCAAGGTGTCGCTCACCGGACTCACCGCCCCTGGGTCTGGTAGTGCCGTAGCAACATCTGCTCCAGCGTCGGCGGCTGCGCGATCAGGCTCGTCACCCCGGCGTCGGCCAGCGCGGCCAGCACGTCGCCGACAGCGTCACCGTCCACCTCGAGGGTGAGCTGGTTGCCGTCCTGCACGATCTCGTACACGCCCGCCAGATGGGGAAGCCCTTCGACCGGCCTGTTGGTATTCGCCTCGATCAGGGTGCGTCGCAGATGCCGCATCTGGGTCAGGGTGCCGGACTCGACGATCGCCCCGTCGCGGATGATTGAAATGGTGTCGGCCAAGGCCTCGACCTCCGAGAGAATGTGGCTGCTCAGCAGCACCGTGGCACCGCGCTGTTTTATCTTCGCCACTTCCTCCCGGAAGGCCGCCTCCATCAGGGGGTCCAGCCCGGAGGTGGGCTCGTCGA
>JBKEBU010000018.1:0-7921 GCA_047973325.1 Propioniciclava sp. | reverse complement strand
CCTTCAAGGCCCGCGAGGGTGCTTCGTTGTCCTACCTGCCGTTCATCACGCTGGCGACCACCGAAGCCCTCAAACAATTCCCCCAGGTCAACGGTCAGATCGATACCGACGCCGGTACGATCACCTACGCCGATGCCGAACATGTCGGGATCGCGGTCGACACGCCCAAGGGGCTTCTGGTGCCCGTGATCAAGGATGCCGGCGATCTCAATGTCACCGGCCTCGCTCGTAAGATCGGCGATCTTGCAGCTCGCACCCGGGCCAACAAGGTGACCCCAGACGAGTTGACCGGTGGCACCTTCACCATCACCAACTATGGCTCGACAGGCACCCTCACCGACACCCCGATAATCAACCAGCCCCAGGTCGCCATCCTGGGGACCGGCGCCCTGGTGAAACGGCCCATGGTCATCCAGGATCCCACGCTGGGTGAGGTGATCGCGATTCGGGACATGCTGTATCTCAACCTGACCTACGACCACCGGATTGTGGATGGCGCCGATGCAGGCCGCTTCCTCAGCGCCGTGAAGGCGCGCCTGGAAGAGGGCGACTTCGGAGCCGAGTTCGGCCTCTGATGATGCCGGGCGGCGGCAGGCTGGGCTTCACCTATCTTGGCCTGGCCGACACGCCGCCCCACCGAGACGAGTATCTGGCCACGTGGGAGCGGCAGCGCCAGATCCACGCCCACGTGGTGGCCGGGGCAGCGCCCCCGCAGGTGCTCTTCGTCGAACATGATCCGGTGTATACCGCCGGACGACGCACCCAGCCTGACGAGCGGCCGGTCGACGGCACCCCCGTTGTGGATGTCGATCGGGGCGGCAAGATCACCTATCACGGCCCTGGCCAACTGGTGGGCTATCCAATCGTGCCATTGACCCGGAAGATCGGTCCGCTGGAATACGTGCGCCGTCTCGAGCAGGCCGTTATGGATCTGCTCGCGCTCTACTCCGTCGAGACCATGCGGGTGGACGGTCGCACCGGCGTCTGGCTCGCCGCCACCCATGGTCGGCCGGAACGCAAGATCTGCGCGATAGGGATCCGGGTCTCCAAGATGACCACACTTCACGGCTTCGCTCTCAACGTGGCTGCGGTGAGCACCGGCCCCTTCGGCAGTATCGTGCCCTGCGGTATCCGTGACGCTGGCGTCACGTCCCTGGAGGACGAGCTGGGGCACGCTCCACCCCCCCTGGTGGCCGTCGCTCACCAGTTAGAGCCCTTCCTCACGGCACAGTTGGCTTTCGCCCTCCACGTCGCCGGCCCGCAGCCCGAGGCAGCGGGGTAGCATGACAACGTGACCGATACCCAACCGCGCCGCCTGCTCCGGATCGAAGCCCGCAACGCTCAGACCCCGATCGAGCGCAAACCAGGGTGGATCAAGACCAAAGCAGTGATGGGCCCGGAATACCAGGACATGCAGCGCCGCGTCCGTGAGGGTGGTCTGCACACTGTCTGCCAAGAGGCCGGCTGTCCCAACATCTTCGAATGCTGGGAGGACCGCGAGGCCACCTTCCTGATTGGTGGTGACCAGTGCACCCGACGCTGCGACTTTTGCCAGATCGCCACCGGCCGACCCACCAGCTATGACACCGATGAGCCCCGCCGAGTGGCCGAATCTGTCCGCGAGATGGGGCTACGGTATGCGACGGTGACCGGCGTGGCCCGCGACGATTTGCCCGATGGGGCTTCCTGGCTGTACGCCGAGACCTGTCGCCAGATCCGGGAACTCAATCCGGGCACCGGCGTCGAGCTCCTCGTCGACGACTTCAAGGGCGAGGCCGGACCGCTGGAAACTGTCTTCGAGTCTCGGCCAGAGGTCTTCGCCCACAATCTGGAGACGGTGCCGCGAATCTTCAAGCGGATCCGACCCGCCTTTGACTACGACAGATCACTGAAGGTGCTCAGCGATGCCCGGGCCTATGGTCTGGTCACCAAGAGCAATCTGATCCTCGGTATGGGCGAGACCCGCGAGGAAATCAGCCAGGCCATCCGCGACATTCACGACGCGGGCACCGAGCTATTGACGATCACCCAGTACCTACGGCCGTCGGCACGCCACCACCCGATTGACCGGTGGGTGACGCCGGAGGAGTTCTCCGAACTGGAAACTGAAGCCACCGAGGTCGGGTTCTCCGGGGTGCTGTCGGGGCCCCTGGTCCGCTCCTCGTACCGGGCCGGACGTCTGTACCGACAGGCCATCCAGGCCCGCGACTGAACCACCACCGAGGCTCTGCCTCTGACCGCCGAGTCTGAGCTCGGGGTGATGCCCTCGCTGCCGTCAGTCAGTTGATGGTGTTGTTCTCAATGGGGCCCTGGGGGTACCGCTGCCCAGGGCGGCTGGTGGCAACGATGGCAATACAGGGTCGCAGCCGCCTGAAACTCAGGACGAACGCAAGAGTTCTAGCGACCAAGGGTCGCTAGACTAGTCGACCGAGTCCGAGCAGGGGTGGTGGAGTATGGCTAGCGAGAGGGCGAAGGAACTCGCCCGCAAGCAGAAGGCCGCAATGAAGGCCGAGAAGCTGCGCAAGAAGAACAGCGACGACCCCAAGGACTGGGGCCAGCTTCGCCAGATGACTGAAGCGTTCAAGCGGACCCGTGAGATCGACCCGTCGGTGACCTGGTGGATGCTCGGGATCGGCCTCGCAGCGGTGGCGCTGGTCTCCCTGGTAGGAATCTTCGGGAACCTCATCTGGTGGCTCTGGGTCCCCCTGGCGTTACTCACCGGCCTGCTGGGCGCCATGTGGACGCTCACCCGGAAAGCCCGTTCGGCCATGTTTACCCGCTATGCCGGGCAACCCGGGTCAGCCGAGGTTGCCCTGCAAAGCCTGAACAAGAAGAAGTACACCTACGACGTCGCGATCACCGCCACTCGCGAACTCGACCTGGTGCACCGCGTCGTCGGTCCAGGCGGGATCGTCCTCATCGGAGAAGGTCAACTGGGACGGGTGACCAAGCTCCTGACCACCGAGGCCCAGCGGCACGGCCAGGTGGCCTACGGCACACCGGTCACCGAGATGGTCCTCGGTGAGGCCGATGATCAGGTTCCCCTGAACCAGTTGCAGAAGCGCATCGAGAAGTTGCCCAAGGTCTTAGCCCCCTATCAGTCCGCCGAGGTGCGCACCCGCCTCAAGGCGCTGAACAACAAGCGCGGCATGCCGGTGCCGAAGGGGCCGATGCCCTCGCCCAAGGGGATCAACCGCGCGCTCCGTGGCCGCTAGCTGGCCACCCTGATGGTCGTTCACCTGCTGGGCGCGGAGCGTCTGCACCTGGACTATCCCACCAAGGTGGTCTTCGCCGATCTCAGCCTCGGGCTGGAGGAGGGTGACCGGATCGGCATCGTCGGCCGCAACGGCGACGGCAAGTCCACCCTGCTCAACCTGTTGTCCGGGCAGCTCCCACCGCAGTCGGGTCAGGTAACCCGCCGCCGCGGCGTCCGTTTCGGGACCCTCGCCCAGGCCGACAACCTCCGCGGCTCCGACACCGTCGGCTCCGTGATCGTCGGCGACCGCCCTGACCATGAGTGGGCTGGCGATGCCGGGGTACGCGACATCATCGCTGGCCTGGTACCGGATCTGGCCTGGGATGCGCGGATCGATACCCTGAGTGGTGGCCAGCGGCGGCGGGTGGCGTTGGCGGCGCTACTGGTCGAAGACTGGGATGTCATCGCCTTGGATGAGCCGACCAACCATCTCGATCTGGAGGGGATTGCCTGGTTGGCCGCCCACCTCAACCACCGGTGGGGCCGGTCTGCGGGCGGGTTGCTGGTCGTCACCCATGACCGGTGGTTCCTTGATGAGGTCTGCACCGAAACCTGGGAGGTGCACGACGGCATCGTCGAGCCATTCGAGGGTGGCTACGCCGCTTATGTGCTGCAGCGGGTCGAGCGCGATCGGATCGCGGCGGCCACCGAGGCCAAGCGGCAGAACCTGATGCGCAAGGAACTCGCCTGGTTGCGCCGGGGACCGCCCGCACGAACGTCGAAACCCAGGTTTCGGATCGAGGCTGCCAACGCGCTTATCGCCGATGTGCCACCGATCCGCAATCCTATAGAACTGCAGCGCATGGCAGTCTCTCGCCTGGGCAAGGACGTCGTCGACCTGGAAAATGTGTCCGCCGGATACGGCAATCAGCCTGTTCTCACCGACGTCACCTTGCGGATCGGCCCCGGCGACCGGGTCGGCATCCTCGGTGCGAACGGTGCCGGGAAGTCGACCCTGCTCGGGCTGATCGTGGGCACCATCGAACCGACCCACGGGCGGGTGAAACGCGGCAAGACCGTAAAGACCGGGCTGTTGGATCAGCAGTTCTCCCAGCTGCGCGACATCGGCGGGGACCGGGTGCGCGAGGTCCTCGCCCGAGCAAAAACCACCTTCGTCGTCGATGGCCGCGATCTCACTCCCGCCCAGTTGTTGGAACGGCTGGGTTTCGGCAGGGAGCACCTTTCCGCCCGGGTCGACGAGCTCTCCGGCGGCCAGAAGCGGCGGCTGCAGTTGCTCATGCTGCTGCTCGAAGAGCCGAACGTCATCGTGCTCGACGAGCCCACCAATGATGTCGACGCCGACATGCTGGCTGCCGTTGAGGACCTGCTGGACTCCTGGCCGGCCACCCTCATCGTGGTGTCACACGACCGCTATCTCATCGAACGGGTCACCGACACCCAGTACGCAATCCTCGACGGTCGGTTAAGTCATGTCCCGGGCGGAGTCGAGGAGTATCTCCGGCTGCGGCATGACCAGCCAACCGACGCTGCTCCGCGGCCACCGGCCGCCACGTCCACTCCCCCGAACTCCGGGATGAGCAACGCCGAACGCCGCGCCCGCGCCAAAGAACTGGCGGCCGTCGAACGACGCCTGGACAAGCTCACCACGGCCATCGAGAACCTCCACCAGCGGATGGCTGACCATGACGCCACCGACTATGCCGGTCTGCAGGTGCTCGATGACGACCTGCGCCAGCTCACCGCCGAGCTGGCCGAACAAGAGGATCTTTGGTTGGAGGTCTCCGACCTCGTCGGCTGAGGAGGACAGCCCTGTTCGGGCGCGGGTAGAGGCGGCGGAGCTTGATGCGGGCGTCATTGGTGGTGAACTGCCACTCGACCTGTCGTTGGTCGGCATTGACTTGTGCCTGCCACGCGTCGAGTTCGGTGGTGGACGCGGCGGTGCTGCAGGCTGACGGCGGGCCCTCGGCGATGGTTGCCTCCTACCGCGACAGCGGCGGAGGCGAGTTCGTCGAAGCGCCGACCGCTGCGTGAGTGGCCGAGACGGCGCGGCGCGTCGTTGACCGACACGACCCGGATGTCCTCCTCCTGCGCTTCAACCAGACTGACCACGTGCAGGAGTTCCTCGGCTGGCAGCAGCGGCGAGGGGCTGCCGCGGAGTCGAGAGACGCCGAGGCGCAGATTCTGCAGACCTACGCCGAGGTGTCAACGCACATAGCCTCGCTCGTCAGTGACGTCGGGCCTGACACGCAGGTCGTGTTGTTCTCGGATCACGGAATCGACTGGGTCGAGACGCATCTGCGCCCTAATGCCGTTCTCGACCAGCTAGGGCTGGCAGCCCGGATGGTCTTCCAGGGAGACAGCACCTGTGCCTATCTCTACGCAGACGAACCGTTGACGTGCACCGAGCGACTTGATCTGATTGCGGCGCTTCATGATCTCGGACCCGGTGTGAAGGTGCTGGGACAGGGGGAGCTCGGCGCGCTGGGACTACCCACGTGTTCAGATCGCACAGGGCGGCTGGTGCTGGGTTGCGGTCGCCACACCGAATTTATCTACTCCGGCTCGCCCGTACGCGAGAACGTCCGTTCCGCATCTCACGGTTTCGACCCTCGGGTCCCCGAGATGACGGGCTTTTTCCGGGCCTTCGGAGCCGCACGGCTGCCCTCGGACCTGCCGACGTCGGTGACCGAAGTCGCGTCGCTCGTACGGGTCGCGTGCCGCACGGTACTGAAGGTGCGCGCATGACCACTGACCTTGCCTACCGTCTGATCAATGTCTCCCGGAGCTACGAGGGGTCGCCGCAGCCCGCCGTGGACGAGGCCAGTCTCGACATCGCGCGCGGACAGTTCTTCGGTCTGCTTGGTCGCAACGGCGCCGGGAAGTCCACCCTCGTGAAGATGATGGTGGGGCTGCTCGCTCCGGACCGTGGCGAGGTGCACGTCCTCGGCCGTCGACTGCGTCGGGACGACTTCGCCCACCTTGGCCGGGTGGGCTACATGCCCCAGAGCGCCTTCGCCCTCAACAACCTTACGGTGCGGAGGGCGATCTTCACCGTCGCCCACATGCGGGGCAAGACCTGGCGGCAAGCCCGCACCAAGAGAGACGAGCTCGTCACCACCCTGGACCTCACCGCGGTGGCAGGCAAGGTGGCGCACGCTCTCGGGCGGCCAGTGTCTACTCCTCCAACTAGCAGTGACGCTGGCAGGCGATCCCGACGTCCTGCTCCTCGATGAGCCGACGAACGAGCTGGACCCCGGCCGACGCCGCTTCGTCTGGTCCCACCTCCGCGCTTTGCAGCGTGCCGGTACGACCATCGTCCTCGTCACCCACAACCCCCTCGAGGCCGAGCAGGTTCTCGACCGAGTCGGGGTGATGAGGCAGGGGCGGGTCGTCGCCCTCGGAGCCACGGGAGAGCTGAAGAAGACGGTGACGGGGCTGACCAGGGTCCGCTTCCTCCGCGACGAGGCGATATCCCTCCTGCCCTACCTCCCCGAGCAGGATCCCCGCAGCCTCTACGTGGAGGCCTATCTCGCGCCGGAGGAGTTCCGGGCCTTCGTCACGGAGGTCGAGATCGCGGACCTGACCGACCTGACGATCACCTCGGCGACCTTGGAGGACGTCTATCATGGCCTCGCCTGACTCCGCCCGACGGCCGTTGACCGGGCCTCGGCAGATGTTGCTGCTCTTCTTGGTGCAGCTCTCGAACTGGCGCTGGTCGTGGCCGCAGATGCTGCTGACCGGCATCCTCGCGCCCCTGGTGACAGTCCTGACTCTGGGGTTCTTCGCGCAGGATTCGGGGCCGAGGGCTCTCGTGTACGCAACCTCGGGCAGTATCACGATGGCTCTGCTTTTCGAGACCCAGAACAGGATCGCGAGCAACTTCGCGTTCATGCGTGAAACCGGCGCGCTGGAGTTCCTTGCGTCCAACCCGGTCCGCCGCGAGAGCCTGCTGCTCGCCAGTCTGCTGGCGTTCAGCCTGCTCGCCCTGCCGTCGGTCATCGTCCTCACACTCCTGGCGGTACTGGTGCTCGACGTGCCGCTGCAGCCGCTCTGGAGCGCGCTGCCGCTGCTGCTGGTGCTGGTGTTACCGACCGGAGGGCTCGGCGCACTGATCGGCAACGCCTCCCGGTCGTTGGAGCAGGCTTCGTCGATCAGCCTCGCCACCACCTTGGTACTGCTCGTCCTCGGTCCGGTCGCGGTACCCGGTGAGCTACTGCCGACTCCGATAATCTGGGCCGGCTACCTGAATCCAGCCTTCTACGCGGCCTCCCTTGTTCGCGGTGTGCTGCTCGGGGGGATCCAAGCACCGTGCTCCGGGACGCGGTCGCGCTCCTCGTGATCGCGGTGCTCACCTGGGGCGCGCGGGACGGACACTGCGATGGCGTACGTGACTTCGGCGACACGTCGGGACAGTGGAAGGGGTGCGCGGAGGCAATGAGCGGCAACGATGGAGGAGTTTCTGAAGTGTGGTTCCCCCCGAATCGTGGAGGGTAAAGACCACTCGCAGCGCCCGGCCCGGTGGCACGACACAGCCACTTATAGAACCACGCCAGGCTGACCCCGAGCAGCAGGCAGGTCACAGTCGCGAGCTTCCCGCCTACACCGGCCTGCGGGTGCGCGGCCTCATGACCCTGGCGTTATTCACCGACGACACCGACCGGGTCCGGGAGTGTTTCCGGGTGCTGCGTCGCGTCCGCGATCAGG
>JBKEBU010000012.1:0-16700 GCA_047973325.1 Propioniciclava sp. | reverse complement strand
AGAGCGCGGCGACGATGTCGGGCGCCGCTCCGCCTCCGGGTGGGTCGATCAGGAGGTCGCGGGCACCGTCGCCGCGAGTCACCGTGAAGCCACGACCGACGAGCGCCGCGACGACGCCGTCGCCGACTGGCCGGACTTGGCGCCAGCGTCGATGTCGGCGCGACGCAGCCACTTGTGCAACGCCTCGCCTCACGCTCCGAGGAACTGGCCGAGCTGAGCGCGAACCGGCAGCGCCTCCAGAACGAGAGCGACAAGCTGCTCGCCGCACACTTCGCCGACGCGATCGACCTCGACACTCTCAAGCGGCACCAAGACCGCATCCGCACCGGCCTGGCGGACATCGACCGCAGGCTCGCGACCGAGCACGACCAGCACGAGGGATCACGCAAGCAACTGAGCACCGCGCTCAGCCTGCTGGTCGACTGCGCGACGCTCTACGCCCGCACCGACGACCAAGGCAGGCGCCTGGCGAACCAAGCACTGACCAACGGCATCGAGATCAGCGAAGACGAAAGGGCGACGATCCGGCTCGCTGAGCCGTTCGTCACCCTCGTACCCGAACCAACATCTTCCGACGTCAGCGGTTCTAGTACGTCCGATTGGGTGGACCCAGGGGGACTCGAACCCCCAACCCCCTGCTTGCAAAGCAGGTGCGCTACCAATTGCGCCATGGGCCCCTTGCAGCGATTCAGTGTAGCCGGGGGTGGCTCCGGGCGCACTTCGGCGGTGTGCCGAGACGCCGATAGCTCCGAGCGGCCCGGCACAGGCCCGGGCAGATCGGCGCAACGGGATCGGCTACCCGCTGGTCAGGTTGCTCGGGGCTCTACTCTGGATGTATGTGGTCGCAGCGTGAGGTGGTGAACTACGCCCTGCAACGCCGGAATTCGCTCCGCGCGTTGACAGGCCGCAGTCGTACCCTGACTCGCGCCGAGGCTTGTGACGCCGACCCGATGCTCATTCGGGCGGCGATGAACCATGGCGAACTCCATGACGAGGCCTGCCCGATCTGTGCGTCGGCTCACATGGTCGTGCTGCACTATGTTTTCGGGGACCAACTCGGCCAGTACTCCGGGCGGATCAAATCAACCGCTGAGCTGGACGAGATGCAGACCGAGTTCGGCGAGTTCAAGGTGTGCGTCGTCGAGGTCTGCCATGAGTGTGGCTGGAACCACATGATCACGTCATACTTACTGGGGGACGGAGTGAAGCGGAAACCGCCGCGCCGTCAGAGAACTGTCGAGGACATCTATGGCTGAACCAAAGCGCAAACGCACTGCTGGGCGGGTGATCCTGTCGTTCTTCAAGTGGGTGGGTGCGCTGGCGATCCTGTTTGCGATCCTGGGGGCAGCCGCGTTCGCGATCCTCTACGTGACCATCCCCATCCCCAACGCCAATGAGGACTTCCAGACAAATATAAGCACCGCGTACTACCGCGACGGTGAGACCGAAATTGGTAGCTTCGCGGTTCAGAATCGAGAGTCGATCCCGCTGGCAGACATGTCTCCCGAGGTGCGCGACGCCATCGTTGCCGCCGAAGATCAGACCTTCTGGACCAACAGCGGCATCTCCTTCATCGGGCTGACTCGGGTCTTCCAAACGGCGATAACACCCGGAGCGGACCAGGTGGGCGGTTCGACTATGACGCAGCAGTACGTGAAGGTTCTCTACCTCACCCAGGAGCAAACCGTCACCCGCAAGCTGAAGGAGATAATCATCTCCCTCAAAGTGGCCCAAGAGCTGTCCAAGGAGGAGATCCTCCAGGGATATCTCAACACCGTGTACTTCGGCCGGGGCGCCTACGGTATTCAGGCCGCCTCCCAAACCTACTTCCGCCTGGACGCGGACGAGTTGAATCTGCAGCAGTCGATTGCCCTGGCGGCCATCGTCAACTCACCCGAAAATCTCGATCCGGCCAAGAGCGACAAACACCGCAGTGATCTGCTGGAGCGCTACCAGTACACGATCAACGAAATGGTGACCCTCGGCACGCTTACCGAGGCCCAGAAAGCCGAGATTTACACCACACTGCCTGACTTCCCCAAGTTCGCCGACACTGAAGGCCGCTACGGGGGCACCAAAGGCTATCTCTTGGCCAAGGTCGAGAAAGAGCTAGCTGCGGCAGGCCTCACCGAAGCCGAAATCCGGGGCGGTGGTCTGAAGATAGTCACCACCGTCGACGCCGATATGCAAGCGTCGGCTGTTGAATCGGCGCAAGAGGCTGCCTATCGTGCGGCGAATCCGCGCGGACTGGACCCGGCCACGTTGCACCCGGCGATCGCCTCGGTTGATGTCGCCACCGGCGCCATCCTGGCCATGTATGGCGGCCCTGACTATGTCGCCGACAACCGCAACTGGGCCGAAACCCCGCGCCCGACCGGCTCCACCTTCAAACCCTGGGCACTGGTTGCCGGCCTGCGGGACGGGGCCACGCTCGGGGACTATTTCAATGGCAACACCTACACCCCCCGCGGCGATAGGGATCCGGTGACCAATGCCGGCCACAACTACGGCCCGGTCACCTTGAAGAAGGCCACCACCAGCTCTATCAACACCGCCTATGTGGATCTGGTCAGCCAAATGCAAGACGGCCCGGAGAAGGTGATCAAGGCCGCCAATGACGTCGGTATCCCCGACGGCACTGACTGGCGGTCGAACGGGATCGCCAACCACCGGATAGCACTCGGCACCGCCCAGGTGTCCCCGTTGGATGCAGCCCACGGCCTATCCACCCTGACCAACGGCGGGAAGCGGACCACGTTGCACATAGTGTCCGAAGCGCATGATCTCGTCGGGCGGCAGGTGTACGAGGCCCCGGTGTCGACCAAGCAGATGATCGAACCGGACGTTGCTCAGAACGCGGTCTATGCCCTTAACGGGGTTACCGAACAGGGCACCGGCCGGACGGTGCGTTCCCTCGGCTATCCGGTGGCCGGCAAGACCGGCACCTACTACGTGGCCAAACTCCGCGAAACCCGTGCCTCCTGGTTCATCGGCTCCACCGCCCAGATTTCGACCGCGGTCATGTTCGTGGCTGGTGACCAGGGCACCAGCAACCTTGAGGAGTACGCGCGCGGCTTCTACGGCTCGGGATTCCCCGCCGAAACCTGGCTGGCCTACATGAAGGTCGCCCAGAAAGACCTGTCCCGAGTTAACTTCCCCGGCCCCACCACGCTGCAGCGCAGTGGCAAGTTCGGACCCAGGCCAACAGCACCCAAGCCCCGACGAGCACCAGTCGAGAAGCCGGCATCAACCCCAGCAAGTTCTCCGGAACCGGAGGTGCCGGGGGAGTCGCCAGAGCCGGAAGAGCCGCCAGTGGATCCGGGGGAGCCCCCCATAAATCCAGGCGAGCCGCCGGTAGATCCCGTGGATCCTATAAATCCGGTCGACCCGCCCGTGGATCCGGTGGAGCCGCCCGTGGATCCGGTGGAGCCGCCGGTGGATCCGGTGGAGCCGCCGGTTGACCCCCCAGAGTTGCCGGAACCTCAGGAGGAGACCTGGCCGCGACAGGGCAACGGTCAGCCGAGTCAGGGGCGCGATGAGGCCGACTGACCCCCACCTCTCCACTCGGCGGTCTGCCGCGTGACCAGGCATGTCGCCACGGGCGTATCACCGTCGGGCCGCAGGCCGCGCCGGGTACAAGCGACGCGTGGACGCCGACTGCAGGGGGACACCCTGCTGGTGGTTCAAGTGTGGCTGGCGACCCGGCTGTCGTTTGCGATCCTGGCTGTGGTTTTGGCGATCTCAGGGGAGCGGACCCTCAGTTCGGTGCTCGCCCAATGGGATGTCGAGCACTATCTGGGCATCGCCCGGGAAGGCTACGCCGATCCGCAACGGATGGCGTTCTTTCCCGGATGGCCGCTGGTGCTCGGCCTCTTCGAATCCGCCGGGCTGCCCACCGTTGTGCTGGGATCCCTGGTGGCGTCGGTCTGCGCCTTACTGGCCGCGCTCGCGTTGCAGCGGCTCGGCGGCCGGTTTGCTGCGGTGGCCTGGCTGCTGGCACCCACGGCGATCTTCACCGCCGTCCCCTATACCGAAGGCGCCTTCTGTGCAGCGGCGTTCTGGGCCTGGGAGCGGGCCAAGAGCGATCGCTGGGGGCAAGCAGCCCTCCTCGCGTCAGTCGCCTGCACGCTGCGCGTCTCTGGGCTGTTCCTGATAGGAGCGTTACTGATCCTGGCGATCACCCAGCAGCAAACCCGTACCGGTGACCCTCGGATGACCCGGCTGGCCTGGCTGCTGCTGCCCACCGCCGTGCTGGGGATCTACCTCGCCTACCTCTATGGGCTCACCGGATCCTGGACGGCATGGTACAGCGCCCAGCAGGCGGGCTGGCAGCGCGACTTTCACTGGCCGTGGCAAGCCATCGCCAATCACATCGCACAACTCAACCCCAACCCAGAGCACCCCGAATGGGTGTGGATTTTCCGCGGCGAGCTGATCTCCTGGATCGTGGGGCTGGTGGTCATCGTGGTGGCGCTTCTTCGCAAGCAGATCGCCGAAGCCTCCTGGGTGGGGGTGCAAGTGCTTGCGCTATCGCTGTCCCAATGGCTGATGAGCGTGAACCGGTCGGTGCTGCTCTGGTTTCCGCTGTGGCAGCAGATCGGCGAATACGTCGAATCACGGCCCCGCACGCACGGCTGGATCACCGCCGGTGTCGTCACCGGTGTGCTGGCCTTCGTGCTCCAGATGGTGTGGGCGTGGCTCTATTTCACCGGCCGGTGGGCCAGCTGATCACGGGACAACTGGCTGGGGGCGGATCAGGGAACGCAGCAGCTGGTTGAGCACTGTGCTGCGCACGTCTGCGGGTGGGCTGGGCGGGTAGATAAGGGTCCCGATTGACCCATACTCATAGACGGCGTGGAGCAGCCGGACAGCCTCTTCACCAGGGATCATAAGCTCGCACCCATGCTGAACCAGAGCGGCCTCGATCCGGGCAGCGATGGACTCATTCGCCAGCCGTTCAAGCCTGGCAAAGGTGTCCCGGAAGGCGGGCTCGCGGGCGGCATACAGCCGGAGTTCCTCGCTGGTGAGGATTACGTTCGGATCTGTTGGCTGAGCCGCAAGGAAGGTGGAGATCCCTAGTTCGATCACCGCGTCCAGCCGAAGATCAGTCGTCGGCACCAGCCGGTCGACAACCCCGTCCACCGCCGCGACCACCGCGGTCACATGCCGTTCCAAGACGGCCGCGCACAGCCCATCCTTTGACTCAAAGTTTGAGTAGAACGCGCCCCGGGTGAATCCGGCAACATCGCAGATCTCCTCGACGCTGGCCCCCCGCACGCCCTGGAGGGCGAAGACCTGCACGGCGGCATCACAGATCCGGTCGCGCGTGCGAGCGCGGCGGGCAGATACGTCGGTCACGCCTCCCTCTCCGCGACGCCACGAGGAATGGGCGCCGATTTCGATACAGCATCGTATCCCATACACTTCTGTATCGAGTGGGAATGAGCTAAACGGAGGCCGAATGTCCACCTTCATCTACCGGCTGGCACGGGCCTCCTGGCACCGGCGGCGCCTGGTCGTGGCCGCGTGGGCCCTGGTGCTCACGATCATCGGAGCCCTCGCCGCAACCGTGGGTGGCAGCTATGACGACGACTTCACCATTCCGGGAGCCTCCTCGCAGAAGGCCTTCGACCAGCTGTCGATGACCTTCCCCGAAGCGGCGATGACCTCGGCCACCCTGGTGGTGATTGCGCCGGATGGGGCGAGTATGCACGATGCCGGGATCCAAGCCCGGCTAGAAAGCGGCGCCACGCAACTCGAACGGGTGTCGTTCGTGGAGCAGGTGCAACTCCCCTACAACGAATACGTCGACGGACTGATCAGCTCCGACGGCTCCACTGGCCTCGTCAGTGTGCTGCTCGACGCCGACGGTGCCAGCGACATCACCGACGAGATGCGGGCAGAACTGGTCGCTATCGGAGGTGAACTGGAAGCGTCGCTCCCGGAGGGCAGCGAAGTCCATGTGGGCGGTGACGCCTTCGCCATCTCGCTGCCCACCGTCACCATCGTCGAGGCGCTCGGCCTGGTGGTGGCGATCATCGTATTGCTGTTCACCCTGGGGTCGGTCCGGGCGGCCGTGATGCCGGTGATCAATGCGCTGGTGGGGGCCGCGATCTCGATCCTGCTCATTCAAGCGGCGTCGGGGGTGTTCTCGATCAACTCGACGGTGCTGCTGCTGGCGCTGATGCTGGCACTGGCAGTGGGTATCGACTACTCACTGTTCATAGTCTCCCGGCATCGGGACCAGTTGGCCGCCGGGATGGAAGCCGAGGAGTCCGCCGCCCGAGCAGTGGCCACCGCCGGATCGGCAGTGGTCTTCGCCGGACTCACCGTCGTGATAGCCCTGGTCGGCCTGGGCATTGCCGGGCTGCCCTTCCTGACGGTTATGGGCATCTTCGCTGCGATTGCGGTCGCCAGTGAGGTGCTGCTCGCGCTCACCCTGCTCCCGGCGATGCTCGGTTTCGCTGGCGAGCGGCTCCGGCCCAAGCCGGTGGCTGACCGGAAGCCGCGGGTGAACCTGTTCGCCTGGTGGGTCGGTCTGGTCACCAAAGTCCCCGCACTCACCGTGGCCATCGTCGTGGTTGGGCTGGGTCTGCTCGCCGTCCCGGCAACCCAACTGCACCTAGCCCTGCCCAACTCCGGGCACAACCCCCACGAGGCCCCCGACCGGCTGACCTATGACCTGATCAGCGAACGGTTCGGGCCCGGCTTCAACGGGCCGCTGGTGATCACTGGATCTATAGTCGAATCGGATGATCCGATAGCGGTGATCGACGGAATCAAAGCCGATGTGGAGGCCATCGACGGTGTCGAACTGGTCCAGATGGCCGTGCCCAACGAGAGTATCGACACCATGCTCATCAACGTGGTCCCCGCCACCGCGCCGGACGACCCCGCCACCGACCTGCTAGTCGAGCGGCTCCGGGAGCAGGCGCCGGCGTGGGAGGACGAATACGGTGTCACCACCTACGTCACCGGGTTCACTGCGGTGGGCATCGACGTCTCCACCCAACTGGGCCGGGCGCTGGTTCCTTTCGGCATCTTCGTGGTTGGGCTTTCGCTCGTCCTGCTCACGATGGTCTTCCGGTCGCTCTGGGTGCCCCTCAAGGCCGCCCTGGGCTATGTGCTCAGCGTCTGTGCCGCCTTCGGCCTGGTCACCCTGGTCTTCAACCAGGGGATCGGCCGCCAGCTGATCAACCTGACCGACCCGCAGCCGGTGATCTCCTTCCTGCCGATCATGCTGATGGGCATCCTGTTCGGGCTCGCCATGGACTATGAGGTCTTCCTCACCAGCCGCATGCGTGAGGAGTACGTTCACGGCAACCGCACCGACCCGGTGGAGCAGGGTTTCGTGCACTCGGCCAAAGTGGTGGTCGCCGCCGCACTGATTATGGTGTCTGTCTTCGGGTTCTTCATCCCCGAAGGGGATGCCACCCTCAAGCCGATTGCCTTCGGGCTCGCCATCGGTGTGGCCATTGACGCGTTCATCATCAGGATGACGCTCGGGCCGGCGGCGATGAAGCTACTCAAACAACGCGCCTGGTCGCTGCCCCCGTGGTTGGAGCGCCGGCTCCCGGTGCTCGATGCCGAAGGGGAGGCGATCACCCATGAGCTGTCGCTAGCCGACTGGCCCACACCCGGAGCCACCCAGGTTATCTACGGCGAAAACCTGGGCGTGAGCACCCGGGCAGGGCGGGAGCTTTTTGCCCAGGTGGATCTCGATGTCGAACCCGGCCACACCCTGATCCTGAGCGGCGACGATCCCGGCCGTCGCGCCCTGCTACTCGCCCTCACCGGGCGGCTGGCCCTGACCAGCGGTGACCTCAAGGTGCTCGGCATGGTGCAGCCTCAGGAGTCTGGACGACTGCGCCGCCGATCCACATTCGTCGACGGCGCCGATCCGGACGCCGCCCGCGCACTCGCCGATCCGGTGGGAGAGCTGGTAGTCGTCGACAACGTTGATCGGCTGTCTGCCGAGGCGACCGCAGCGCTGCGCCGCCTGACCGACGCCGCTCCAGACGATACCGAGGCCACCACCGTGGTGCTGGGTGCGGCGGATCCGGCAACAGCTCACGCACTACTAGCCCATCGCGCCTCCGCACCGGAAGCGCTCACGCTCGGAGGTAGCTGATGACATCCTTGATTCCGAACCGGCCCGGCTGGGCCACCTGGCTGGTACTGCTGCTGGTTCCCGTCCTGGTGGCGGGCGGGCTGCTCTGGGGGACCGGGCGCAGTGATGAGCGGCTCCGTGACGTCCAAGCGGCGGTGGTCAACCTCGACGAGATGGTGACCATCAACGACCAGCCGATGCCCCTGGGCCGGCAGCTGGCCGCCGAAATAGTCAACACCGATCGGGCTCAGAACGTGAACTGGGTACTCGCAGACGCTGAGCAGGCCACAGCCGGGCTTGATGACGGCACCTATGCGGCCGTGGTCACCATCCCGGAGAATTTCTCGGCCGCGGCGACCTCGTTCGCCAAACCTGTCGACGAGGCCGAGCAGGCAACCATTCAAGTCGACACCTCCCAGATAGTCGGGATCAACGAAACGGCGCTCGGTCAGGCGATCACCTATGCGGCGGTGAACTCACTCAACGAGTTCCTGGCGCAGGAGTACCTCACCAACCTCTATCTCGCCTTCAACGACCAAAGCACCGACATGCTGGAGCTGGTCAACGGCACCCGCGAACTCGCCGACGGTGCCGACCAACTGGCCGACGGCACCGCCGCTTCGGTTGATGGTGCCCGTCAGCTCGCGACGGGTCTGCAACAGGCGGCGACCGGGGGGAGCCAGCTCCATACCGGAGCCCAGGCTGCCACCGCGGGGGCCACCGATCTGTCGGCGGGCGCGTCCACCTTGGCCGAGGGGGCCACTGCCTGGCAGACCGGCGCTCAAGAGTTCGCCACCGGTCTGGGGACTTACGCCGAGGGTGTGGGCACCTACGCCGAAGGGAGCGAACAGTTCGCCAGCGGCGTAGAACAATACGCCGAGGGGGTCGAGGCCTACGCCGGGGGGATCAACGGTGCGCTGAATCCAGTCCTCAACGCGATTCGGGTGCTGCCCGAATGGGGGGATTGGGCCGCCGGGATCGGGGACGTGCTGGCGCAGGCACCCGATCTGGAGACGCTATCGACGCACGTGGATCCGGCCATCACCGGACTCCGGAGCTTTGTCCAGGCTGTCCAGGGGGTGCAGTCGGATACGGATGCGGTGGCCACCGCCGTCACCAAGGCCGCTGAGACCGCTGGATCCTACGCCGCTGGCGACGTCGACTGCCCCGACTCATTGGCCGAGGACCCGGAGCTGTGCGCGGCGTTCCAAGCCGGCGCCGAGCAGGCAGGAAACGCCGTGGCAGCCTCGCTGGATGCCGATGCCGTGACCGCGGCACTGACCGCTGATGGCGCCCTGAGCGCACTCAACGACAAGGCCGACGGGCTGCTGGCGGGGCTGGACACCGTTGAATCGATCCTGGATGAGGTGGAGCTCTGGCTGCCCCGCCTGGAAGAGGCCTACGGCATCCTGAGCCAGGAACTACCCGAGGGACAAGCCCCCGCAACCAAAGCCGAAGCCGAAGAACTGCTGGGCCAGCTTATCGATGCCGGCGATCAGCTCACCTCCGGAGGTGAGCAGCTCGCCACCGGTGCCCGCGGCCTGGCCGACGGCGCGGACCAACTGGCCGGTGGAGCCGATCAGCTGGCCGAGGGGGCCACCGGCCTGGCCGACGGCTCCAGGCAGTTGGTCCAGGGAATGGGTGCCTTGGCCACCGGCACGGCGGAGTTCGCCACCGGCATCGGGGAACTGGCCGGGGGAATCGGCCGCTACACCGCCGGGATCAATGGGGCGGCCCAGGGCGCCAGTCAGCTGGCCGACGGTCTGGGGGACCTGTCCGACGGGCTGGATACCTTCGCCGACGGCTCTGCTGAGCTGGCCGACGGGGTGGCTGAGGGGCAGCAGGCGATCCCGACCTACACCGACGCCGAAGCGGCCACGATGGCGCTGTCGGTGGATGAGGCGGTGGCCAACGACGGACTCGCCGGACTGGTCCGCTCCGGGCTGGCTTGGACCAGCCTGCTGCTGATCCTGGCCCTGTGGCTAGGTGCTCTGGCGACCTTCGCCGCGATCCGGCCGATCCGCAGCGATGCGCTCACCGCACGTGCCGGGAATCTGCGCCTGCTCGGTTCCACCCTGCTGCCGGGCCTGGGCATCGTTACGATGCAGGCGATCCTGCTCACCGGGCTCGGTGCGGCCGGGCTTGGGCTGACTGGGTCGGCCACCCTCGCGCTCGGCGGCGTGCTCCTGGTAGCCGGGGTGTCCTTCACGCTGATCAACCAAGCCCTGGCCGCTCTGCTGGGCCACGGGGGCCGGATCATCGCGGTAGCACTGATGCTGCTCACCGCAGTGATGGCCGCCACCTCGGCTGCCCCGCCGGTGCTGGAGAGTCTGGCTGGGGTGTCGCCGAGCACGCCCGCGTTGGCGGCTGTGCGAGCCATCGGCGTCGGGACCTCCCCGGCGGTGGCTCTGCTCACCCTGGTCGGCTGGGGACTGGTCGCGTTCCTGGGATTGATGGTGGCTATCCACCGGGCGCGGACCGTGCGACCTGAGACGCTGCTCACCTAGGCGTCGGGCGGGTTCCCCGCATCGCGTTCCTTGCGCCGGGCAGCATCCCGCAGCGCGACCGACCGGTGGAAGTCGGCCTGGGTCGGCATGCCATAGGCCCGGGCGGTGGTGTCATGGAGTTCGACGACTTTGTTGTACAGCCGGGTGGTCAGGCGGGCGGCCGATTCGCCGGGTAAGGCCCGCTGCGGGGTGCCGAAAACAATGTGCACCGGCGGTCGGCCTGAGATAGGCGTCGACTGCCCATAGGGCATCGCTGCGTAGGCGCCGACCAGGGCGATGGGTACCACCGGGACATGGTGCTGGATGCTCAGCGCGGCCACACCGTTCTTGAACTTGGCCATGGCGCCGGTCCGGCTGCGGGTGCCTTCGGGAAAAATAAGCAGCGGTACCCCATCATCAAGGAGTTTGCCGGAGAGACCTTGATGGGCGCGCATACCGCCCCGGTCGACCGGATAGGCGTTGAAGAACAACCGGGTGCCCATCGACTTGAGCTTTTCTTTGAAGAAGTAGTCCGCGGCTGCTCCGGCGGCCAGATTGCGGGACAGTCTGCGGGGGAAAGCCCCGTAGATCACGGTGGTATCCAGATGGCTGGAGTGATTGGCGACCGCGATGAAGGGGGCACTGAGGTCTTCCAACTGCCGTTCGCCATGGATGTGAACGCTGACCGCCGACCAGATATACGGCTTCATGACGAGGTGCTGGGCCAGGAATCGGGCGGCGGACTGCGGTTTCGCGGAGTACTTGCCGATGCCATCACGTGTGGATGATCGGGCCACTGGCCTCACCTCCGCTCCTCATCGCGCCAGAACCCGGCACGCACGCCATTGTGCACCACGGAACAAAAGACTCAGGACTCGGGCCGGCGGATGCTGCTCAACCTGCGCGAAATAGCGCGCACGGCGGTACGGGGCAGATGTTGCAATCCGAACCCAGCGACCTTCCATTTCCAGGTGGGCAGCGAGATCACTCGTCCGGCATCGGCATCGGCGAGGGCGGCCCGCACGCAGGTCTCGGCGTCCACCCAGACCCACGGCGGCAGCTTGCGCACGTTTATGTTGGCGCGCTCATGGAACTCGGTGTGCACCCAGCCCGGGCACAGCGCGGTGGCCGTGACCCCGGTACCGCGCAGTTCGTTGGCGAGTCCTTCGGTGTAAACCTTCACGTAGCTCTTCAACGCTGAATAGTGCCCTTGCGTGATCCACCCGGCCAGCGAGGCCACATTGATTATCTGCCCTTCACCGCGCTCTCGCATCGTCCGACCGGCCGCATGAGAAAGCACCACCACCGCCTCGCCCATCACCGCCCAGGCCCGGTCATGCTCGATCAGATCCGGTCCCAAAGTGGGGTTGACCATGCCGAAGCCGGCATTGTTGACCACCAGCGTGATCGGCTGGTCTGCAGCAGTTATCCGGCTCGCCACCCGATCCACATCGCTGCGGATGCTCAGGTCGGCGGCCAAAACTTCCACACCGACCGCGTACCGGCTCCGCAGGTCGGCGGCCACCTCCTGCAGCCGGGTTTCATCCCTGGCTACCAGGACGAGGTCGTCCCCCCGGGCTGCGAGTTGGCGGGTGAACGCCGCGCCGATTCCGGAAGTGGCTCCGGTCACCAGTGCCCGCTTCATGCGCTGATCACCGCAGCTACTTCGCGGGCCATCTGTAGTTCCTCGTTGGTGGGTACCACCAGGAGCGTGATCGGGGAATCATCGGTGGAGATCCGCCGCGGTTCATCGCTGCGAATGGCATTGCGTTCCGGATCCAGGTGGGCACCGAGACCGCGCAACCGGTCAGCGACGGCGGCCCGCACCGCGGCGTCGTTCTCACCCACGCCTGCGGTGAAGGTGATCGCGTCCGCCCCGCCCAGCACGGCGAGATAGGCGCCGATGTAGTGCAGTAGCCGATGAATGTAGACACCGAAGGCGAGCTGGGCGCGCTCGTCGCCGGCATCGATTCGGGTGGCGATGTCCCGGAAGTCGCTGACCCCGGCCAGGCCGATCATGCCTGACTTCTTGTTGAGCAGCGCATCGATAGCATCAGGGGAGAAACCGGCTTCCCGATGCAGATAGAACACGATGCCGGGGTCGACATCGCCCGACCGAGTGCCCATCACCAGCCCCTCCAGGGGGGTGAGCCCCATCGAGGTATCCACCGCCACCCCGTTCTTGATCGCCGAAATCGAGGCCCCATTGCCCAGATGGCACACGATCTGGGTGACCTCGGCGTAGGGGCGGCCCAGGAACTCGGCAGCGCGATGGGAGACGTAGTCATGCGACGTGCCATGGAAGCCGTACCGCCGGATCGAATACTGCTCGGCGATGGCCGTGGGCAGGGCATAGGTGTAGGCCTCCCGGGGGAGTGAGGAGAAGAAGGCGGTGTCGAAGACAGCCACATGCGGCACCTCCGGTAGCGCCTTGCGCGCCCCCAGCATCCCGGCGATGCCGGGTGGATTGTGCAGCGGCGCCAGTGGTGAAAGCTCCTCCATCGTGGCAATCAGCTCGTCATCAATGAGCGTGGTGCTGGTCAGCTTGTCACCGCCATGAACCGCCCGGTGCCCGACCGCCTGGACGTCGGCGAGCGACGGACCGTGCGCCTCGAACATTCCGACCATCGCGGTGAGGGCAGCGGTATGGCTCGGGAAGGCGTCTTCGGCGCGGTAGGTTTCGCCAGCGACGGTGTGCTTGATCGCGCCCAGCTCTTGCCCCACCCGTTCAATCAGACCGGTGGCCAGGGTGCTCTCGTCGTCGGCGTCGATCACCTGATACTTGATAGATGATGACCCGGCATTGATAAGCAGGATAGGTGTTGACACGGCAGGTCCTCTCGGCGGCGGTCAGGAGTGCTGGGCCTGAATGGCGGTGATTGCGATGGTGTTGACGATGTCGTCGACCAGCGCCCCGCGGGACAGGTCGTTCACCGGCTTGTTCAAGCCCTGTAGCACCGGGCCCACCGCCAGCGCCCCGGCGGAGCGCTGCACCGCCTTGTAGGTGTTGTTGCCGGTATTCAGGTCCGGGAAGATGAAGACTGTCGCCCGGCCGGCCACCTCTGAGCCGGGCATCTTTTTGCCGCCCACGGTGGGATCCACGGCGGCATCGAATTGAATCGGTCCCTCGACCAAGAGCTCGGGGGCGCGTTCCTTGACGAGCTCAGTGGCGGCCCGGACCTTGTCCACATCGGCGCCCGATCCGGACTCCCCGGTGGAATAGGACAGCATGGCCACCCGGGGTTCTATCCCGAATGCGGCGGCGGTGGCTGCTGAGCTGATAGCGATATCGGCCAACTGCTCGGCGGTCGGATCGGGATTGACAGCGCAATCGCCATAGACGTGAACCCGGTCCTCCAGACACATCAGGAATGACGAACTCACCACCGACACCCCCGGTTTGGTCTTGATGAACTCCAGACTTGGCCGGATGGTGTTGGCGGTGGTGTTGACCGCACCGGACACCATGCCATCGGCCATCCCGAAGTGGACCATCATCGTGGCGAAATAGCTGGGGTCGAGCATCTTCTCGCGGGCCTGCTCCAAGGTGACACCCTTCTTGGCGCGCAGGGTGGCGTATTCGGCGGAGAACTTCGCGACCAATTCCGGATCGTCCATGGCGACCACGTCGGCCCCGTCCAGGGAGTAGCCCAGCGCCGAGGCCCGGTTCTTGATGGTGATCGCGTCGCCTAGCAGGGTGATGTTGGCCGTACCCCGCTGCAGGACGATGCTGGCCGCCTCCAGGATCCGTTCATCCCCGGATTCAGGCAGCACGATCCGGCGCAGATCCTTGCGGGCGCTCTCGGTGAGCTGATACTCAAACATCAGCGGCGTCCGAATAGGAGCCGGGGCTAGCGCCATCGCCTCCAGAAGAGCGGCGGTATCTATGTGCTCCCGGGCGAGGCGTTGCCCCAATTCCACCTTGCGCGGCGAGTTCGAAATCGTGCTCTCCAGACCGGCCAGGGCCATCGCGGTGCGCGAGGTGCCCAGATCGGTGAGGGCGATCGGCAACTCGTGGTGCACCGTCGAAATCAGTTCCTTGACCGGATCGGGGATGTCATAGCCGCCGACGAGGATGAGTCCAGTCAACTGCGGGAAGGCACCGGAGGCATGCGCGAGCAGTACGCCGGGAATCATCTCGCTACGGTCGCCGGGCATGATCAGCGTCGATTCGATCTCGAGGCGCCGCAGCACATTGGGCAGCGTCATGGCGGCGACGAGTACGCTCCGGCTCTCTCGCTGGATCTGCTCGTCGCGGCCGAACAGCAGCCGACCATCGACAGCCTCAACCTGGGAAGCAAAGGTGGGCGCGGTGAGCAGCGGATGCGCCGGGAGAATGCCCACTATCTGCTGCGGCAGCGCTGCCCGCAAGGCCTCGGCGTAGGGCTCTTCGGCGTCCTCCGGAACTCGGGTGGCGATCACCGAGATCGTCTTCGCATGCTGATGCACGAGTTCGGCGATGGTTCCCTGGGCGACCTGAGCCACCTGCTGCGGGGTCCGGTCTTGGGCCGACACTGTGAGCGCGACCGGCACGTTGAGGTTCGCCGCGATCCGGGCGTTGAAGCTGAGTTCGGTGGATACGGTGATGTCGTCGTAGTCCGATCCCACAATCACGACGGCCTCGTTCTGGGCGGCGATCTCGGCGTAGCGCCGCAAGATCCGGGCCAGGGCCTCCTCGGGGTCGGCATGTACCTCGGCGTACGTGACCCCGGCCGCTTCTGCAGCGGTCTGATTGACTGCCGGCTGCTTGATAAGTACCTGGATCATGTCGTCGTCGACACCGGCGTGCACGATCGGTCGGAAGACGCCGATAGACGCCACCGTCCGGGTGAGCGCATCCAGAATGCCGAGCGCGACGACGGACTTCCCTGTCTTCTCTTCCGGGGCCATCACATAAACACTGTGGGTCACAGGGTCAGGCTAGCGTGATTGCCCGGTCGGCTTGGCCGCGATAGGAGCGCTGGTCAGACGGATACGCCCTCGGGTCATAGGCGAGCGCGCAACCACTCCAATTGGGCGGCGTGGGGGAGGTCTGCCGTCGGGGTCTCCAGGATGATAGGTGCGCCGGCCGACCGGGCGATCGCCGCCAGATCGGCCGGAGCTATGTTTCCCTCCCCCAGTACCGCGTGCCGGTCGGCGCCGGAACCAGCTGCATCCCGGCTGTCATTGAGATGGACCAGATCTATTCGTCCGGTGATCGCGCGGATGTCATCGACGACAGTCCTCAGATCCAGTCCGGCGGCGTGGGCGTGGCAGGTGTCGAGACAGAACCCGACCGCCTCGAAGCCGGAGGCCTCGTGCAGGGTCTCCCACAACCGAGCGATCTGGTCGAGATGCCGGGTCATCGCGTGATCGCCGCCGGCGGTGTTCTCGATCAGGATAGGTACGGTGAGGTCGAGCCCCTCCACAGCCTTGCGCCAATTCACCAGGCCTGCCGCCGGGTCGTCCTTGGCGGTCACGTGGCCGCCGTGCACGATGACACCGCGGGCCCCGATCGCGGTGGCCAGTTTCACCTGCCGGGCGAGGATCTGCCGGCTGGGAATCCGGATGCGGTTGTTGGTCGAGGCCACATTGATGACGTAAGGCGCATGAATGTACACCCCGACGCCGGCCGCTTCGGCGTCGGCCCGGAACCCGTCGGCTCCGCCGGGATGGTCGACATCATGACCTTTCCAGGCCTGCGGGTCACCGATGAACGTCTGCACCACATCGAACCCGCCGGCCGCAGCTGCCGCGAGCGCAGCAGCGGCATGGCCTCCCATCTGGATGTTCACGGGCGCGCACCTAGCAGGTGGCCGGAGCGGGACCAGAACCGTCGGTTGTCAGTGATCACGGCCCCATCGTCGCACAGGAGCGGCAGCCCACCGCCGGCGTGGCGCTGACAGGTGTTCGATGGGCTCTGGTCGCCCACGCGGATCACACTATAGCCATTTCCTTGACGGGTGTCTAGGAAGTGCCTAGCGTTGGGGTGTGGCCGATGGCGTCCAGAACGAATCCTTGGCGACGACCCGGGCCGGGCTGCGGCGGTCGTCGGACCCGCGGGCTGTCCGCACCCGTGAGCGGTTGTTCCTCGCGGTTCAGCGGCTGAGCGCAACCGAGGAGAC
>JBKEBU010000161.1:0-1593 GCA_047973325.1 Propioniciclava sp. | reverse complement strand
CTCCTGCAGCGAGTCGATGCCGCCCAGCTCGACACCCTGTTCGAGGTTCCCGAGCCGGAACCCGAGCCGGTGGCCCACCCCGGCGGGATGGCCATCGCCGACACCATCACCATCGACGACTTCGCCAAGGTGGATCTGCGCGTGGCCACCATCGTGGCCGCAGCCACCGTCGAAGGTTCGACCAAACTACTGCAACTGACCCTCGATATCGGCGAGCCCGAGCCCCGCACAGTCTTCGCTGGCATCGCCGGCGCCTATGCACCGGACCAGCTCATAGACCGGTTGTGCGTCATGGTGGCCAACCTGGCACCCCGGAAGATGCGGTTCGGCCTCAGCGAAGGCATGGTGCTGGCCGCCGGGCACGCCGACGCCTCAGTAAACCCAGGCATCTATCTGCTGGAGCCGTTTTCCGGCGCCGAACCGGGCATGCGGATCAGCTAGTAGCTTGTCGCAGCTGAGATGTGTGGTAACGAGCGGCGTCAGGTGGGTTCTGGGCAAGACGGGGATCCGGAATCGATGCCGGGGTATCGGTGAGGATCAACGGCGCACCCCAGGGCTCACCTGGGGTCGCGAATACAAAGATCAGCTGCGACACGCAACTAGCCCAGGGACGGGACAGCCAAAGATGCAACCGCGTGGTCGTCGCCGCAGGGAGCCCATCCCACCTTCGAAGGAGCCCATCCCACCTCCGAAGGAGCCCCATCCCACCTCCGAAGGAGACACTGATGAAACTTCGTTCACCCGCTCGAGCCTCGCTGCGGCCGCCATGCTGGCGGCAGGACTCGTCACCGTCACGTCAGGCACCGCAGACGCCGCCGCTCACTGCGCAAGGAGCACCCCGTCCCGGAGCTTCAATGCGTCTTGTTCCGGATCCATACGGCACTTCAACATTGAAAACCCCCCCGGGACCCAACAACACTAGAATCCACTATGGAAACAAAGCTTCCCGTGGACGGTACTCGAGCCTCTGGTCCAGCTACGTGTACTTGGTCTCCTACGGACATGTGCACCGATGACTAACTACCGGATTCGAGCCAGCATCGCATCCACCGTGCTTCTTACTTCCCTGCTGGTCAGTGGTTGCGAGGGCGCCACGTCCGAAGTGGATGAGCAATTCACCGGTCCCTGGGCGCAGCAGTTACGCACCGCCTACGAAGAATCAAGGTCAGAACTCGAACGCCAGGTCCTTGCCGATGGTCTCATCACCGATGCCGAATACGCCGAGCTGCTCGGTGCGTTTCAGACCTGTATTGAGGACCTCGGGTACGAGTTGACCTGGGAGGGCGATGACGGTGGCTTCTCCATCCCCGGCGAGCAATCACCCTCGGAGCAGCAAATTGCTGAGTGCAGCGCGACGACCGATGGGGAGGCCTCAGGATACTACGTACAGATGCGACGCAACCCGGAAAATCTCGATGAGGCTGAGATCATGGTGGACTGTCTCATTCGGGTCGGCGTTGTCGATCCAAGCTATTCGCCCGAGGACTACCAGCAGGATGGTCTGTCCGGGTCAGGACCAACCTATCTAGACACTGAAGAATTCCGCGCGTGCAATGCAGACCCCCTTGGAACGGGACGGTAGAACCCGATCGG
>JBKEBU010000129.1:0-2095 GCA_047973325.1 Propioniciclava sp. | reverse complement strand
TGACTTCGTCGCACTGCCATAGTCCTTGTGCGCAAGACAGTGACTGCCTGGAGTGGTGCTTCAATCTGGGTCAAGTCCCGGATAGCTGTGTAACGGGCGATCTTGAGATTCACTCGCGGATACCTGCCGGCCGCTGGGCTGTGCCCAGTGATAGTGCGCGGGTGTGGTGGCGTTCCTTAGCGGTCCAGATCTCACCTACGCCAACGGTCATGTGTTGGTGGTGGATGGGGGCTGGCTGGCGCGTTGAGGCATGGAATGTGTCACTCATCTCACGCCTGATTGTGCTGGATTGGCTACCTCAGTAGGGTGAGGTGACCCTATAGGCAAACACGGGTGCGCCCAGCGGCGCCCTACTCCCAGGACAGCAGGTGACCGTCGCGTGAGTTCGTGGGCCACGGAGCGGACGACCTATACGGTTGAGGTAGATCACTCAACGTTGCGTCAAGTGCTCTCTCGGCCGCCATTGGGTCGATATCTAGGGCAATTGTGGCGGCGTCGGCATTTCATCATGGTCGATGCTCATGCTCGGATTGAAGTCAGCACGTCATCAAATCTGCTGGGTAAAGTGTGGCTAGTTCTTGAGCCGATGATGACCGCTGCTGTCTATTTCCTGGTCTTTAGCGTCATCCTCAACAGCGGGCGGGGTATTCCGAACTTCCTGGGATATCTACTGATCGGTATCTTCCTGTTTACCTTCACGATCCGGTCGTTGACCCAAGGGGCCCGGGCGATCACCGGTGGGAAGCCGCTGATCCGGTCGTTTGCGTTCCCCCGGGCATCCTTGCCGTTGGCGATGGTTGTCCGTGAAACCCTGAGCTTCATTCCAGTCTTGGTGACGCTGATGGTGCTTCTCTATCTCATGCCCTGGGTGCAGCAATTGATCGATCCGGATGGTCTTGCCGAGTTCCCGGTAGTGAGTTGGCGATGGTTGTTGGTGCCCGGTGTGTTGGTATTGCAGTGGATGATGAACTTAGGTTTGGCGCTCTTGGCGGCCCGCCTCTGCGCCAAGATCCCGGACTTTGTCAAGGTGATCTCGATTTTCTCGCGCTTTTGGCTCTATGGGTCTGCTGTTTTCTTTTCAGCCGAACGATTTGACAACATTCCTGTGGTCTCGGACCTGATGAGGGTCAACCCGATGTTCATTGTGCTTGACCTCACCCGCGATTGCCTGCTGTATGGGGTGACCCCGCACTGGACCAGCTGGGTGCTCCTGGGAGCATGGTCAAGCAGTCTGCTGGTTACCGGTTTGGTTGTGTTCTGGCTTGGGGAGGAATCGTATGGTTCAGCCTGACGTGATCCCCCTCGATGGCGTCCAGGTGGCCGTTGATGACGTACATGTGCGCTACAAGTCCACCTCGGACGACGGCAAACCTCGTCGGCGTTTCCGGCGTCGCCCCACCACGATGGTGCGGGCGCTCAGAGGGGTGTCCTTTGTTGCCCAACGGGGTGAGGCCGTCGGCCTGGTAGGCCTGAATGGATCGGGAAAGAGCACCCTCCTGCGCGTCATCGCCGGCCTGGAACCCCCCACCCGTGGTGGAGTGCTGGCCGCCTCAACTCCGGTATTGCTAGGGGTCAGTGCCGCATTGGTGGGTGGACTATCCGGGCGTGAGAACGTTCGATTGGGATGCTTGGCCATGGGTATGACGCCGGAACAGGCCGAACAGGCCATGCCCGACATCATGGAACTCTCAGCCATTGGCCCAGCCGTTAACCGTCCGATGAATACCTACTCCTCAGGAATGGGGGCGCGGCTCAGGTTCGCGATTGCTGCCGCCGCTCGCCCTGAAATCCTGCTCATCGATGAGGCACTTGCCACAGGCGATGCCGCCTTCCGGGAGCGGTCAGAAGAGCGTATGAACGAGTTGCGCGCCAACGCCGGGTGCGTCTTCCTGGTATCACATGCTGCTCAGACCATTGAGGAGACCTGCACTCGAGCGATCTGGCTCCACCGAGGTCGGCTAGTTCTCAACGGACCAGCTGCGGAGGTGGCACGGCGCTACCGCGTCTACGCTTGGGCGCTGGCCAAAGGAAGAGAAGGCGAAGCCAAGGAAAAGTTGCGGGCGGCCTTTGCAGATGGAGCTGATATCAAGGTCAC
>JBKEBU010000126.1:0-49335 GCA_047973325.1 Propioniciclava sp. | reverse complement strand
TCCTGATCACTCAGGAAACCCATCCGCCAGGCGATCTCCTCGGGGCAACCAACCTGCAGCCCTTGGCGTGCCTGCAGCGTCCGGACGAACGTGCTGGCATCATTAAGTGAGTCAAAGGTCCCGGTGTCTAGCCAGGCTGTCCCCCGCGGCAGGACCTCGACCTGCAAGGCCGATCGCCGGAGGTACTCAAGGTTCACGTCAGTGATTTCGTACTCTCCCCGGGGAGAGGGGCGCAACTCTGCCGCTATCTCAACGACGGATTCGTCGTAGAAATAGAGCCCCGGAACGGCATAGTTGGATCGGGGTTTGGCAGGTTTCTCCTCAATCGACAGCGCCCGCCCCTGGTCGTCAAAGTCCACGACTCCGTAGGAGCTTGGGTCGGCCACCCAATAGGCAAAGACCGCGGCCCCATCGACCTGCGCATATTTCTGCAGCCGGGTACCGAGTCCGGGTCCGTAAAAGATATTGTCACCGAGCACCAAGGCGCACTTGTGCCCACCCGCGAATTCCGCCCCGATGGTGAAGGCCTGGGCGAGGCCCTTGGGCTCCGGCTGAGTCGCATACGAAATGGCTGCCCCAAAGTGCGAACCATCCCCGAGCAGGCGCTGAAAGGACTCCGAATCATGGGGGGTCGTGATGATCAGCACCTCGCGAATGCCGGCAAGGAACAGCGTGGACAATGGGTAGTAGATCATCGGCTTGTCGTAGACCGGGACCAACTGCTTGGACACCGCTTGGGTGACTGGGTGCAGTCTCGTTCCCGAACCGCCTGCCAAGATAATTCCACGCATGGGGACATTGTTGCCTGAACCAGCCCCAATTGCAGCGATCCGGGCCCCATGTCACCCGCAGGAGACCTGTCCCTCGATCGGGACCTACGAGTAAAGTACGTACTTGTGCTTCGATTCCTCGTGACCGGTGGCGCCGGCTTCATCGGCAGCAACTTCGTTCGCTACCTGCTGGAGCAGAGCGACCACCGGGTCACGGTCCTCGATAAGCTCACCTACGCCGGGCACGCCGCCTCCCTCGTAGAACTCCCCGAGCACCGCTTCGACCTGGTCACCGGGGACGTATGCGACGCCGATCTGGTGGACCGCCTGGTCCGCGATACCGATGTCATCGTCCACTTCGCCGCTGAGTCGCACAATGACAACTCACTCCGCGACCCGTCGCCCTTTCTCCAGACAAATATAGTCGGCACCTACACTCTGTTGGAGGCTGCTCGGCGCCACGATGCGCGCTACCACCACATCTCCACCGACGAGGTGTACGGGGATCTGGAACTTGACGATCCGGAGCGGTTCTGCGAGTCAACCCCCTACAACCCGTCCAGCCCCTATTCCTCGACCAAGGCTGGATCGGATCTTCTGGTTCGGGCCTGGGTTCGCAGTTTCGGAGTCCGCGCCACACTGAGTAACTGCTCCAACAACTACGGCCCTCGGCAGCACATTGAGAAGTTCATCCCGCGACAGATAACCAACCTGATCGATGGAGTCCACCCGAAGCTCTATGGGGCGGGCCTCAATGTGCGCGACTGGATCCACGTTGACGACCACAACGCTGCCGTCCTGCGGATAATCGAACACGGCCAACTCGGCGAGACCTACCTCATCGGCGCCGATGGTGAGATGAACAACAAGGCGGTAGTAGAGATGATCCTGCGCCTGATGGGGCACCCCGAAGACGCCTACGCGCATGTGAATGATCGTGCCGGGCACGACCTGCGCTACGCCATTGATGCCACCAAGTTGCGCACCGAACTGGGCTGGGAACCGGTCTACCGCGATTTTGAATCTGGGCTTCAAGCCACCATCGACTGGTACCGCGCGAACGAGCCCTGGTGGCGCCCCATGAAGGCAGCCACGGAAGCCCGGTATGCGGCTCAAGGACAATGATCCCGTGACCCGAACTGCCCAGGAAGGCCGCCCATGACGCAGCCTGAAATCCGTGAGACCCCGATCCCCGGGCTTCTCGTGGTGCAGCTCCCCCTTCACGGTGATGACCGCGGCTGGTTCAAGGAGAACTGGCAGCGGGAGAAGATGGTCGCGCTGGGACTGCCAGACTTTGGTCCTGTCCAGAACAACATGAGCTACAACGCCCAGGAGGGGGTGACCCGGGGGCTTCATGCCGAGCCGTGGGACAAACTCGTCAGCCTGGCTCATGGGCGAATTTTCGGCGCCTGGGTCGATCTGAGAGTGGGCGAGAACTTCGGGACTGTGTTCACCCTGGAAATGGGTCCAGGCCAGGCCGTCTACGTCCCCCGGGGAGTGGCCAACGGATACCAAGCAATAGCACCTGACACCACCTACACCTATCTGGTGAACGACCACTGGTCACCCGACGCTCGCGATTCCTACACCTATCTCAACCTGGCCGATGAGGACATCGCCATCCCGTGGCCCATTCCCATCGACGAAGCCCTGGTGTCGGAGGCAGATCGCGACCACCCACCGCTAGAAGTCGTCAACCCCGTCTTCCCCCGACGCACGGTGATTCTCGGCGCCACCGGACAGCTGGGGCAGGCCCTGATAGCACGGCTCCCGGATGCTTCCCCCCTCACTCGCGATGATGTCGACCTGGCCGACCCCACCTCGGTGCTCGACTACCCGGCCTGGCCCCAGATCGGCACCATCATCAATGCTGCCGCTTACACCGCAGTCGATGAGGCTGAAACCGAGTCCGGGCGTGCCGCCGCCTGGGCAGTGAACGCCACCGCCCTCCAGACACTGGTCGGGATAGCGCGCCGACACCGGATCACCTTGGTGCATGTGTCCAGCGACTATGTCTTCGACGGCACCCGTGCCGAGCACACCGAGGACGAACCCGTCACCCCCCTCGGGGCTTATGGCGCGTCCAAAGCCGCCGGGGATGCCCAGGTGGCCCAGTGGCCTGCGCACTACATCGTGCGTACCTCGTGGGTCGTTGGCAACGGAAAGAACTTCGTCCAGACCATGGCATCGCTGGCCGATCGTGGCACCCAACCGGCCGTCGTGAACGACCAGTTCGGACGGCTCACCTTCACTGAGGACCTCGCCAATGGGATTATTCACCTGCTCAATCGGCAGGCACCCTTCGGTACCTATAACCTCACCAACGACGGGCCCACCACATCCTGGTATGACATCGCTCGGCGGGTCTTCGAACTCACTGGGCACGACCCCGACGCCGTCACCCCCCAATCATCCGCAGACTACGCTGCTGGCCGCACGCTGGCGCCGCGCCCGCAGCACAGCAGGCTCTGCCTGGACAAGATAAAGGCAACCGGTTTTACCCCGCGGCCCGCCGACGCGGCCCTGCTCGACTATTTGCGCACCCCAGACCCACTGCCGACGACCCCTCGAGAGCCACGCGAGGAGTCCCTCGATATCTACACCATGGGCATCCACACGCCCGTACGCATCCTGGGCGACCAAGCCGAGGAGGCCGCGGTGGCTTTGCGTCAGGCGTGGTCGCGATGCCTCACCCCACACGGCGACGAGCTGCCTGGCACGCCCATCGTGGCGCATATCGGCAGCCACAGCGCGCCGCCAGGAACCGGTGATACCCCAGACCCAGCAGCTGAGGCGCACGTGACCGATAGCGACCTGGCTCGGTTCATGCCCCGATTTACTCAAGTGCTCACCAACGGGTGCATCACCGTCCATGCGGGCCAGTTGCTGATGCTGCACGCTGGTGCGGTCGCGAACCCTAGAACCGGCGCGGCTTTCGCCTTCGCCGCGCCCGGCGGAACCGGCAAGACGACCCTGGCCAGGCTTCTGGGTCGTCGCTGGAGCTACCTGACAGATGAGACCGTCGCGCTCCTGGCCGACGGCACTATAGTTCCTTACGAAAAGCCCCTGTCGGTGCGACCGAATCAGACAGACACCCCCGGGCAGCCCAAGAAGGAGCTCTCCCCCGACGAACTCGAGCTACAGCCCTGGCCTGCTGGAAGCAGCGCACGGTTGACCGGACTGGCTATAATTGCGCGCGACACATCCCTAGAGGAGCCCATCGTCGAGGAGCTAGACACCCTGACCGCGATGCTACGCCTCACCCCCGAGACGTCTTCGTTGAGCGCACTGCCTTCCCCGCTACGTCGGCTCGCCGCCACCCTCGATGCAACCAGCCCGATCCTCGGGATTACCTATGCCGAGGCTGTCGACATCGAGCCCCTGATAACAGGCTATCTGGAGGAGGGGCGATGATCCGCGCCAACGCGTATACGGACCGCTACCAGCGGGACAACCGCACCCTCTTGCTGTTTCAGCATCGGCTGATTGAGATCGGGCCGCTGGCCGACTTCATCGTGCAAGCCACCAGCGATGACATCAGCATGCCGGATCTGGTCACCCGGGTAACAGCTGAGTTCGGGGAGCCTGCCGACGGCTCCGCCGAGAGCATTGTGGAGAGTTGCGTTCAGGACCTCGCCGCGCACGACGTCGTCTGCCAGCTGGAGCCATCCGAGACCTGACCCGCTAGCCCGCCAACCGACCAGATGACCTGAATGGAGGAGCCTCTATGACATCCACTCCGGCACCGTGGCAACTCGGTTTCGTCTGCACCGCCAATATCTGCCGTTCGGCCTATGCAGATGTCCGCGCCCGCTCGATTCTTGAAGGAATCCCCGGATCCCTGCAGGTTCACAGCGCTGGCATCTACGGACATACCGGCGCATCAATAGATACCGAGATGGGCCGCGAGGCGGTGGCTCGGGGCGCCGACATCTCCTCGTTTCTCGCCCGCCGGGTTACTCGAGCGTTCATCTCCGAGTCCGACTTGGTGCTCACCGCTGAAGCCGGACACCGCACATTCATTCTCGAGGAATGGCCGATGACCTTGGGCAAGGTCTTCACCTTTGCCCAGTTCGTCGAGGGGATCGATAGGGTCGAGGAAGATCTCCACGGCGAGGCCCTGGTGGCCGAGATCCGGCGCAAACTCCCGCCCGCGCAGGCCACTGGGAATATCCCCGATCCCTACCAGCGTGGCGACGTGGCAGCCGAAGAGTGCGCCAACTTGATAGATAGCTATCTGTGGCGGATCCTCCCCCGGCTCGTCCCATCGTCATCAAGAACGACACCATCAAGCCACCGACCTGCAGCGGGGGAACACCTGCGGGCCCAGACTCGGCGGTCAGAGGCGGAGCCTCGGTAGTAGCCTGCTCTCTATGCCAGCTTTCATGCCCTTCCACGCTCTGCGCTATGCCTCCGGCACCGACCTCGACGCCGTCATCGCACCCCCCTACGATGTGCTCTCAGCTGCGGATGTCCATGACCTGGCAGACCGGGATGCGCACAATATCGTGCACATCGACGTTCCCGGTGGATCACCCGACCCCTATCAAGCAGCAGCAGCGCAGATGACCAGATGGCTCACCGACGGTGTCCTGGTGCGTGATCCGGAGGAGAGCTTCACCATCTACCGGATGTCATTCACCGACGCGGCCGGGCACGCCCGCATCATCAATGGGGTACTGGGCGGCCTTGAGGTCGTCGACGAAGGGGCCGGCGGTGTCCTGCCCCACGAAAACACCACCCCCAAGGCCAAAACCGACCGACTGGACCTCACCCGCGCCACTGCAGCGAATCTCTCCCCCGTGTGGGGGTTGTCCCTGGCCTCCGGTCTCACCGAGGCGCTCGCCGAGCCGGGCGAGCTGGTGGGGCGGATCGAGGCGGATGGTGCCGTCCATCAGGTAGAGCGGGTCACAGATCCCCAACGGATTGCTCAGATCAGCGGTCTGATCGCCACCGATGATGTGCTGATTGCCGATGGCCACCACCGCTACGCCGTCTCCCGCACCTACCGGGATGAGGTCCGGGCCGCGAGCGGAAGCAGCGACACCGAAGCCGAGTTCACGCTCACGTTCATCAATGAGTTGGTTGCCGATCAGCTCAGTGTCGAAGCCATCCATCGGGTGTACACCAACACCACCATCGAGGACCTGCGCGCGCTGCTGGCAGCCTCCTTCCAGCTGGCGCCAGCACCGGCCCCTTCCACCGCGCTGCTCGACCAGATGGTGGACACGGGGCGGTTGGTGCTTATCGCGCCGGATGGGACCTGCGAGTGGCTGATTCCACTGCCGAATAGGTTCGACGACGTCCGGGCACTGGACGGTGCCTGGTTGGAGGAGGCGTTGGCCGGTTCAACCGTCGAGGTGGGTTATCAGCACGGTGTGCCGGAGGTGCTAACCACCGTCACCTCGGGGCAGGCCGACGCCGCAGTTCTGATTCGGCCCACGTCTGTGGCGGAGATCCAGCGCACCGCTCGTGAGGGGCTACTCATGCCCCCAAAGTCAACGTTCTTCACCCCCAAGCTCCGCACCGGATTCGTTATCCGGCCGACAGCGTCCTTGAGCTGACGCTAGGCTCAGCCCATCGCGCTGTTCTTAGAGGGAGGCTCCCCGATGGCTTTCGAGATCTCGAACACACCGATGCGGGGAGTCCTGGCCAAGTCCGACTCAGCCCACTACGGCATCCTGGATCACGGTGCCCAGGTCTGGTCCTATCGGCCCGCGCATCAGCAACCCGTCCTGTGGCTCAGCTCCCAGAGCCGGTTCGCAGCAGACACCGCCGTCCGGGGTGGGATCCCCGTGGTCTTTCCGTGGTTCGGTACCGGCCCCGAGAACACACTGACCCCGGCGCATGGGTTCGCGCGGACTGCTACCTGGCATCTCTCGGACACCAAGGACACCATGGAGCGGGACGGGCGGCTCCTGGTCGAGTATGAGCTGAACGAGGCCATGACCAGTCCGCAGCCTTTCTTCCCGGTTCCTTACACGGCCTACCTCCGCGCCAAGTTCACCCCCGAGTACCTGGGGGTGGAGCTTGAGGTGGCGAATCCGGGAACTGAGGACCTCACCTTCAGCAACGCACTGCATACCTACCTAGCAGTGGGTGATGTCCGCCAGATCTCCATCGCTGGGCTGGCTGGTGCCGACTACGTCGACACAGTGACCGGGGAGCACCAGACCCAGTCCGGAGATATCCGCATCACCGGTGAGACGGACCGGGTCTATACCAGTACCGGAGAGGTCAGGGTGGCAGACCCCGTCGGAGAACGCACCCTGACTATAAGCAAGTCCGGTTCGGCCACCACCGTGGTCTGGAATCCCTGGATCCAGCGCAGCGCTGCTCTCCCGGACATGGGGGACGATGAGTGGTCGACGATGATCTGTATTGAGGCGGCCAACACCGCAGGGCACGAGGTAACCCTGCAGCCCGGAGAAACCCATCACCTCAAACAGAGAATCGCGGTCAGCTAGTAGTGCGCGCCACACTAGGGGAGCCTCCCTGGTGGCCAGGCCTTGGCCACGACCTTGCCGGTGATCCGCTCCCGCGGCACAAAGCGGGCGCAGTCCTCCGGAGATGCATCCGGACCTCGGCAGAGATACACCGAGTCTGCCGAATTGCCGCGATGATCGCCCATCACGAGATAGCTCGCATCGGGAACAGTGAGCGGCCGAAAGCACCGGCGCGAAGACGCATCCGCGGCGCAATCGGCCTGACCCGCCACGAACGGTAGGTCCTCATAAACGTAAGGCTCTTCCAGAGGTTCCCCCCCGACGGTGACCCGACCCTCGGCATCGCAGCAAGCCACCACTTCCCCTGGCAATCCGATGACCCGCTTCACCGTATAGAGCCGATTGGAGGTTCCGATCCCCGTCACGTCCCCGAAAACGCGGGCAGCGGCCCGGATCGGGTCGGCCGCAGGGCTGCGGGTCTCGTCCTCCCAGGTGTCGCCATGGCTGAAGATGATCACGTCTCCGCGCTGTGGCCCCTCGCGCAGGTAGGGAAGTTCACTGGAGAGAATCCGATCAGTAACCGCGAGCGTCTGTTCCATAGAACCGGAATAGACGTTGTGAACCCGGACCACAAAGTGCTGCACCACCGCCACCAGCGCCAGCGCCAGCGCCAGATTCACCACCGTGGACGCCCACAGCGGCAGCGGCCTCCGGACAGCCCGCTCCGGAGCCGCCGCCGTCGGATCCGACGGTTCGGACGCTGCTGTCTCTCGCTCCGCATGTTCGCTCACACGCACCTCCGCCCACAGCATAGAGTGCAACGCGCGCACTACACTGGTGCAGAGGCTACGACGGACGCAGGATGGACCCTATGACGCAACAGCCCCCCACCGAGGCATCGGTCTCCATCACCATCGACACCGCAAGCGCTCCGGTCGCCGAAGCCCTCAACCCGCGCACGGGGGAGCTCCGGCGTCCGTGGGCAGTCATCGTCGCCACGACGCTGATGTATCTCGGCGTCGCCCTCATCGTGGCCGGGATGCTGCAGGCCTTTTGGATCTCCATCAGTGATTTCGCTGGCGCAGCCTGGATCCACGGCCAGATCCCGACCGAACCCGGCGATCTGGTGCGGGTGGGCATTGTCAGCGGCGAGTTCGCCCTGGTCCTGGCCCTCGGGGCGCTGGCGCTCATCTCTGGCTACTACAGCTGGCGGGGCTATCGCTGGCCCCGGTGGTGGGGAATCGCTGCCGCGGTCAGCTCAGTGAGCGCCTGGGTGCTGAATCCCATCGCCGGGATAGGTTCGGTCAGCATCATCCTGGGAGCGGCGTTGCTCTGGCTGCCGAGTGTGGCCGCTTTCAGCAACCGCTGGCACGAGCGGCGGCACCCGCGGCCTCACCAGCCCGATATCCGAGATGACGTCTGGTATGGTCCGCTGCCTCGCTACCGCTGATTCTGCGGATCACCGGAGCGGGCGACGGGAATCGAACCCGCGTGTCCAGCTTGGGAAGCTGGCGCTCTACCATTGAGCTACGCCCGCATGCTGGGGTCACCAGCGCCGCTATTCTAGCCACGCCAACGGCTCCAACGCACACCGGCCTCCTGATAGTCCGGGGAGTCCCGGAGTCTGCCCTTGAGCCTCAATGGTGCCCTCGCCAGACGGGCACCACCGGTCTACGGTGGGATGTATGGAATTGTCCGCTCCTGACCCGAGCCTCCAACCGGGCCATATGCGCGTGGGGGACACCGATAGAACCCTGGTCGCGGATCTGCTGGCAGCGGCCTACGCCGAAGGTCGGCTCGGCCGGGACGAGCACGACGGTAGACTCGCACAGGCCATGACCGCCAAGACCTACAACGATCTCCGGGAGATCACTCGGGATCTGGTCCCCGCCGTCGAACAGCGCACTGTCGGAGCCTTCGCCTCGGAGCGAACCCGGGCCTCGGGGTCCGCCTCCGTAGGGAAGACGGATACCGCTGTCGCCATTTTTTCTGCTGTCGAGCGCAAGGGTGCCTGGCACGTCCCCACCCAGATGGTGAGCGTCAACCTGTTCGGCGGCAGTTCTTTCGACTTCCGCGATGCCATCTTCGAAACGAACGAAGTCGTTATCAACGCCTGCGCCATGTTCGGCGGGATCGATATCAAGGTGCCGCACGGTGTGGGCGTCCGCAACGAGACTGTTGCCATCTTCGGAGGCACTTCCCTGAAGCGGGTGAATCAAGCTCCCGGCGGGCCAACAATAGTCCTCAAGGGACTGCTGGTCTTCGGCGGGATCGAAGTCACGGGCCCCCGTGGCTGAGGAACCGCAGGTCAACGACCGTGCTGCAAGCCCGCCAGCACCGAGCCTGCCCCCAGGAGCGGTGGGAGCACCACAGACCCCGACAGTGTTCGCACCGCCCGCCGAGCGGTGGTTACGGCTTTCACCCAAGCTGGTCTGGGTCAGGCGGCTCACCCTGTCGGTAACCATGCTGCTACTCATAGTCGGCGTTGCCACATCCCTCTGGTTCATCCTGAGCCAGACCTGGCCCGCCCTGTCCGCAGCGGCTGTCGGCGTGCTCCTATGGGTGTGGTTGTGGTTCCGCACGCGCCGCGAGGTGGCATCCTGGGGCTACGCCGAGCGAGATGCCGATCTCTGCGTCACCCATGGTTTGTGGTTCAGAGAGCTCATCGTGGTGCCCTTCGGTCGCATGCAGGTGGTCAAAGTAACCTCCGGGCCCCTCACCCGGGCCTTTGGACTGGCCACGGTGGAGCTAGTCACCGCATCTCCCGCCACCGGTGCCAGCATTCCAGGTCTTCCGCTAGAAGAGGCTCGGGCCTTGCGAGATCGGTTGATCGAGTTGAGTGACGCCAAAGGCTCCGGCCTGTGATCCACCCTCAGCCCCCGATCTCCCCGCATGACGACGCCCCCGGGCCGCCCAATTCGATAGGTGTTCCCGCCCCGCGGGGCACCCAGAACGAGCAACGGTTGCATCCACTCACCCCCCTGGTCCGGATGTGGGTAGGCGTGCTGGCGTTGGGCTGGTATACGGGTAGCTCCCTCCTCCAGGGTGACCCGATGATTACCGATCTCAGCCAACTTCCCGGTCGGGCACCGTGGTGGCTGTACCTGGTGGGCGGTGCAATCCTCGTCGGCTTGGTCGTCAACTACTGGTCGTGGTGGACCACCCGCTACGTGATCAACGACGATGAGCTACGACTCGAGAACACCGGCGCCTTTCAGGAAAGCCAGCGCATCGCTTTCTCCCGCATCCAGTCGGTCGATGTCACCCAGCCGTTTGCCGCCCGGATCCTCGGACTAGCCGAGTTGAGCATCGATGTGGGCGCCGATTCCTCCACCAAACTCGCCTTTCTCAGCCGTCAGGAGGCTACCCGACTCCGGGACTATCTGATGGCCCGAGCCCACGGGCGCGCCACCACCACCCACACCGAGCAGGCCGTAGCCTCAGCCTGGGATGACCTGTCCCGGGCCGATAGAATCCTGATCCGGCTGAGTCCCGGGGAGATAATCCTGGGGGCCGTGGCCTCGCTGGAGTTCACCGGGCTCCTCGTGGCGCTGGCCATTCCGCTCATCCTCACGGCGGTCCTCGCCACGCCCCTCATCGCCGTAGGCGGCGGCTTCTTTACGATCTTGCTGGCCTTGATAGGCTTCGTCAGCACTCGGGTCTTCGGCCAGTTCAATTACACGCTGGCCCGCACATCGGCCGGGATCAGGATCACCCGCGGGCTCTTCACCCTGAAGAGTCAGACGATTCCCACCTACCGGGTGCAATCCATCCGGCTCCGGCAGCCATTGCCCTGGCGGTGGTTCAATCGGGGACGGTTGGATGTGAGTGTTCTCGGCATGGGCGATGACGAGTCGGGCATGACCAACACCATCCTGCTGCCCATCGGCCGACCGGACCAGGTGCAAACCGCGCTCGCAGCAATCTGGCCAGGCTTGCGGTTGGATGCACTGCGGTTTACTGGACCGCCGCCCCGGGCCCGATGGCTCGATCCGTTCGCCCACCACTGGCTGGGCTATGCCATCGATGCCCTGGTGGTGGTGAGCCGCACCGGCTGGCTCGGCCGTAGCCAGCACATGGTCCCCCATGCGCGCCTGCAGTCGGTGACCCTCCATCAGGGGCCGGTGATCCGCAGATCACAGGTCGCCACCGTGGTCCTGCACCCGGCGGGGTCAGCTGGGCTGCACTACATCCAGCACATCGATGCCGCCGAGGCCCGCCGCTTCGTATTCGAGGAGATGTCCCGCGCTCGCGCCGCCCGCGCCGATGAGCTTCTGGACCCACCCGGGTTACGGCCGGAGCTGCCCCTGATCGGGGCCGCACGGCCTGACGCCGACCTGTGGGCACTGCCCAGCCCGGTACCCAGCCCACCACCGCTGCCACCGGCACACCCGGGTACACCAGACGCTCCCGAGCCGCCCGGGAGATCCCGCTAGTAGCCGTTTGCCGCGAGGGATGCGCTGATCAATCATGCCCTGGCTGTGGCGCACCGGATCGGGCGAACCACGTCCCCCACATCTGGCGATGGACGTCCAGTACACCCACCAGATCTGGGGTTGCGGTTCATCCCGCCCGGCACGTCCTCGCACAGAGCAGCATTGATCAGCGCATCCCTAGCGGTCAGCCGCCCGTCTCGAGTCCCCGGTAGCAACCGGGCCAGACTCCGATCCGTCACCATCACCCAGCATGCCCCTACCCAATCGACCACGCCCGACCCATGCTCACCGACAAGAGGCGAAGCCTCGGTAGGATCCCCCCATGAAAACGCGGGAGGCCCTTGGCATCGATATTGGCGGATCCGGCATCAAGGGGGCCATCGTCGATCTCAAACGCGGCGAATTCGCCACCAACAGGCTCCGGATCCCCACCCCGCAACCGGCCACCCCCGAGGCAGTCGCTGCCGTCGTCGGAGAGATCACCGACCACTTCACCGACCAGCTCGGCGAGGGGCCCATCGGCATCACCGTGCCCGCCATCGTCGCCCACGGGGTCACCCGCTCAGCAGCCAACATCGATGCCAGTTGGATCGATGCCCCCGCCGAAACTATCTTTTCCGACCAGCTCGGGCGCCCGGTTACCCTGGTCAATGACGCCGATGCAGCCGGGGTGGCCGAGGTCCGCTGGGGTGCCGCCAAGAAACACCCGGGTCTGGTGATTGTCACCACGTTGGGCACCGGCATCGGCACGGCGCTGATCCACAACGGGGTCCTCATTCCCAACGCAGAGCTCGGCCACATCGAGATCGACGGTGTGGATGCCGAGTCGGTGGCAGCCGCCTCAGCCCGAGAGCGTGAGGGGCTGACCGTGGAAGAATGGGCGCCCCGGCTCCAGAAGTACTACAGCATGCTGGAGTTCCTGCTCTCCCCCGACCTGCTGGTGGTTGGCGGTGGCATCTCCAAGAAGGCCAGCCAGTTCCTGCCACTGCTCGACTTGAAGACACCAATAGTGCCGGCCAAACTGCGCAATGCTGCGGGAATCGTCGGCGCCGCGTGGCTGGCCAAGGATCGGCTCAAGAACCCAGATCTCTTGGCACCCACGAGCGCACTTCCTCACATCTGATCGGGCGCTTCGATGCCGAGCAGATCCAGTCCGGCAGCAAGTACCCGCCGCACAGTCGCACACAGCGCCAGCCGGGAGGCCCGCACCTCCCCCTCGGCCTTGAGCACCGGGCACCGCTCGTAGAACACGCTCATCGCCGAGGCCAGGTCAAACAAGTAGGTGCACAGTTTGTGGGGTTGCAAGTCGGTAGCCACTCCGGCCACGACCTCACCGAATCGGGACAACAGCAATGCCAGCGCCTGCTCTGCCGGTTCCTCCAGGACGGTGACCTCCTGAACGGTTAGTCCTTCTGCCTCTGCTCGGCGCAGGATCTGGGTAGCGCGAGCATGCGCGTACTGCAGGTACGGCCCAGTGTCGCCGGTGGTTGCTGTCATCCGTTCCAGATCGAAGGTGTAGTCCTTCTGAAGTTGGTTGGAGAGGTCGGCGTACTTGATCGCCGCCATCGCGACACTCCGCGTGGCGATCTCTTCGGCGCCGTCGAGCAGATCGTCGAGCCGCACTGCGGTCCCCTCCCGCGTGGAGAACTTCTTGCCATCGGCGCCAAGTACCTGACCAAACGGGACATGCACCGCCTGGACCCGATCCGGCAAATAGCCAGCCTTGCGGGCCACCGCGAAGATGAGGGCGAAGTGCAACGTCTGTGGTGCCCCGACGACGTAGAGAATCCTGTCGGCTTTGAGTTCATCGACTCGATACTTCAGCGCCGCCACATCGGTGGAGTCATAGCCGTAGCCGCCTTGAGAGTTCCGCATGATCGCTGGCACCTCGAAGCCATCGGCAAAGACCACCAGGGCCCCGTCATCGGGGACGGCGATCCCCCGGGACTCCAGATCATCACACAAGGGACCCAGCATGGCGTTGTATGTGGATTCGCCAGCCGTGTCCGCGGCGGTGAGCAAGACATTCATCCGGCTGTAGGTGCTGTCAAAGCCGGTCTGGCTGAGTTCTATCAGCTGCTGCCAGATGCGCCGGGTCTCAGCATCTCCCGCCTGCAGGAGTACCACCCGCTCCCGAGCTCGATCCGCGAAGTTCGCGTCGGCCTTCAAGTGCGCATTGGCCCGCAGATAGAGGTCTTCGGCGCCTGCCAGATCCAGGCCACTAAGATCGAGGCCTTCGTCCAGCACTTGCTCGACCAGCATGCCAAACTGGCGGCCCCAGTCACCGATATGACTCTGGGCGATCACCTGGTCTCCCCGGGCTGTCAGTACCCGGCGGAAGCAGTCCCCGATGATCGTGGAACGCAAGTGGCCCACATGGAGCTGCTTAGCCACGTTCGGGGCGGAGTAGTCAATCACGACGGTGTGCGGCTCGGTGACCTGCTCGATCCCCACATGCGGGTCAGCCAAGAGGTCTGAAGCCGCCCGAGCCAGCACCGAAGCCCGGATCCGGAAGTTGAGAAAGCCGGGCCCGGCCACCTCGACTGGTTCGCACAGATCGCTCACGTCGAGGCGTTCGACCAGGGCGGCTGCTACCCCCCGGGGGGGCCGCCCTTCGGTCTTGGCCAACCGGAGCGCAACGTTCGATTGGAAGTGTCCGAATTGGGGCTTGGTGGCGGGCCGCATCTCGGGGTCGATTCCAGCGGCGGCCTGCACCCGCTCGGTGAGCTGAGAGAGCAGTGACGGCATAGAATCCATGCTCCCACAGCGGGCCCGACCCCCCGAACGCCGCCACCTGGTGTCCCTCGTGGAAACGCGCAGCGATCGCTATCGGTTGAGCGCCTCGGCTACCGCCTTCGGGTCTCCCTCGAGTGAGGGCCGCCGCCGCAGCACCAGATCTACAATCATCTTGACATTGGCTCCGATCTCGCGGCGGGCGAACGCGTCCCAGCGGCCCGAGGTCCGCTTGACCGATACATCGCCCACGCCGACGGCATCCAGTCCCACTGCCTGACAGGTCGACACTGCCCGCGACAGGTGATACCTCTGGGAAACTAGCAACGCCGTCGCCACCCCGAAGACCTGCTTGGCACGCACACAGGTGCTGTAGGTGTCGAGGCCATAACCATCTTCGACAATGGCCTCCTCGGGGATTCCTTGGGCGACCAGGTAGTGCCGCATGTTGGTCGCCTCAAAGTTGTGGGCAGCGCTGTTGTCCCCACTGACGACCAGCAGCTTCGTCCTACCGTCTGCGTAGAGTGCTGCGCCCAAGTCCAACCGCGCGCGGAGATAGGGGGAGGGCTCTCCGGAGGGGTACATTTCCGCACCGAAGATAATCGCAACATCTCGGGCCGGGGCCTCGGCTCTCGTGAGCACCCGGCCATCGGCCACGAACCGCGTCCAGAGACTGGGCGCCACCACCAGCAACCCCAGGATTGTTGCGATGCTCACCATCAGGGCTGCCGCGCGGCCGAGGTATGCCGCGCGATCAGTTCGGGTCATGCGGTCCAGATTAGCGATCAGGCTCGCTACGCCCCTACGGGCAGTTCTGGTTGCCGCGAGTTGGTATCCCTACGGTTCATAGCTGGCCGGGTCTAATGAGTTCACCGAATGGTATCGAGATCTACTGACGGGCAGCTAGGACTCGGCATCAGCACCACACCCGCCGCCGCATAAGCCACATCGACAACACGTTGTCGATGGATCATCCTCCGGGCGGGCTGAAGGACGCCGCCACCCCAGCCGCCACCATCTCCTGTCGAAACGCCTCCACCTCTGGCTCGTGCAAGCTGGAGACCCCGGTGAATGCATAGTCCCAGCCAAGTAGGTCATACTTCCGCTCTCCAAACTGATGGAAGGGGAGCAACTGGACCGCAGTCACTCCCATCCCCTGCAAGAGGGTGGCGAAAGCGCGGGCATCGGCGAGTGAGTCGTTGACACCCGGGATCACCGGAATCCTGACCCAGATTTCTTGCCCGGAGGCCAGCGCTAGTTCCAGGTTAGCCCGGGACAGATCATTGCGCCGCCCCGTCCACTGCTTGTGCTGGGCCCGATCATGGTGCTTGACATCTATGATCACCAGATCGCACAGGGCAATGGCCTTGCGGAAGATGGGCTCGGCGACGTACGCGGTGGTCTCGATAGCGGTGTGAATCCCCTCCCCGCGCAGCTTTTTCAACAGACCGATGGCGAACTCGTGCTGCACCAACGCCTCCCCACCTGAGAGGGTCACGCCACCCCCGGATTCCTCATAGAACGGCCGATCCTGTAGACAGATCCGGACCACCTCTTCCAGGGGGTACTGCCTACTGTCCTCCTCAAAGACATTGGGGTCATCCGGATCGGCCATCATCACTGGCTGTAGTTTGCGGCTATTGGGATTGGAGCACCACGCACACGCCAGCGGACATCCCTTGAGGAAGACCACCGTGCGAATCCCGGGCCCATCGTGGATTGAGAACTTCTGGATGTTGAAGACCCGTCCTAACTTGCCCACCCGCCACCGCCCTTCACTACAAATAATTGGAACTTTCACTTGAAACTCCAGCCAGCTTCACTATAGGCTCTTCAAACGAAGGCGACAAGACTTTCATCTGAAGGGTTAGTCATGGCGGGCAGGCAGGATCGCATCCTCGAGTACGTCACTGAGAATCGGCGAGTCGATGTCACTGACCTCGCGGCCATGATGGCGGTATCAGCGGTCACTATTCGCAAGGATCTCGACAGACTCGAACGCAACGGCCTGCTCCGACGTGAGCATGGCTACGCCGTGGCCGCGCATGAAGACAACATGGTCTCCCGGCTGGCCTACCACCATGAACTCAAGCGCAGCATCGCGCAGCAGGTGGCCGCCACGGTTCCCGACGGCGAGACCGTCATGATCGAGTCCGGATCCACCTGTGCGCTGTTGGCCGCTGAACTCGGCCGCTCCCACCGCGGGATCACCATCATCACGAACTCGGCCTTCATCGCGGACTTCACCCGGCGGAACACCACGGCCCGGGTCGTCCTGCTCGGCGGTGACTATCAATCGGAGTCTCAGGTCTGCGTGGGGCCTCTCACCGCCATGGCAGCATCCGGATTCTTCGTCAATCGGCTTTTCGTAGGAGTCGATGGCTATACCGAAGATTCCGGGTTCACCGCCAAGAACCACCTCCGGGCCGAAGCCGTTCGGGCGATGGCCCAGCAGGCCGAGGAGATGGTGGTGGTGACCGAATCCATCAAGTTCCCCCGGCAAGGGGCCGTCCGGCTGGTACCCGCTGCCTCGGTCAGCACGCTTTACACCGACGATCGACTGCCAGCAAGCATCCAGTCTCAGCTAGCCCACCACGGGGTACGCGTGATCAAGGTCCCTGCCGACGTTCCCCAGTCCACCCATTGACCAACAACAGACAAGGAGACGACATGACCCTGGTCAGCGAACGACCCCGCACGACAAACGAGCCCCACTTCGGCACGCTCACGCCCCGGATGGCACACTGGCGCGAAGAGTTGATGGAGACCCAGCCATCTGTCTGCGTCGAGCGCGCCATCCTTACCACCGAGGCCTACCAGGCGCACCAGCATGAGCCCATGGTTATCCGCCGGGCCCTGATGGTGAAGAACGTCCTCGAGAACATGAGCATCTACATCGAGCCGGCCACGCTTATCGCCGGCAACCAAGGATCGGCCAACCGGTCCGCGCCGATAATGCCGGAATACGCCATGGACTGGGTCATCGCCGAGCTCGACGAGTTCGACAAGCGGCCGGGTGACAGGTTCACCATCACCGAAGAGGCCAAACAGCAACTGCGTGAGATCGCACCCTACTGGGAGAACAACACCCTGAAGGATCGTGGGCTAGCGCTCATGCCCCCCTCAAGCCGGGTCTTCTATGACCTAGGGCTGATCCATCCCGAAGGCAACATAACCTCCGGCGATGCCCACATCGCCGTGTCCTATGAGCGCGTCCTGACCGAGGGCCTCATCGGCTATCGCACCCGCACTCAGGAGCAGCTGGACCAGCTAGACCTCACCACACCCGGAGCACTCAAGAAGTCCTTCTTCTATCGCGCCATTCTGATAACGCTGGACGCAGTGGTCGCATTCGCGCATCGCTATGCCGATCTCGCCGAGAACCTGGCTGGCTCCGAACCCGACCACAGCCGACGCGCCGAACTAGGCCAGATGGCTGACATTCTGCGCCGGGTTCCCGAGCAACCAGCACGCACCTTTCATGAGGCCATCCAGTCGGTATGGCTAGTGCAACTGGTGCTACAGATAGAGTCGAATGGGCATTCACTCAGCTACGGCCGGTTCGACCAATTCATCAACCCGTTCTACGAGGCGGATCTGGCCGCGGGACGACTCACTGAGGATGCCGCCGTCGAACTGCTCACCAACCTGTGGCTGAAGACAATCACCATCGCGAAGATTCGAGGCTGGTCACATACCCGGTTCTCTGCCGGTGGGCCGTTGTACCAGAACGTGACCGTGGGCGGTCAGACCGTTGACGGTCTCGACGCTGTTAATCCGACGTCGTGGATCGTCCTCAAGGCGGTGGCGCAAACCAAACTGCCCCAGCCGAACCTGACGGTGCGCTATCACCACGGATTGTCGGACGAGTTCCTGCTGGAATGCGTCGAAGTCATGCGGCTCGGCTTCGGCATGCCCGCCCTGAACAGCGACGAGGTAATCATTCCGTCGATGATCGAGAAGGGGGTCGCCCGCGACGATGCCTACAACTTCTCCGCCATCGGCTGCGTCGAGGTGGCTGTTCCGGGCAAGTGGGGCTACCGGTGCACGGGGATGAGCTTCCTCAACTTCATGAAAACCCTGCTGATTGCCATGAACAACGGGGCCGATCCCAAGTCTGGCACCCAGCTCACGTCGGCGACCAGGCACTTCACCGACATGAGCAGCTTCGATGACGTGACGGCTGCCTGGGAGGTGACCGTGCGCGAACTCCAGCGCCAGTGCGTCATCTTGGATGCCGCCGCCGACACCGCGCTGGAGGAGAATGTGGCCGATATCCTCTGCTCCGCGCTCACCGATGATTGCATCGGCCGCGGCAAACCGATCAAGGAGGGTGGCGCCGTCTACGACTTCGTCTCCGGGCTCCAGGTAGGCATCGCCAACCTGGGCGATTCTCTGGCGGCTATCAAGAAGTGCGTCTTCGACGATGGCACCATCACCACCGAGGAACTATGGGAGGCGCTGCAAACAGACTTCGAGGGCACCCGAGGCCGGGAGATCCAGGCTCTGCTTCAAGCCGCTCCCAAATACGGCAACGACGACGATTACGTCGACACCCTCTTGACCGACGCCTACAACGTTGCTATCGACGAGATCCTCCAGGGTCGCAGCACCCGCTATGGCCGGGGACCCATCGGCGGCACCTACTACGCCGGCACCTCCTCCATCTCTGCCAATGTCCCCCAGGGCGCCTCGACACCCGCCACCCCAGACGGCCGCAACGCGGGGGTTCCCCTGGCCGAAGGCTGCTCACCGGCCCATGGCTCCGATGTCAGCGGCCCTACCGCGGTATTCAAGAGCGTGGCCAAACTACCCACCCATGACATCACCGGCGGAGTGCTGCTGAATCAGAAGGTCAACCCGCAAATGCTCATCAAGGAGGAGGATCGTCGGAAGCTGGTCATGCTGTTGCGAGCCTTCTTCAATCGCCTCGACGGCTTCCACGTTCAGTACAATGTGGTGAGCCGAGACACCCTGCTCGACGCGCAAGCGCATCCAGAAAAGCACCGCGATCTGATCGTTCGAGTGGCTGGCTACAGCGCCTTCTTCAATGTGCTGTCCAAGGCAACCCAGGACGACATCATCGCCCGCACAGAACAAACCCTGTAGTCCCCTACCCCCAACCCGTGGCGGAGGCCCGTCGGTAGATCCGGCCTCCGCCACCACCCCCGCAGCCCGGTGTCCCGAGCCGCCCCGGATCAACTTCAATGAGGAAGGACCGCTGCCCATGTCCCCTGTCTTGATCGCGCCCGTCAGTGGCATCATGACCCCGCTTGACACTGTCCCTGACCCGGCCTTCGCCCAGAAGTTGGTGGGCGATGGGGTGTCCATTGACCCCATTGAGGAGGCCGTGGTCGCGCCGTGCGCGGGCACGATCACCTATATCCACCCGGCCCACCATGCCCTCACCCTCACCACCGACGACGGGGTGGAGATCCTGATTCACGTCGGCTTGGACACCGTGGTCCTCAAAGGCCAAGGTTTCGACATCCGGGTACACGAGGGGGATCAGGTCGTCACTGGCGACGAACTACTCCACTTCGATACCCAAACAGTTATCGAGGGCGCTCAGAGCCTGCTCACCCAAGTCCTGATCTCGAATCTGGAAGCTGTATCGGGGCTGCTGCCGGCCGAAGGCCTCGTATCCGCAGGCACCGATGTCGTGCTCACCTATCAGCTCACCGCCGGACCGGACCCGGCTGCCGAGGTCGCCCCCTCCGGGCCAACGTTGTCCTCGGCTCCGGTGCAGGTGCTCAATCCCCTCGGGCTGCACGCCCGCCCGGCAGCACTGCTGACCAGCCAGGCCAAGGCCTTCACCGCCGATGTGCGGCTCCGCATGGGGGAGGCCACCGTGAACGCCAAGAGCTTGACCTCGGTGATGACCTTGGGGGTCAGCCACGGCGATCTGATAACTGTGGAGGCTACCGGCGCCGACGCCACTGCGGCGCTGGAGCGGCTGGTGCAGGCCATCACCGACGGACTGGGCGAAGATCCAGTGCCGACACCCCTGGCCCCAGCTGCCCCCACACCTGGTGCCACCATCCCGTCCTCAGGGGCTCCCGCCAGCCCGGTCAACCCAGATCTGATAACCGGAGTGGGAGCATCGCCGGGGATCGCCGTCGGCACCGTGGTCCGGCTGGCCGCCCATCACATCGAGGTTGACCCGCAACCCAGTGGAGCTGTCGCGGACGAACTCGCGGTTCTCGAGGGGGCCCTGGAACGGGCCCGAGCACAGTTGGCTGCGCTGGAACAGGAGACCGCCAGCCGCGTGGGCCAGGAGCAGGCCGAGATTTTCGCCGCCCAGCGGGAACTCTTGGACGATCCCGAGTTGACCGGCGCCTCCCGAACGGCCATCCAGCAAGGACAGGGGGTGGGCTATGCCTGGAAGCAGACCTACACCGCCTTCGCCGACTCCCTCGCCGCACTGACCAACGAGCTGCTCGCCGCCCGAGCCACCGACATTCGGGATGTGGGGATGCGGGTGTTGACCGAGATCACCGGGCAGTTCCGCCAGGACGTCGTCCTCCCGTCGGACGCGGTCGTGGTAGCCCGGGATCTGACCGCGAGCGACACCGCCTCCCTAGATCCGGAGCACGTCGCCGCCTTCGTTGTCGTCGACGGCGGCGCCACCTCACACAGCGCCATCCTGGCCCAATCACTCGGGATTCCCGCCGTCGCGGGGGCCGAGGAACGGGTGCTCGACCTGGCACCTGGCACCCGGGTAATCCTGGACGGTGATGCCGGCACCTTGCAGCTGAATATATCCGCGGCCGATCTGGACACCGCCCGGGAGCAGCAGACCGAAGCTGCCCGACGACGACGGGAGAACCTGACCCACGCCAGTGAGCCGGCCCGGACCCGCGATGGCAGCACCGTCGAAGTGGTGGCCAATATTGGGTCGGTCGCCGATGCCCAGGCCGCGCTCGCTCATGGCGCCGAAGGCGTCGGCCTGCTCCGGTCGGAATTCGTCTTCATGAATCGGGCGACCTTCCCGACCGAGGCAGAGCAGGCCGACCTCTATGCCGCGGTGGCCACCGCCCTCGGCCCTGGACACAAGCTGATAGTCCGTACCCTCGACGTGGGTGGGGACAAACCCCTGCCCTACCTCCCGATTCCGCCCGAAGAGAACCCGTTCCTCGGCCAGCGTGGCATCCGGGTAGGCCTGGAGCGGGAGGACATCCTCCGTCCGCAGCTCCGGGCTATCCTCACTGCCGCTTCTGGGGGCGGAGCCGCTATCCACGTCATGTTCCCGATGATCGCTACCTTGGAGGAGTTCCGCCGCGCCAAAGCGATCCTGGCCGAAGAGCGCCACCAGCTGGGAGCCCCAGAGGTTCCGGTGGGGATCATGGTCGAGATCCCCAGCGTCGCGGTGATGGCCCGTCAGTTCGCCCGCGAGGCCGACTTCTTCAGCATCGGCACCAACGACCTCACCCAGTACACCCTGGCCATGGATCGGGGACATCCCACGTTGGCTCCCCAGTGCGATCCCTTCAACCCGGGCATCCTCGGCCTCATAAAACAGGCGGTGGACGGCGCACATGCCGAGGGCATCTGGGTAGGCGTCTGCGGCGGCTTGGCATCCAATCCGCAGGCCACTGCAGCCCTGATCGGGCTCGGGGTCGACGAACTCAGCGCCGTCGTGAGCACGGTCCCCGACATCAAGGCCCAGATTCGCGCCCTCACTCTCACCGAGTGCCAGGAGCTGGCAGCGCGCCTCCTGCATACCGACACCGCCGCTCAGGTCCGGACGCTGCTGTCCGGCACCCCCGACTAAGACCGAAAGGACCCCATGTCTTCCACAGCGACTGTCCCCCAAGAGAAGGTGCCTCTCGGTACCCGGGCCTTCGGCTTCTTGCAACAGCTCGGCAAATCCCTGATGCTTCCGGTGGCGATTCTTCCGGCCGCCGGCATCCTGCTCGGGGTGGGAGGCGCCTTCCTCAGCGGTGCCGCCGAGAACGGCTGGATGCTGCCCACCTGGCTGCGAGTCCTGTTCGAGGTCATGTCGGCCTCGGGCGGCCCTATCTTTGCGGCGATGCCGCTCCTGTTCGCTATCGGCGTCGCGCTCGGTATGTCCAAGAACGACGGCGTGGCCGCGCTGGCTGCGACCGTCGGAGTCCTGGTCATGACCACCACTATGGGGGTCGTGGGACGCGAAACCGGCAGCATAGTGTCGCTGGATCCGTCCATTCCAGCAGCCGAACAGGAGGCACCCTTCACCTTCCTCGGGATGGAGACCATCTCCACCGGTGTCTTCGGCGGCATCGTGATGGGCATCGTCGCCGGCTACCTATTCAACAGGTTCTATAGGATCCAACTGCCGCCCTACCTGGGTTTCTTCTCCGGCAAACGATTCGTGCCCATCGTCACCTCGTTCGCCGCTATCGGCGTCGGTATCGTGCTGTCCTTCGTCTGGCCACCCATCGGCGACGCCATCCGGGCCTTCGGCGACTGGGCCTCCGGGACCGCGACCGGGTTGGCGGTCTTCATCTACGGCGCCGTCGAACGGGCTCTCATCCCGGTCGGGCTGCACCACATCTGGAATGCCCCCTTCTACTACGAGGTCGGGAGCTGTATCGACCCCGCCACCGGTGCCGAACTTACCGGCTGGACCACCTGCTTCTTCGCCGGTGTACCCGACCTGGGCCATCTGGGTGGCGGCTATCTTTTCAAGATGTTCGGCCTGCCCGCCGCCGCGCTTGCCATATGGCTCGCCGCCAAACCCAAGAACCGGGTCAAGGTCGGCTCGATCATGATCTCGGCAGCACTGACCTCGTTCCTCACCGGAATCACCGAACCTATTGAGTTCTCTTTCCTTTTCGTCGCGCCGATCCTCTATGTAATCCACGTGGTCTTGGCCGGATCGGCATTCACTGTGATGGAGCTCTTGGGCGGCCGGCTGGGGCATACCTTCAGCCATGGGGCGATCGACTACGCCTTGTTCTACTCCATGGCCGAGCGGCCCTGGCTAGTGCTGGTGTTGGGGCCGCTCTATGCGGTGTTGTACTTCGTTGTCTTCTACTTCACCATCACCCGGTTCAATCTCAAGACCCCAGGACGTGAGGACGGCGACATGGACGCCCCCGCAGACCTGACTGGTGCACTCTCCGGCGGGGCATCAGGCGGATCGGGAGCTGCCTTGAGTGATTCCCGCGACGAGTTCGCACGCCAGCTCGCGCTCGCCTTCGGAGGCAAGTCGAATATCACCGCCCTGGATGCCTGCATCACTCGGCTGCGGGTCTCGGTGGCCGACAAGACCAAGGTCAATCAGGCCCGGCTCCAAGAAATGGGCGCCACGGGTGTCGTGGTCATCGGCAACAGCATGCAAGCCATCTTCGGGACCAGATCCGAAAACCTCAAGACCGACATGGAGGACTATCTGCCACGGTCCGGGGACGAGGCCGAGGTCGCCCCCGAAGATCTACCGGTCGCCGGCGAGGCCAGTGCGGAGACCCAGCTCATTGTCGATCCCGAGGCTGCCGCGAAGGCAGATCTGTTCCTGGCTGCCCTCGGCGGCCCGGAGAACGTAGTCGATGTCGAAGCCCAAGCCAAGACCCGGATTCGGGCCACAGTGGCCGATCAGACCCTGGTGAAGACCGCCGACCTGAAGGACCACGGCGTCACCGTGCTGCCGCCATCCCCTGATGCCATCACGCTCATGGTCGGGCCGGGTGCCGACGACATCGTTGCGTTGATCCGCTCCCTCGTCGGGGTCAATCCGCCCAGCTAATCCACCAGGACGGAGCACACGATGCTGGCCGTGGATATCGATGTCGGTGGCTCCGGGATCAAGGCTGCCCTCGTTGACCCGGCCACCGGCGACTTCCACTCGAGGCGAACCCGGGTGGTCGCCCCTGGTGCTACCCGACCCCACGCCGTCGCAGAGGCTATCGCCGAGATGCTCTCGGCGACGACCCCGCCCCTCGGCGCCCCGGTGGGGATAGCGCTCCCTGCCGTGGTCACCGCCGACGAGATCGTGCATACCGCAGCCAATATCCACGACTCCTGGATCGGGCTGAATGCCCGCACCCTGCTGGAGGATCGTCTCGGCTGGAGGAGCTTATCCGGCCGGATCTGCTCGTGCTCGGCGGCGGCGTCTCCCGTACATGGGAGCGCTTTGCCGCCCGGCTGGCCACCACCGCGCCGGTGATCCCCGCGGCGCTGCGCAATCGTGCTGGGATCGCGGGGGCAGCTATGCGGGCAGTCGAGGTGTGAGCAGTCCGCAGGACGGCTGGCAGGATAGGACCTGTTGGGTTCACAGGGATCCGGGGTAGATCCACCTGCGAGAGGGGGTATTCGGTGGTCAATGGGGAGTCAGGCACACCGGCACGCGATGGTCGGCAACTCCGGCTACTAGGCCTGGTCATGGAGCGGCAGCGGGTCGGCGTGCAGGAGCTCGCCGCCCTCACCGGGGTCTCCCAGGTCACTGTGCGCAAGGATCTCGATGACCTGGCCAACCGGGGCCTGCTCCGGCGCGAGCACGGGGTTGCGGTGGCCGGTTCTGCCGACGATATGCGAGCCCATCTGGCCTATCACTACGACAAGAAACAGCAGATCGCCTCGGCGGCCGCAAGTGAGGTGGCCGACGGCGAGACGGTCATGATCGAGTCCGGGTCTATCGGCGCGCTCCTGGCGGAACAGCTATGCGACACCCCGCGCGGCATCACCGTGGTCACGAATTCGGCTTTCATAGCCGGCTACATCCGCCGCTCACCCTATGCCGATGTGGTGCTCCTCGGTGGTTCCTATCAGCGAGAGTCCCAGGTGGTTGTGGGCCCCGTCCTGGCCGAGACGGTGCGCTCCTTCTTCGTGGAGAAGCTCTTCATCGGCATCGACGGCTACTCCCCCGAGGCTGGGTTCCTAGGCAATGATGTGATGCGGGCCGAAGCGGTGCGGTTGATGAGCGCCCAAGCCCAGCACACCATCGTCCTGAGTGAATCGGAGAAGTTCCCAGCGCCAGCAAGTCTCAAATTGCTGCCCGCCAGCGCGGTATCGGCAGTCTTCACCGACGCCGGTCTCACGGCCGATGTGGCCCAGCAGCTAGCCGCTGCCGGGGTGCGGGTCGACAGTACTCTGGGCAGCGCAGGCGGCTGATCAGCCGATCCCGCTGGGTTCCGGCTGCGGGTCACCGATAATTCGATCGCCCCTCAGTATCAGCGCAGCCACACCGGAGACCATCATCAGCACCCCGACGATGACCAGGGCGGCCGTCCAGCCGCCGGTGGTCTCCCGCAGGAGACCAAAGAGCAGCGGACCCATCGCTCCGATGAGAAACCCGGGACCCTGCACGAAACCGCTGGCCACCACGGTTCCCTGGTGGGTGCGCGTACGCGCGCTCAGCAAGATGAAGACCACCAGCATTTGGGTCGCCCCCAAACCCAGGCCCACCGCCCAGGCCCACGGCGCGGCGCTCGGCGCCCACAACAGCCCCGACAAGCCCAGTAAGGCCCCACCGCTGGTGACATAGATAAACCACACCGGCGAGTGGCCCCGGCGACCCACGGCCGCCAAGATCAGGCTGGATACGAATCCCATGATCGCGAACGCGGCCAGATATCCACCGGTTGACTCCGTCGGTACCCCCACCGTCTCATGGAAGATCTGTGGCAGCCAGGCGAAGAAGGAATAGACGGCAAAGTTGGGCACCGCGAACACCACCAGCAGTGCCCAGGCGACCGGTGACCCCACGGTGCGCCGCAGCAGCCCGGCATCCACCGGCTGGGGCCCGGACCCACCCGCGGCACCGCGTTTCCGCTGCAGACTGCGCCGGACCCACACCCAGGGCACCATGGCCACCACCGCGGTCATCGCCCAGCAACCCAGCGCCACCCGCCAGCCGGCCGCATGGGCCACCGGCACCGCCAGGGCTGGAGGCAGCGCGGAGGCGACGGCCATGGCTGCTGCATAGGACGCCGTCACCACCGTGATCCTCTCGGGGAAGTGCCGTTTCACCATTGGGGGCAGCAACACATTGCCCATCCCGATCCCGACCATCCCCACCCAGGTGGCCAGCACGAAGCTGGGAACATCCCCCACCACGGCCCTGATGAGTTCACCGAGCCCGACCAGCCCCAGGGCCGCGATCGCCGGGCCGTGGAGGCCCCACCTGTTCACCACCAGTGGGGTGAGCAAACTCATCGCCGCGAAGGTCACCGGCGGCAGCGCGCCCAGCAGCGAGAGTGTCCCCAGGCTCAGCGGAATATCGACGCTGACCTGAGCGGTGATCGGTGCCAGCATCCCGAACAGCGGCCGGATGGCGAACGCCAGCAGCACGATCCCGAGATAGGGAAGGACCGAATCGGAAGGGGGGTGGGAGCCTCCTGCCGGACGCTCCCACCCCCCTTCCGAGTGATTCGCTGAAGATCTCAGCTCAGTCGCCTGAGTACTCGCGGATCTTCTTGTACAGCTCTAGGTCGCCATCCTTGTAGTAGTCCATGAAGAACGCCTCAGCCTTGGCCCGGAAGGCAGGCAGATCGATGTCCTCGGCCTCGACCACGGTCTTGTCGGCGTCGGCCCGGTACTCGTCCAGGATCTCGTTGGTCTCCTTGTTCACGCAGTCCAGGTTCTCACCCCGGATGTCCTTGATAGTGGAGATCAGCAGTTCCTTCTGCTCGTCGTTCAGCTTGTCCATGGTCGCATTGGACACGACCACCCAGTGCAACGAGATCTGGTGATTGTTGAGCATGAATGTGTCCAGGATCTCGTCATAGCTCTGTGAGCGAGTGCCGGGGATCGGGTTCTCCTGCCCCTTGGCAATGCCCTGCTGCAGCGCGGTGTAGACCTCTTCGTAAGCCACCGAGACCACATTGGCCCCCATGGAGTTAGCATTCGCCAGATACTGCGGCGAATCCGGGAATCGGATCGGCACCTTGCTCATGTCGTCGGGGGAGCGAATCTCCTCACCGATGGTCGACAGCGTCCGCATGCCGTACACCCAGGCATCGACAGCGGTGGTCTGCGAGGCATCCGACCAGTCCTGCTTGAGCGCATCGCCGTCGGCCCCATCCAGGAACTCGAACAGATCCTCGGTGCCATCCCAGGCGTAGGCGGCCTCGGTCACACCCATCGGAGTGTGGATCGCACCCAGGTTGCCGGAGCCCTGCAGATCGACGTCGATATCACCGGCCTGAAGCTGCGCAATCCGCTCGGTATCGGGCCCGAGCTGGCTGCTGGGGAATAACTCAACGGTGAAGCCGGCATTGCCCCCTTCGAGCCGATCCTTGAGCAGCTCCACCCCGCAGTAGTAGTTGGGGGCAGTTTCGGCCTGGCTGGTGGCCACCTTGAGAGTCACCGCGCCGTCACCGCCTCCCCCGCCTTCGGAGCCACTTCCGGGCTCGGCTGTCGACGAGCATCCGGCGATCAAGGCCGCAACGGTGGGCACCGCGAGCGCCAGCGCCAGAGTGGGTTTGCGTGTCATTTCTTTCTCCTTTAGTGAAGGTCTAGGACATGAACCCGAGCAGGTTCGGCAGGAACATCACGACTTCGGGGAACAGGGTGACGATGATGAGCACCACAACCAGTGGGATCAGGAAGGGGATGATGCCCTTGAAGACCACGTCCACAGGTTTACCGGTAACCGAACTCGTGACATACAGCACACTGCCCACCGGTGGGGTGAGCAACCCCAACATCAAGTTCATGATCATGATGACGCCGAAGTGGACCGGATCGATACCGAAGCTCACAGCCACCGGCAGCAGCACCGGCACTGTCACCAGGATGATGGCGGTGGCATCCACCACCATGCCTAGCAGGATGAACAGGATGTTCACCAACAGCAGGAAGACCAGCGGATTGTCCGTGGTGGAGGTGATCAGCTCGGCTACCGACTCGCTCACCCGAGCCCGGGACAAGATCAGGCCGAGGACGGCGGCCGAGGCCAGGATCACCATGATCCCGCCGGTGATCACCGCAGTCTCCTTGAGCGCTGACCAGACCAGGTTGAAGGTGAGGTTCCGATAGACAATCCCGAGAAGCAGCATCCACAGGGCCGCGACCGCTGCAGCCTCGGTGGGTGTGAAAAAACCGCCGAGAATGCCGCCCAGGATGATGATCGGGGTGCCCATCGGGCCCAGTACCCGCACGAAGGCCTTCTTGAAGCGGTCCCAATTGAAGGGGATGGACTTGAATTCGGGGCGGCGCGAGGTCCAGATGGCCACGTAGATGATCAATCCGACCGCCATCAATGTCGCCGGGATTACGGAGGCGGCGAAGAGGGCCCCGGTGGAGATGGTGGCCACGGCCGCGAAGATGACCGCCGGGATCGACGGTGGCATCACCGGAGAGATCAGCGACGAGGCGGCGGTGACCCCGGAGGAGAAGCCATAGGGGTAACCCGCCTTCACCATGGCGGGGATCTGAATCTTGCCCATGCCGGCGACATCGGCCAAGGCCGAGCCGCTCATCCAGGAGAAGCCCACCGCAGTGCCAATATTGACGTAGGCCAGATTGCCCCGCACCCGGGAGAGCGCGGCCAGGCAGAACTCGAAGAGTCGCTCAGCCACCCCGAGCTTGTTGGCCAGCACCCCCACCAGGATGAAGAGCGGGACCGCCAGCAGCGGGAAGCTGTTCACCCCGTTGAAGGCCGTGGACAAGGTGTAGCCCGCGGAGAGGTTCGTGCTGGTGGCCCAGTACAGACCCGGCCCGAGGAAAGCCAGGCCCACGGGCACCCGCAGCGCGAGCAAAATAACGATGGCGATCGCCATGATTCCCAGTTCCATGGTCGATCAGCCTTCCTCGTCGGTTTCCCGGGCGGGGTCGTGATGGTCGGCGACGGTGATCCGCCAGAGCGCCCGAGCGGTTCCCGATACCAGCGAGAACAACGGAACTATGTAGAACAGGCCGACCGGGATCTTGGTCACGGTGGCAGCCCGGGCCCAATACTGGCCGATGAGCAGAAAGGCCTCATAGGCCAGGAAACCACAGATGATTGCCGTCATCGCTGCAGCGAAGATTTTGATCGCCACGAAGACGCGCCCTTTGGCGACATAGTCGATCACCTGAATCGTGATGTGGCCGTTCTGGCCGATCAGGTAGCCGACCATGATGAAGGTCAGCGTGACCAGCCCATACCGGGCCAGCTCACCAGAGCCCGGCCAGCTGGTTTCCGGTATGTAGCGGCCCAGCACCTGCCACAGCACGGTCACGAAGATCATGGCCACGGTGAGGCAGGCGATTGCAATCTCGAACTTGCTGACCCATTGGAAGATCACCGGCTCGTCTTTGGCCGGCTTAAGCATGTGGCCGGCAGCATCAGGTGTCCGGCCATCGGCGGTCAGTACTGCGCTGTCGGTGGTGGGATCCTCATCACTCACGGCCCTCACCCCCTGCTGCGGCGAGCGTCGGCAAGCCGACGCGGATGGGCGGTGCATGCCTCGTCATAGTGACCTCGATGTCGGTGTCGTGGAGCAGCGTTGCTGCACTTCGGGACTGAAAGAATGCTCCGGTGCGCATCCGGTGTGCGCAACCAAGAAGTCACTCAATGGAACAAATGGTACATAAAGCTCGCATGGTCTTGAAGCTTGGCGGTTGAGGCCGGATACTGCTGTTATGAGAACCGCTCAATGGAACGAGCCGGTATCTGTCCTTGACCGGATCCTGGCGATCATCGAGGCGCTGGGCGCAGACGGGGGATCACAGTCGATCTCCGAACTCGCCGAGCGCACGCAGCTACCTAAGTCCACGGTGTCCCGCCTCGTCGCCGAAATGGTCGACAAGCGCTACCTGGTCCGCACCTCCAGCGGCGTCAGCCTCGGGCTTCGACTCTTTGAGCTCGGCGCCCGCGCCAATCCGCCTCGAAAGCTTCGCGAACTGGCCCACCCGGTGCTCACCGAACTGCATCGTGCCACCGGCGAACGCGTCATTCTGGCGGTCCGCCTTGGGTCGGACATGCTCAAGATCACCTCCATCCCCGGCCGGATCGATGTGGGCGCCCTCCGCGCTCCGGCACGCACCACGGCCACCGGCAAAGCCTGGCTCGCGCACGATGCTGGCTCCGAGCCCAGAGAGTCCACCGAGGATGCTGATCGGGCATTTCACGCGGAGTTGGCCGGTGTGCGCACCAAGGCCTTCGCTTTCGATCGGGAGCAGACATTCCCCGGTGTGGTGTCTGTCGGATGCGCGGTACTCTCAGCCACCCGGACCCCGGTCGCGGCACTAGCCGTCAGCGGCCCGCCCGGACTGATGGATCCAGTGAAGTCCGGGCAGCTTGTCCGCGCCGCCGCCAGCACTCTCTCTCGACGCTTCGCGGCTGCCAGCTAGACATGCGCACAGCCGGATGGACCGATTCGGTCAGCGTGCTAGACCGGGTGACCGCGATCCTGGAGGCCTTCGGAAACGACGAAGAGGGCTTGGGGGTCACCGAGCTCGCCCGGCGCGCCAACCTACCCAAGTCCACGGTCTCCCGGCTGGTCGCCGATCTGGTGGGCCGCGGCTACCTGGATCGGGACGGCAACAAGATCCATCTCGGGGTGCGGCTGTTTGAGCTCGGCCAGCTGGTGAGCCAACCACGGGAGCTTCGCCGAGCCTCGCTGCCGATCATGGCCGACCTGCGCAGCACCACCCGGGAGACGGTGCACCTGGCCGTCTTGGAGGGCGCGGAGGTCGTCTATGTCGCCGTGCTCCGTGGGCGGAGCCCGCTGGGACCGATGTCGCAGGTCGGCGCCCGGCGGCCAGCGCACAGCACCGCACTGGGAAAGGCCTTGCTGGCCGTCTCCAGCCCCACAGTCGTCGATCGGGTCCTCGGTACCGATCTCGCCGCGACCACTCCGGAGACTGTGACCGATCCGATCCGGCTCCGGCGCGAACTCACCGAGTTCCGCCGCGCCGGGGTGGCCACAGAAAGCGGGGAGACCGTGCCGGGGGTCGCGTGCGCGGCCGCCCCGATCCTCTCCTACACCGGCGAACCTCTCGCCGCCCTGTCGGTCTCGGGAGCCGCCGATGAGTTCCCCATGGAACGGATTGTGCACGCGGTTACGACCGCTTCCGGGGCTCTCTCACGCAAGATCGGGTCCCGGGTCTCCGCTTAGCCTGGATCCCATGGAATCTCGTCTGCTGCGCGACCCCATTCGGGCCGGCTGGCCGCGCCGACCTTCCACGGATCCAGGCTTAGCCTGGATCCCATCCACTGACCGGGCCGGTTGTTGTCACCCCGCCGCTGACCTCACAGAATCACCTGTGTCAGGGTCGCAGGTGGCGACCCACCGCATCCGGAGGACGCCCACAGCATGGCAACACCTAGTGATTTCCCGGCCGCCCCAGGACGCATCCGGGTGGGCATCATCGGTTGCGGCCTCATAGCCATCAATCATGTCAAGGCGGCCCGGGGCGTGACTGCGGCTGAGGTGGTCGCGGTGGCCGATATCGATCTGGCTAGGGCCGAGGCCTTCGCCCAGACCCATGAGGTGCCGCTCGCCTATGGCGATATCGACACGATGCTAGGCGACGGCATTCTGGATGCGGTGATGGTGTGCACGCCACACCCGGCCCATGAGGCCAATGTGCTGGCCGCCGCCCGGCACGGGGTGCACGTGATGTGCGAGAAACCGATAGCCCTCACCCTGGAATCGGCCGACCGGATGATCCAGGCTTGCGATGAGGCCGGTGTGACCTTTGGCGCGATCTATCAGCGACGGCTCTGGCCAGCCTCGCAGCAGATCCGGGCGGCCCTAGACGACGGTAGCCTCGGGCGGCCGATCTCGGCACAGCTGACCGCCCGGTTCAGCCGAGATGCCGAGTACTACTCCGAACCGTGGCGTGGCCGCTGGGACACCGAGGGCGGCGGCGTCCTGGTCACCCAGACCAGCCACCACATCGACCTGTTGCAATGGCTGATGGACAGTGACGTGACCCGAGTAACCGCCCGCTACGCCACCCTCGCGCACGGCGACTTCATCGAGGTCGACGACACCGTGGTCGCCCTCCTGGAGTTTGCCTCCGGCGCCCTGGCCACCGTGCATCTGGCCACCACCTTCAACCCGGCCCTGGGGGTGCAGCTCTGGGTCACCGATGCCCGCGGTCACACCGCAGGCTTGCGCGAGTTCCCCGAAGGTGTGGGTTTTGCAGACGAATGGACAGTTCCCGGCTCGGAGACCTTCGCCAACCCCTACGCCGAGGGCGCCTACAACGTGCCGCTGAGCGAAATTCACCGCACCCTCACCCCCTTCCACACCTTGCAGATCGCCGACTTCATTGAGGCGCTGCTCACCGGTCGCGACCCGGTGGTCACCGGACGGGAGGCCCGCCGGTCCCTGGCAATCATCACCGCGATCTACGCATCATCCCGGAGCGGACAGGCCGTCGAGCTGGCCAGCAGCTCCGCCTCGGACAACTGATCTATGAAACGAGTCCTGGCCTCGGTCAGCCTGAGTGGCCCCCTGCCGGCCCGGCTGGCCGCCGCAGCAGCCGCAGGCTTCGACGGGGTGGAGATCGCCGAGGGGGATCTGGCCACCTCGCCGCTCTCAGCCCGCGACATCGCCGCCCGGGTGCATGAGCTTGGGATGACCGTCGAGATGTACCAGCCCCTGCGCGACATCGAGGGGGTAGCCGAGGCCGACCTGGGCTCAGCCCTGGCCCGGATGGACCGGGCGTTCGACCTCGCCGGCCAGTTGGGCACCACCCGGGTGCAGATAGCGTCCAATGTCGAGACGGCCGTCTCCGGCGACCTGCCCCGTACGGCCAACCAGTTGCGTCGCGTGGCCGAGCGGGCCGCGCACCACGGCATGACCGTCGCCTGGGAACCGGTCGGATGGGCCCGCTATCTCCGCCTGCATGCACAGGGCCGCGACCTGGTGGAGGCCGTCGATCACCCGGCACTCGGGCTGTGCCTCGATCTTTTTCACTTCGCCTGCGGCGGTGAGCCAGCCGCCGTGCTGCGGACCATCCCGGCGTCACGGATAGCGTTCGTGCAACTCAATGACAAGCCCCGGATGGATGGCGATCTGCTGGCCATCAGCCGGGTGCACCGGCTCCTGCCCGGCCAAGGCGATGCCGATGTGGATGCGTACGTCGCTGAGCTGATCGCCACCGGCTACGACGGGCCGGTCTCGGTAGAAGTTTTCGACGAGCGGGGCCGCCTCGGCCCACCGGACCGGGTAGCGCAGGTGGCCGCCACCGCACTGGACACTGTGCTCCGGGATGCCGGCCGCCCGCCCGTCCCAGCTATCCGCGGCCTCGTTCGGGTCGATCTTCCGGCGGCCACGATCGCCGTCCTCGCGCAGGTAGGCATCGTCAGCCCCGCGCTGACCAGCACCGATGCCTGTCGGATCGGCGCGATCACCTGGAGCGGCGCCGAGAGCGCCCGGGCCGACGAGCTCCGGGAGCTGGCGCCGGTACCGTCAGACATCGCAGACGAGGCTCCCGATCCGGCTGTCCTCGGCCTCACCCTGGCCACCGACCAGCTCGACGAGATGACCCTCTACGCCCGGCGCGCCCTGGGGCTCCAGGTGGAGCGCGGTGCCCAGGTCGCCGGGTCCAGGTCTCCGCTCCGGCCGCTCCTAGGCCGCGACGGCGACATCGTTCGCCTGCGGATCGACCACGCGGACGCCGGGGTCGGTCCCGCCGTCGACGGGATCACCCTGCTGGTCGACAACCTCACCGCCGTGGCCACACTGGCGCGGGATGCCGACCTATCCCAGGAGGTTCCCGCCGGATACTACGACATCCTGTCGGTCCGCTCAGCGCTGACTGAGCCCGAGATCCGTCAGCTCCAACAGCACCGGTTGACCCTGGATACAACCGCGGCAGGTCCGAAGAGGCGGCTGACCCTACCGACCCCCGGGGTGATCATCGAACTTGTGGATCAGCCGGGTTCGAGTGCGGCGAGCGAGGTGGACGCCGCCACGCTCCGGCAGGTGCGGGCCTGGTTGAATCAGAACTCCTCATAGGTGTTCGAATCCCGGATACGCCCCTCCCCCGCATCCTCGGCATCCAGCCCATCGAGAGCGGAGATGATGGCAGGATCCAACGGCGGCAGGCTCAGAACCTCCAGGTTCTCGCGTTGGCGCGCCGGGTCGGCCGATTTCACCACCGGGACGATGCCCTGCGCCCGGTGCCAGCGTAGTACCACCTGACCCACCGTGCAGGCAGCCTGCTGTGCCGCCGCCAGGACCGTGGGGTGCTGCAGCAACGGGCCACCACGGCCCAGTGGGCTCCAGGCCTGGGTGACGATCCCGCGCCCGGTCAGCGTCTCCCGGAGCGCCCGCCGCTGGATCGTCGGGTCCAACTCGATCTGGTTGACCGCCGGGGTCAGGCCGGTCACGGCGATCAGGTGTTCAATGTGCCCGGCCTGGAAGTTCGAGACGCCTATCGAGCGGATCAGCCCCTCATCGACAAGTTCTGCCATGGTCTCGAAGGCTGCCGGATACAGCTGGAGCCGCGGCAATGGCCAATGGATGAGGTACAGGTCGACGTAGTCGAGTCCGAGCGCGGCCAGGCTGCCCTCCACGGCCGCGCGTACCTCACCATGGGCCGAACCCCGCAGCTTCGTGGTGACGAAGAGTTCGGCTCGCGGCAGTCCGGAGGCGGCGATGCCCCGCCCGACCGCGTCTTCATTCTGGTAGCGGGCGGCGGTGTCGATCTGCCGATAGCCTGCTTCAATTCCAGACCCGACGGCGGACTCCGCCTCGGCATCCGTCAGCGGCCAGGTACCCAGCCCCAGGGTAGGCATGTCGTGGCCGGAGTTGAGGGTGATACTGAAGGGGTTCACACGCATCTCCTCAGGAGCGGTGGGTTTGGTAGTACTCGATCAGCGCCCGGGTGGACGGATCCTGAGCCGCCAGCGCGGCCGCATCTCCGGTGATCGCCGGGGTGATCTGGCCAGCGAGTACCTTACCCAGCTCGACCCCCCACTGGTCGAAGGAGTTCACCCCCCACACCACCCCCTGCACGAAGGTGATGTGCTCATAGAGCGCGATCAGCTGGCCGACGACCGACGGGGTCAGCGCGGGCGCCATTATCGAGGTGGTGGGTCGATTCCCGCCGAAGACCTTCGCCGAGACCAGCGCCTCGGGCACACCATCAGCGCGCACCTCCGCTGCTGTTTTCCCAAAGGCCAAGGCCTTGGTTTGGGCAAAGAAGTTCGCCAGAAAGAGCTCATGGACATCGGCCGCGCCATCCTTGGTGGGATGCGCCGGGGTTGCGACCGCAATGAAATCGGCGGGGATCAGCTGCGTGCCCTGATGAATCAGCTGATAGAAAGCATGCTGGCCATTGGTGCCGGGCTCGCCCCAGAAGACCTCACCGGTCGCGGTGTCCACGGGGGCGCCGTCGGCAGTCACGCCCTTGCCGTTGGACTCCATGGTTAACTGCTGCAAATAGGCCGCGAACCGGTGCAGATACTGCGCGTAGGGCAGCACCGCATGGGAGCCCGCACCGAGGAAGTTGACGTACCAGACATTGAGCAGGCCCATCAATGCGGGCACGTTCTGCTCCCAGGGCGCCTCAACGAAGTGCCGGTCGATGGCGTGGAAGCCCCCGAGAAACTCAGCGAACCGATGGGGGCCAAGGGCGAGCACCACCGCTGTTCCTACAGCAGAGTCGACCGAATACCGGCCGCCGACCCAGTTCCAGAATCCGAAGGCGTTGGCCGGATCAATCCCGAACTCGGCCACCTTGTCCAACGCCGTGGACACGGCCACGAAGTGCTGGGCGATCGCAGCCCGATTCTGCTCTTCCGAGCCATCGATCACTCCCGCATCCGCTAGCGCAGACAAGAACCAGTCCCGGGCCATCCGGGCGTTTGTGAGAGTTTCCAGGGTTGTGAAGGTCTTCGATGCGACGATGAACAGGGTCTGTTCCGGATCGAGATCATGGGTTTTCTCCCAGATATCGGCCGGATCGATATTGGACACGAACCGGCAGGCGGGGCCATCCACATAGGGTTTGAGTGCCTCGTAGACCATCACAGGTCCGAGATCGCTGCCCCCGATGCCAATATTTACCACCGTCGTCACGGGCTTGCCGGTTACCCCGGTCCACCCGCCGGAGCGGACCTGCTCAGCGAATGCGTACACCCGGTCCAAGGTCGCGTGGACGTCGGCAATCACATCCTGGCCATCCACCATCAGGGTGTCGGTGCGGGGGCGGCGCAGCGCCGTATGCAGCACCGCCCGGTCCTCGGTCGTGTTTATGTGTTCGCCAGCAAACATCGCGTCGCGGCGTTCAGCGAGACCCACCTGGTCGGCCAACGCGACCAATGCCGTCAGCACCGCCTCATCAATGAGGTTCTTCGATAGGTCGACGTGAAGGTCACCAGCCGTGCGGCTCCAGGTCTGGGCCCGGCCAGGATCGGCGGCAAACCACGCCCGCAGGTCCGGGACGAGTGCCCTTTCGAGCGCAGCCAGGGTCTGCCACGCAGGCGTGGCGGTTGCTTGGGTCATAGGCGTCAGCCTACGGGGTCAGCGTCCGAGTTTCACAGAAACATGGACGTGGTCCATGTGGTTGGCGGTGATGCCACCGCGATCCGACATCGGGCGCCAGTAGGGGCGGTAGGGGGTCCAGATCTTCTGTTCGAAGATTATGTGGTCGATATCGAACTTCTTCGCATTCGCCGCCACATACTTCGCGACGGCCCAGCCCTTGGCGGAGTCCTTGCCGGGCGTGAGCATGAGATCCATGGCCCCCCCAGACTGATGGTTGGACAGGCTGCTCGCGCGATAGCCGCCGATGCTGTTGAACGACCACTTCGCGGTGACCGCGTTGTAGACCACCATGGCCTTGGGCTTCAGGCCCTTGACGGTCTTGCCGGTGTAGCTGGTCGAGCCGGTATAGACGTCGGGATTTGGCTTCTTCTTACCGAGGTTGGCGGCGAGGACGTAGCCAAGTTTGCCGTCGAAGTCGACCTGACGATAGCCGTTCTCTTCTTTGTCGGTGACCTTCACTTTGGCACCGCTCTTGAGGCTACCGAGCTTGTCGGACTTCTTGGACGCTAGCGCACGCACGCTCACATCGGCCTGGGCGTACTCAGTACCAATGACCTTGCCAAAAGCGTCGGTCCAGGTGCCGAGGGAAAATTCGTCCGGCTGCTCCGTGGGCTCCGGAGCAGGCGGGTCACCCGCGTCTGCTGCCGACGCATCGCTGCCCTCGGGTGCACCCTCCTCAGCCAGCGGGGCCTCGGCCAACGGGGCCGCTTCGACCGTAGCCTTCCCCTGGGCCGGTGCCGCCTCCTCGGCGGCGGGGCGCTCCTCAGCACCGCGCGATGCCGCCTGGGCCCGTAGCGGTGCTGGCACCGCTGTGGTGGGCTCCAGAGTTCCGGCGTTGATCGCGAGCGCCGAGGCGCCGGCCACGAGGGCCACTGTCAGTGCCGCCGGAGCAACCCGGTGACCCAGCCACGACGTACGCGCGGCGGCGCGCCGCGGGGCCACGTGGAAGGGGCTCTCCGAAGTCTCGGGCTCAGCAACATCGACCAGTGCGGTCGAGATCCGGCGAGGTTCGTACATGGAGTGGCACTCCCAAGGTTGGTAACTAAACAACACCCTCACGATACCTGAGAATCTCTCAGGGAACAACATCGCGGCATCACCCAGGGCCCGCGGACGGGCGTTCTTCCCTGAAATTCTGACACCGGCGGCGCACCGACATGGCATCGTTAGTCGCCGGGCCGGCCTCCTCATCCTGCAGGATGACCCCCTCAGTGCACACTGCTTTCGCCCCCTGTTGCCACCACATATCGGCCTGGTAGCGCTCGATTCTCCCGGTCACCAGCAGGTCAACCGGCGGAAACAGGCCAGCCATCGAGCGAGGATAGGCCGCCCCTAGGAGATGGGCGGGAACCAGCTGGACGGCGTCGGCACCTGCCCGGACAGCCGCCTGCACTTCTCCGGGCGTCAAGGCTCCGGGAATGAACGGGGTCTCGCCCGCAGCCTGCTGGACCTCATCGTCGACAACAGGTGAGGTCAGGAAGTGGGCACCCGCCGCCACCGCCTGGGTCACTGTCTCCGGGTGGAGCAGGCCACTCACGCCAATCCGGGCGCGGTGGCCGAAGGTGGCCAGCGCCTCTGGTACCAATCCGAGCAAGCGAGCCGGAAACACCCAGCCACGCAGGCCCTCGAGCAACAGCACCTCAGCCACCATGACCCAGTCCTCGACACCACCGACCGGGAAGCCCACGATCAGGTCTTCACCCTGCAGGGCTTCATCCAAAACAGTCACGGCGCCCATCATGCCCGACCACTGGCCCGGACCGGGAAAAATCGCTGGACCACCCTGCCCCGAGCCCGCAACCCGGGGAGTTCTCCCCCCGGTCAGCAAGAACCGGCTCGCCAAGAGGAGCGCTAACTTGAAGAATTAACTATGCTTGTCATGTGCCACGTAGTAGGACATACCCGGATGATCTGCGCGACCGCCTTGTCGCCGCCGCCTCAGAGCGGCTACGCCACCATCCTCCCGAAGAGATGTCGCTTCGGGATCTGGCCGCCTCCGTCGATACCTCAACCAACGCCATCTACTCCATCTTCGGCGGCAAGGACGAGTTAATCGGCGAAGTCATGGCCCGCGCCAAATGGATCTTCATCTCGCATCAGTGGGAGTACGCCAATCAGGGTCCGAGCCTGGAAGCACTGATAGCGATGGGCACCTACTATCGCACCTGGGCCTTGGACAACCCCGCGTTGTACAGGTTGATGTACAGCGGCAGCTTCGATCACAGCATCAGCTTCTCCATCACCGATGAAACCCTGGATCCGTTGCGGACCATCCTCAAGGGCTGCATGGAGGCTGGCATCTTCCACGAAGAGGATGCCGAATCACTCGCCATGTCCGCGTGGGCGTCACTCCATGGCTATGTCAGCCTTGAAATGAGCGTCTGGACCGACGACGCCTCCCGGCGCCGCGCCGAAGCCGGATTCGAAACCCATATGATGCGCCTGCTCCACGGCCTCCTCGTCGAAGCCCCGGCCTCACCGTAGCGCTAGCCCAGACCGCCACGCACAAAGTTGTGGTAGCTGCGGGAAGCGGTCGGGCCCCGCTGCCCTTGGTAGTGGCTGCCGCGCTCGGCGGATCCATAGGGGTGCTCCGCAGGGGAACTCAGCTTGAAAAAGCACAGCTGACCGATCTTCATGCCCGGCCAGAGCTTTATCGGCAGAGTCGCCACATTGCTCAGCTCCAGCGTCACATGTCCACTGAATCCGGGATCAACGAACCCGGCCGTGGCATGGGTGAGCAGGCCCAGCCGGCCCAGCGACGACTTGCCCTCCACCCGGGCTGCGACATCGTCTGGCAAGGAGACCTGCTCCCAGGTGGAGGCCAACACGAACTCGCCAGGATGCAGCACGAAGGCTTCGGCCGGGGCCACCTCGACCATGCGGGTCAGGCCTGGCTGCTCTGCGGCCGGGTCAATGTAGGGGTACTTGTGGTTGTCAAAGAGCCGGAAGTACCTATCCAGGCGTACGTCGACACTGGATGGTTGGATCATGGCGGCATCAAAAGGGTCGATCTGAACCCGCCCGATGTCGATCAGGGCAGCGATATCGCGGTCTGACAAGAGCACGCCCGCAGCCTAACCGAGTGCGCAGTCCCAAAGCATCTTGCCACCTATCGCCTACCATGGGGCCGTGCTGGAAAGTACTTACGGCCCACAACCGACGGCCGACGTCAATGTGCCTATCCCCGCGCTGCGCGTGCTCCAAGCCCTAGCCCAGGTCGACCGCGCGGCCGCAATTACCGATCTCACTCCCCTCGTGGGCGGGCATCCCAACAGCGTGCGCCTGCAGTTGGACGGTTTGGTCACAGATGGATTCGTGGAACTCGTCACCACCAAACCTCAGGGCCGCGGTCGACCCGCCAAGCTCTACGCACTCACCGTGCATGGTCGCCAGATAGCCCATCAAGACCCTGAGCTGGGTGAATATCCGGCCCTGATCGAGGGCATCGCCGATCACTTGGCCACCACCCCCGATCCTCGCGGTGCTGCTCGCCAGGTAGGACAGGCCTGGGGGCGACGAATCCGCAACCGGTCCGGCGCCAGCCGAAGCCTCAACCAGACCCTGGCGGCCCAGGGGTTTACCCCCACCCACGAGGACGATCTGATAGTGCTTCGCACCTGCCCCTTCCTTGGCGAAGCGCGGCAACGGCCCGAAGTCATCTGCTCCCTGCACCAGGGGCTCGTGGACGCCACCGCCGAGGGTCCGGTGACCCTGCACCCGTTCGCCGTTCCCGGAGGCTGTGTTATCGCCTCCGCAGAGAGCGTCGACGCCCGACCAGCCACCGAGGATTCATGACCCAGGCACGGGTGATCACGGTGTCGGATCGCAGTGCCGCAGGTGAGCGGGAGGACACTTCCGGGCCGCTATTGGCGGCGGCCTTGGCCCACCAGGGATACTCCGTCGACACCGACCTGGTCGCCGATGGCGCCGCCTCGGTGACGGCCGCTCTGATGCGAGCCCGGGGAATAGGTGCGCGGCTGATAGTCACCACCGGCGGCACCGGCGTCGGGCCGCGTGACCAAACCCCCGAGGGGACGGCCGTCATCCTCGATCGCGAACTACCGGGGGTAGCGGAGGCTCTCCGGATCCGTGGCGCCGAGTCGACCGGTCATGCCTGGCTCAGCCGCGGCATCGCTGGCGTCGTCGATGCCCATGGCGATCAGCCGGGATCATTGATAGTCAACCTGGCCGGGAGCCCCGGTGCCGCACGTGATGGCGCCGCGGTCCTCGCCGAGCTCGCCCCACATATCCTCGACCAACTAGCGGGAGCAGATCATTGATAGGCCAGGTCACCCTCGCTGAGGTCACCCCTCACCCGATAGACACCGCCCAGGTCCTCGCGGCCGTCGATCGTCCGGAAGCCGGAGCGATCGCGCACTTCATCGGCCGGGTCCGCGACCATGACACCGCCGCCACCGGAACGGTGGTATCCCTCGACTACACCGCCCATCCGCAGGCGGGAGAGATGATTGGGGCCATCATTGCTGACGCGATGGCGGCAGCCGACCCGGCCAGCGTGACCCGCGCCGCCGCCGTCCACCGGATCGGGCACTTGACGGTGGGTGATGACGCCTTCGTGGTAGCCGTATCGGCACCCCATCGACGGGAGGCCTTCGCCGTATGCGAGGCCGTCGTGGAGCGGGTCAAGCAGCGGCTGCCGATCTGGAAACAGCAGTTCGAAGCAGACGGTAGCTACCACTGGTCGGGGCTTTAGCCCGAATCCGGCCTGCCACTGCGCTGCCAGCTGCCGCTGCGCCCGCCAGATTTCGATTCCAGCCGCACCTGCTCGATGCTCACGTCTTTGTCTATTCCCTTCACCATGTCGACCACGGCCAGGCAGGCGACGGTGACGCTGGTCAGCGCCTCCATTTCAACGCCGGTCCGGTCGGCGGTGCGGACCGTAGCCGTCACCGAAACGCCGGCGTCGACGACCTCGACCTCCACCAGCACCCCGTGAACACCGATAACGTGGGCCAAGGGCAGCAATTCGGGAGTCCGCTTGGCAGCTGCGATGCCCGCAATCCGGGCCACGGCCAAGACGTCGCCCTTGGGGATGCCCCCCGACCGGAGTGAGTCCACCACCGGGCCGGGGCAGCGCACCATCCCGGTGGCGGTGGCTGTCCGCACCGTGGGGGACTTGGCGGTCACATCGACCATCCGGGCCTGTCCGCGCGCATCCAGATGGGTCAGTGTGGGATCAGTCATCGCTCTTTCCCTCGTACCGGGATCTCCCGCCAAGTCGCTGCCATGGTATCGAGGTAGGCGATCCGCCCGAAGAGAGAATCGCCGGCGCCGGTGATCAGCTTGACGGTCTCATTGGCCATGACGGCGCCGACCTGCCCGCACATGGCACCGAGCACCCCGACCTCGGCGGCACTCACCCAGGACTGGGGCTCGGGCGGTTCGGGATGTACATCCCGGAGCGTTATCGGGGCCAGCGGCCCCTCGGCCCCCTCCGGCCGGCTCCAGAACACCGACAGTTGCGCCCGAGTCACCCGGACGGCTGCCCACACCTCCGGGATTCCCAGTTCAGTGCAACAATCACTGATGACGTAACGCGTCGGAAAGTTGTCCACGGCATCCACGACCACGTCGTACTGCACGAACAGATCGGCCACCGACGCAGCATCCACCCGCAGCCGGTGGGACCGGATGATCAACTCGGGGTCGAGCTCTCGGAGTCGGCTCGCCGCACTGTCGGCCTTGGGACGGCCGATCCCAGCGGTCGCATGCAGCACCTGACGCTGCAGGTTGACCTTCTCAACCGCGTCGTCATCGACGATCCCGAGCGTGCCTACCCCCGCTGCTGCCAGGTAGAGCAGGGCGGGGCTTCCCAGCCCGCCCGCCCCAATGACACAGACCCGCGCATTCGCCAGCCGGCGCTGCGCCTCCTCACCCAGCTCTGGGATCGGCAGGTGCCGGGCAAACCGTTCAGCCCTATCCGCCGACAGCGGACCCGGCACCGGATCGACGAGTGGTTTCAGTCGCATGGGGTCTCCTGACGGGCACGGACAAGATCTTCAGGGGTGTCGACATCGGCGAGGACCTGCGGATCAGCCGGGACCCCCAGCAAGGTGAACGGGGCGAGCATGCGGTACATCGCGGTTATCGGCGGATCTCCCCGCTCGGCCCATCGGCCGCGCAAGGCCTCAGTGCGGTAGATGCCGAGCAGCCATTGCAGTCGGCCATCCGGTTCAACCAGGCAGACCCCGTCGTGATCTTCAGCTGGGGTGGCCTGCAGCAAGGTCTGCACTGCGGGCTCAGCGTGGGGCAGGTCAGCGGCCAACAGCAGCGTCCACGGAGAAGGGGCTCCCAGGGCGGCCAGCCCGGCTTCCACCCCGGCCACCGGCCCCCCGAAGGGCGGCTCCTCACAGGTGACCGGGATCCCCAGCGGAACTGGAATTCTGCCCACGACAACCCGCTGCCGAGCCGCGGACACCGCACTGAGGGCGATATCGAGCAGCCGCCGCCCCGCAACCTCGAGGTCGGGCTTGAGCACCCCACCCATCCGGGAGCCTCGCCCTCCGGCCACCACTATCGCGTCAAAGGGGCCGATCATGAGAGCGCCTGGACCTCGAGCCGGTCACCGGCGTGCACCGCGGTGACCTCCTCCCCGACACGAGCGATCGCGTCGGCGTCGGCCAGGGCGGACACTAGGTGCGAGGCCGAGCCCCGCTGATGAGTAGGCGTCGCCACCGTCACCCCCGTCGGATCCGTCCGAAGCACCACGGGCACCAACTGGCGTCGGCCGACCGGTGAAGACCAGTGCGCTCCGGCCACCGCGACCGTCCACGGCAGTCCTTCCCGGCCGAGACGTCGATCTAACAGCGGACGGATGAACATCTGATAGCTGATCGCGGCCGAGACCGGGTTGCCCGGGAGTGCCAGCACAGGGGTCTGGTTCCACAGCGCCCAGCCTTGAGGTTTGCCCGGCTGCATCCGCACATGCCGGAAGACACCCCCGGCGCCGACCAGCACATCCCGAACAACGTCATAGGCCCCCACGCTGGCGCCCCCGGTGAGAACCAGTAGATCGGCGTTGCCTGAACGCTCATCCAGCCAGCGGGCTAGCGCGCTCGCAGTATCCGGGACCGGGTTGTCCCGGATAACCTCCGCCCCGTCGCGACGCATCGACCCCGCGAGCACCCAGCTATTCGATTCGTAGATCTGCCCACGGTTCAGCGGAGAGCCGTCCGGGACGAGTTCATCTCCAGTGGCTGCCACCGCTACCCGAGGACGGGGGCGCACCTGAACCCTGGTGAGACCAGCCCCGGCCAGCAGCCCGACCCGACCCGGCGTGAGCACCATCCCTCGCTGGGCAAGCATCACGCCGGGAGTCAGGTCCTCCCCCGCCCGGCGCACGTGTGCCCCTCGCCGAGGGGCCACCGCGATAGTCACGACATCCCCTCCCCGGTCGGTATCCTCCACGGGTACCACCGCATCTGCAGCGGTAGGCATCGGTGCACCGGTCATTATCTGGACGCAGCCGCCGGGCGCCAGGTCTGGATCATAGGCGCTCCCGGCCGGGACCTCATCGGTGACGCTCAGCCGGACCGGGACCTGAGAGCACTCGGCCGACCGCACGGCATACCCGTCCATAGCGGAGTTGTCGAAGCCCGGAATACTGACCGTGCTGTGGACATCGGTGGCCAGCACCCGCCCGCATGCATCGCGAAGGGTCACAGATTCTCCGCGGGAATCCGGAAATACTAACTCCGTAATCTCGGAAAAATACTCTTCTATTGACCGTATTTGCCGGGGTTTGGCTGCATTCACGGGGCTTCCTCCGGAATTTCGATGGACCCCCATCATCCCGCATCACCCGGAACGTGCCCGCCAGTGCCCGCTCCACGGGCTACGGTGGAGCCAGCGCTTGACCATCCGGGAAGGTTCATGAGTTCTCACGTACTGTCCCCAGTTCTAGGCCTCCGCGACGGCCACAACCGTGTCGCGACGGATCTGCGCGTCTCCTTGACCGACCGCTGCAACTTGCGCTGCTCCTACTGCATGCCCGCCGAAGGGCTGGAGTGGCTACCCACCGACCTCACCCTGAACACCGAGGAGGTGATCCGGTTGCTCCGGATCGCCATCGAGCGGTTGGGAGTTAAGACCGTCAGGTTCACCGGAGGCGAGCCACTGCTCCGGCGCGACCTGGAGCAGATCATCCGGGCAACCCATGATCTCCGTGGCGAGGACGGCACCCGCCCGGATTTGGCCCTCACCACCAACGGTTTGGGGCTGGACAAGCGCGCCACCGCACTCGCCACTGCCGGGCTCAACCGGGTGAACATCTCCATCGACTCCCTGGATGCGGAGCGCTACGCCCAGATCGCCCGGCGGCCCCGCCTGGACGACGCACTCGCCGGGCTCGCCGCCGCCGATGCGGCTGGGCTGCATCCTATAAAAGTGAACGCGGTGGCCATGCGGGACACCAACGAAGCCGACATCGTGCCGCTGGCCGACTTCTGCCTGAGCCAGGGCTATCAGCTACGGTTTATCGAGCACATGCCCCTGGGGCCGCGCCACGAGTGGGACCGCACCACCATGGTGCCGGCCGCCGAGATCCTGGAACGGCTGGGTGGCCACTTCGAGCTCACCCCGCAGCCCACCCGCGGGAGCGCGCCCGCAGAGCTATGGGAGGTGGCGGCCACTGCCTGCCATCCGGCCGGACAGATCGGGGTTATCGCTTCGGTGACCCGACCATTCTGCGCCACCTGCGACCGCACTCGGGTGACCTCGGACGGCCAGCTGCGCACCTGTCTGTTCGCCCGCGCCGAGACTGACCTCCGCACACCCTTGCGCTCCGGCGCCTCAGATGCCGAGATCGCCACTCAGTGGCAAGGTGCCCACTGGACCAAGCCGGCCGCACACGGTATCGATGAGCCCGGGTTCGTCCCCCCGGACCGTCCCATGAGTTCCATCGGAGGTTGAGATGCAGATAACGTTCTATGCCGGAGCCGCCGACGCCGCGGGCACCACTACCCGCAGCCTGGACGGTGACGGCCCGCTGACGGCCGAGCAACTTCTCACGACCTTGGCTGGCGATGACGCCGTGCTCGCCACCGTGCTCTCGCAGTGCAGCCTGCTCGTCGATGGCATAAGCGTGGCAGCCGGAGATGTTATCGCACCCGGGGCCCGGGTTGACGTTTTGCCGCCATTCGCCGGGGGCTGAGAACTCGGTTCCACACAATGAGATTTTTATATGGGTTTTGGAGAAAGTGACTCGTGGGCGGCTCGGACAATGTTTGGATAGGGGCATGACCTCGACGACTCCGCGTCTCGACGGCCCTGCCAGTGATGCTCTGCTGCGCGTCGGCCGGTTTTTCACCCGCTGGGACGAGACCGATGATGGCCGCGCTGTGTTTCGTGAGGGAGGTCGTGAGGGCGACGTCTTCTATCGCGACCGTTGGAGTCACGACAAGGTAGTGCGCTCCACCCATGGGGTGAACTGCACCGGCTCCTGCTCCTGGAAGGTGTACGTCAAGGACGGCATCATCACCTGGGAGGCGCAGCAGACTGACTACCCGACCACCGGCCCGGACCGTCCGGAATACGAGCCGCGGGGCTGCCCCCGCGGCGCGGCGTTCTCCTGGTACACCTACTCCCCCACCCGGGTCCGGTATCCGTACGGCCGCGGCGTGCTGCTCGAGATGTACCGCGAGGCGAAGGGGCGCCTCGGCGACCCGGTGGCCGCCTTCCAGGAGGTCTCCACGGATCCGGAGAAGCGCCGCCGGTACCAGCAGGCCCGCGGCAAGGGCGGTCTGGTGCGGATGACCTGGGCCGAAGCCCTCGAGATCTGCGCCGCCAGCTACGTGAACACCATCAAGAACTACGGCCCGGACCGCTGCGTGAGCTTCAGCCCGATCCCGGCGATGAGCATGGTCTCCCACGCCGTCGGAACCCGGTTCAACCACCTCATCGGTGGCGCCATGACCTCCTTCTACGACTGGTACGCCGACCTCCCGGTGGCCAGTCCGCAGGTCTTCGGCGACCAGACCGACGTGCCCGAGTCCGGCGACTGGTGGGACTCGACCTACCTGATGATGTGGGGTTCCAACATCCCGGTCACCCGCACCCCGGATGCCCACTGGATGGCCGAGGTCCGCTACCGCGGCACCAAGGTGGTCACGGTGTCCCCCGACTACGCCGACAACGTCAAGTTCGCCGACGAATGGCTGCCCGCCCAGGCCGGCACCGACGGCGCCCTGGCCATGGCGATGGGGCATGTCATCCTCAAGGAGACCTACGTCGAGAAGACGACCCCCTTCTTCCGCGACTACGTCACCCAGTACACGGATTCGACGATGCTGGTCACCCTGGTCGAGCATCCCGACGGACACGGCCTGACCGCCGCCAAGTTCCTCACCGCCGACAAGCTCGCCGAGGCCCAGGGCAAGCCGGTGCCCACCACCGGGGATCCCGCCTTCAAGACGGTGCTGTGGGACAAGGCGACCGGCACCCCCGTGGTGCCCAAGGGATCGATGGGCTACCGCTACAACGAGGAGGGCCAGGGCGAGTGGAATCTCGATCTGGGCGACCTCGACCCGGCCCTGTCGCTGGCTGAGACCGAAGGCACCGAGGCCGTTGAGATCGCGCTCCCCTGCTTCGAGGATCCCCGCGGAGAGGGCTCGATCATTCGCCGCGGTGTGCCCGCCCGCCGGATCGGTGACACCCTGGTGACCACGGTGCACGATCTGATGCTGGCCCAATACGGCGTCCAGCGCGCCGGACTCCCCGGCGTATGGCCGACCGGCTATGACGACGCCGAGACCCCCTACACCCCGGCCTGGCAGGAGGCCATCACCTCGGTGCCCGCCGAGGCCTGCACCCGGATTGCGCGGGAGTTCGCGCAGAACTCCGAGGTGTCCCAGGGCCGCACCATGATCCTCATCGGCGCCGGCATCTGCCACTGGTTCCACGCCGACGCCACCTACCGCGCGATCATGTCGCTACTCATGCTCACCGGCTGCATCGGCCGCAACGGTGGCGGCTGGGCCCACTACGTCGGGCAGGAGAAGTGTCGCCCGATGACCGGCTGGTTCAACCTGGCCAACGCGCTGGACTGGTCCCGGCCACCGCGCACCATGATCGGCACCGGCTACTGGTACATGCACACCGACCAGTGGCGCACCGACGGCTACTCCGCCGACATGATCACCTCACCGCTGTCGACAGGCGCCCTGGACGGAATGCACACCGCCGACGCCATGGCGTTGAGCCATCGGCTCGGCTGGATGCCGTTCTACCCGCAGTTCGACAGGAATCCGCTCGATCTGGCCGACGAGGCCACCGCGGCCGTCGAGGCGGGCGAGGCCGAGACCCCCCAGGCGTGGATCGCTGCCAAGCTCAAGGACGGCTCGCTGAAGTCGGCCCTTGAGGACGTCGACGCCCCGGAGAACTGGCCGCGCACCATGGTGGTCTGGCGGTCCAACATCATGGGCTCCTCGGCCAAGGGCAATGAGTACTTCCTCAAGCACTTGCTGGGCACCCACCACAACCTGATGCCCAACGAGCACGGCGGCCAGCACCCCGAGGTGGTGCAGTGCCGCGAGGACGCCCCCGAGGGAAAGCTGGATCTACTGCTGTCGGCAGACTTCCGGATGACCTCCACCACCCTGCTGTCAGACATCGTCTTCCCGGCTGCGACCTGGTACGAGAAGCACGACATCAGTTCCACAGACATGCACCCGTTCGTGCACGCGTTCAGCCCGGCGATCGATCCGCCGTGGGAGACCAAAACCGACTTCGACATGTTCCATCTGCTGGCGCGGGCCATCTCGGTGCTCGCCAAGGACCACCTGGGCACCCGATCGGATCTGGTGGCGGTGCCGCTGCAGCATGACACCCCCGGCCAGGTGGCCCAGCCCGGCGGGCACGTCCCCGACTGGCGCGACACCGATGTGCCGTGCGTGCCGGGCAAGAATGCCCCCGCGCTCATGGTGGTGGAACGCGACTACACCGCGATCGCTGACAAGCTCGCCACGGTGGGGCCGCTCGCCGACCGACTCGGTTTCACCGTGAAGAACATCACCTACGACATGACCAATGCTGTGAAACGGCTGGGTGAACTCCACGGCGTCATGGATGCCGGGGCCGGCGCCGGACGGCCGGCGATAGACACCGATGCCCGGCTGGCCGAAGCCATCCTCACCTGCTCGGGCACCACCAACGGCGAGCTGGCCACCCACGGTTTCCACGATCTGGAGAAGAAGACCGGACGCACGCTCGCCGATCTGTCGGAGGGCTCGGAAGAGAAGATCATCACCTTCGCCCAGACCCAGAGTTCACCCCAGCCGGTGATCACCTCTCCGGAGTGGTCCGGTTCCGAGACCGGCGGTCGCCGCTATGCCGCGTTCACGATCAACACCGAACGGCTCAAGCCGTGGCACACCCTCAGCGGCCGGATGCACTTCTTCCTCGACCACGACTGGATGATCGATGCCGGCGAGCAGATGCCCATCTTCCGGCCACCGCTCAACATGAGCCGGGCCTACGGGGAGCCCGAACTGGGCCCCAACGGGGAGAAGGAGATCGT
>JBKEBU010000017.1:0-9325 GCA_047973325.1 Propioniciclava sp. | reverse complement strand
GTTGTCGGTGTAGACGCCAGCCCTCAGTTCGACGTAGGGCCCGTCGGTGTCGGTGAGGTTGCGGTCCCAGGCCCACCCAAAGGGTGCATTCCCCCAAGTCCATTGCTTCTTTCCGGGGGAGATGTGGTGATCGGCCCAGTGCACGAAGCCCGCCCGTTGCCCGTGGTCGTAGCCGCCGAAGAAGTCGTCCTCGCTGCCCAGGCACATGTAGGAGGTGGGCACGGGGATGTTTCGATACCAGTCCAGCCGGTCGGCGTCCGGATGCTCCGGGCCGACCCGCGCCGGATAGTCCACCCCGTAGTACTCCCCTCGCGCTGCCGGAAACGACGTCACCGCACGTTTGGCGTGATCGGCCACCACGTGGACGTCGGTGGGGAAGAAGGACTGATAATCCTCACCGACCCGGGCGGCCACATTCGCCCACCACAGGAAGGTCTGCGTGGTCGGGGTCCGGTTGGTCAGGCGGGCCCGTAGCTCGACCACCGAGGATCCCGGTCGGAGCCGCAGGCCGTGGGTGCCGCGCATCCGGTGGAACGGATCCAGGTCAGAGCACCAGACGGTGACGGCCCCGTCGGGCTCCTCTTCGATCCGGGTGGTCACCGGTAGATAAGTGGCTGGACGATGGTGCTGGGGCCAGTTGAACTCCACCCCGCCGGACAGCCATGGGCCGGTAACCCCGACCAGGGCCGGCTTGATCACATTGTTCCTGTAGAAAAAGTCATAGCCGTTCGTCTTGTCCATTCCTATGGCGATCCGGCCTCCCAGCTCGGGCAGGACGACCAGTCGGATGAACTCGTTTTCCAGGTGGATCGCCTGCCACTCCTGCGGCGCCTTGGTGTGGCTCACCCGCTCATAGAAGGGCAGCGGATACACCCGCCCGGAGGAGCCCTGATACACCCGCCGATCCAGGAAGGCCGGATAGGCATCCGGCGTCGCTACCGCGTAGGTATCGATGGTGAGCGGTTCCGACCAGGCCACCACCGGGCGATCGCCGAACTCCGGCGGCCGTTGCGGGAGCTGAATGGTTGACTCTTCATCGAGCATGATCCGACGATAAGTGTCTACCCGGGCACTCCAACAGGAGCGTTCTCCGACATACTTGGACGAAACAACGATATCTTTCCGTGACCTGGGAGCAAGCTCCTAGCTATGCTGACGAGGTGACCGAATCGGGGCAACCCGCCTACAAACGGGACGGTTTCGCCGGGGAGCTGCTGCATCTGGTTCCGCGCAGTTTGGTACGTGCTGCTCTCACCCGGCCGACCGTGGGTCAACTGGCGGTGACCGACTGCGGCTACTTCCCGCACGCCGCATTTCACAGACGTTCCCGTCCCCACGGCGCTGCTCAAAGCGTGCTGATGGTGTGCACTGCCGGTCAGGGCTGGGTCACAGTGCAGGATGCCACCCACGCCGTACCGGCCGGACACGCAGTCCACATCCCCGCCGGCGAGCCCCACGCCTACGGCGCTGAGCCGACAGATCCGTGGACCATCTGGTGGATGCATGTGGCCGGTGCCCAGGAGATGAACCTGGGTCAGCTCCTAGGCACCTCGGCGGAGCGGCCGGTGTTCCCCGTGTACGCCCTGGAACGCACCGTGGAACTCTTCGCCGAGGCGATCTCTCATCTGGAGCATGAGGACTCCATGGCAACCCTGACCGCCGCTTCCGGCTCGGCCTGGCACGCGCTCACCTCACTCACGGTGCACCCGCGGGGCACCCGACCGCATGATCCAGTCGAGCGCGCGAAGGCCTACCTCGCCGAGCACCTAGACCAGCCCGTGACGGTAGCCGATCTGGCGGCCGAAGTGAACCTGTCCGCGTCGCACCTGGCCGCGCTCTTCAAACGGTCCACCGGTGCCGGTCCGATGGGCTACCAAACTCTGCTCCGCATGCGGCGGGCCCGGCAGCTCCTCGATGCCAGCGATCTCCCCATCTCGGCGATCGCGGTCGCGGTCGGCTATGCCGACCCAGCCCATTTCAGCCGTCGTTTCAGCCAACATCACGATCAGAGCCCACGCCAGTACCGGGCGGGCTACCGGCGGGAGGTGTCCACGCCCTCCGGGAAGACCGCCGCCACTCGGCGGCATTGACCACATCGAGAGCGTCCGCTGCATCCTGGTCCGACAACGCAATACTGGTAACCATGGACTATCGCTACCTCGGCACCTCCGGACTGAAGATCTCCGAGATCGTCTACGGCAACTGGCTCACCCATGGCTCCCAGGTGGAGCACCAGACCGCACTGGCCTGCGTGCGGGCCGCTTTCGACGTCGGGATCACCAGCTTCGATACCGCCGATGTCTATGCGAACACCGCCGCCGAGTCGGTGCTGGGTGAAGCGCTGGCCGGACAGCGCCGCGAATCCCTGGAGATCTTCACCAAGGTCTACTGGCCGACCGGCCCCAAGGGCGCCAACGATTCCGGACTGTCACGCAAGCACATCATGGAGTCGATTCATGGATCCCTGACCCGGCTCGGCACCGACTACGTAGACGTCTACCAGGCCCATCGCTATGACACCGAGACCCCATTGGAGGAGACCATGCAGGCCTTCGCCGATGTCGTGCGTCAGGGCAAAGCGCTGTACATAGGAGTCAGCGAATGGTCGGCAGCACAGATCCGGGCGGGGCACGAGCTAGCCAGCCAACTGGGTTTCCAACTGATCTCCAGCCAGCCGCAGTACTCCATGCTGTGGCGGGTGATCGAGGCCGAAGTGGTTCCCACCTGCACCGAACTCGGCCTGGGCCAGATCGTCTGGTCCCCGGTCGCCCAAGGCGTCCTCACCGGAAAGTACCTCCCCGGGCAGCCAGTTCCGGAAGGCTCGCGGGCCACCGATGCCAGCGGTGGAGCCGGAGCGGTCAAGCGGTTCCTCACCGACGACATCCTCACCCGGGTGCAGGCGCTGCGCCCGATTGCCGAGGAGGCCGGGCTCTCCATGGCCCAGCTGGCCGTGGCCTGGGTGCTGCAGCAGCCGAACATCTCGGCAGCCATCATCGGCGCCTCCCGCCCCGAGCAGGTCACCGACAACGCTCAGGCCAGCGGGGTTACCCTCACTCCCGAAACCCTGACCGCCATCGACGCAGCGTTGGGCGATGCCGTGGTCACCGATCCCGGCCTCACCACAGCGAATGCCCCAACCGCTCGCCCTTCATGAGGTCAACCGCTACTGCACCAGGCAGATCCGCGCTGCATGTCCCGCTGCGGATGCCAACCGAGCGTCCGTGGTCACCAGCTCGGCGTCCAGCGCCTCACTCAGCGCGAGGTAGCTGGCATCGTAGGCGGTGACGTTGTTCCGTAGTTCCCAGACTCGCTCAACCAAGGGTGGGTGATCGAAGTACCGGATTCCGAGCTCGCCCAGAAGCTGGCGTCCATCCTCAGCAACATCAGGTGGTGTCAGCCCACCGAGCACCCTTCGACGAAACACCTGGATCACCTCCAAGACCAGTAGCTGCGGCGCCGCGAGTTGCCACTCGGCTCGTTCCACCTGCTGCTGAACCCGCTTCGACAGAGGGAGGGCCAACAACAGTTCCACCGCCGCTGATGCGTCCAGCACAATCACCGGGCATCGCGCTCCGCACGCAGGGACTCAGCTGCAGTTTCGCCACGGTACGGCTGGATCGGCCGAGCGGCCAATCGCTCACGCAGCTCCTCGGCGCTGGGCACCGACATGGCGCGCTTCAACTCATTCAAGGCAAGCTCCGACAGCGTGAGCCCTTCCCGGGCCGCCCGCATCTTCAACTGACGATGCAGATCCTCAGGGACATTGCGCACTTGGATCAGGGACATGCTTCCATGATGCATGCATCATGAGCGCATGTCCACGGATCTGTGTGCGTGGGTCACCTGGCCCCGAAAGCTCACCACCGCACACGAGGGATCAGATCCGTGACGTGCCCGTGCACGGGCTCAGTGGGTTCGGCGCTTCTCCTTGGAGGCAAATGGCTTGCCTCGGAGAAGTTGTCCGGTGACCCGCTGACCCAGGGCTTCCAGCGCCAGCCGACCGACCAGCTGCTGATTGGTCGAGACCCGCTCGGTACGGCCCGAACCCACGAAACTAAGCGCCCAGTGGGCCAGCGTCGTGAATCGGCCCTTGAACCCGGCGATGTAGAACAAGTGCAGCACGAGCCACATCACCCAGGCGACAAAACCAGTGAGCCGGATCGGACCCATCTTCACCACCGCCGAGTACTTGGAGATGGTTGCCATCGAGCCCTTATCGAGATAGCGGAACGGCTCAGCTCCCACCGACTCCCCGGCTGCTTGTTGTGCTAGCCGCCGGGCTACATACCTGGCCCCCTGGATCGCACCCTGGGCCACCCCCGGCACCCCTGGCACGAACGCCAGATCTCCGACAACCGTCACCTCCGGACGCCCCGGCAGGGTCAGATCAGGTAGCACCTTGACCCGTCCGGCCCGGTCGAGTTCACCCTCGGACTGGTCACAGAGGGTCCGCCCCAGATCATTGCCCTGCACCCCAGCAGCCCACATCTTGCAAACGGCCTCGATTCTGGTTTCCTCACCATTCGGGTCCTTCCAGGTCACCGACTGCTCATCCATGCCGGTGACGATGCTGTTGAGGACGATCTTCACCCCCGACTTTTCCAGCGATCGCTGGGTGGCTGTGCCCAGGCGCCGACCGAACGGCGGCAGCACCTGATCGGCCCCATCGACCAGGATCACCCGCGCCACCGCAGGATCGAAGGTCCGAAACTGGCCGGTCAGCGTCACCCGGGCCAGCTCAGCGATCTGCCCGGCCATCTCAACCCCGGTGGGGCCCGCACCCACCACCACGAAGGTGAGCAACCGGCGGCGCACCTCTGGGTCAGGCTCCCGCTCGGCCTGTTCGAAGGCCCAGAAGATCCGGGCACGCAACTCCAGAGCGTCATCAATGGTCTTCATTCCAGGCGCGAAGGTCGCAAAGCTGTCGTTCCCGAAGTACGACTGCCCAGCCCCGGCGGCCATGATCAGGTGGTCATATGTCGTGGTGGCTTCGGCATCGTGCAACCGATGGTGGACCGTCCGGGCATCCAGGTCGATCGCTGTCACCAGCCCGTTGATCACACTGATGTTGCGGTGCCGCTTGAGCAATTCGCGGGTGGCAGGTGCAATCGAGCCCTCCGACAGAATCCCGGTCGCCACCTGGTAGAGCAACGGCTGGAACAGATGGTGCGGCGTCTTGGCGATCAAGGTCACATCCACCTTCGCCCGAGCAAGTTCCTTGGCGGCGAAGAGCCCCCCAAATCCCGAACCAACGATCACCACGTGCGGCCTGGTTTTCACCCCTCCATTGTGAGCGAACGCTCTCCTGGAGGCCAGTCCGCGACGCTGGCCGCACAGCGGGATAGGGTGCCTATGAGTGTGTCCTCGCCAGCGTCCATTTTTCCTTGCGGCGGCCCACTCCTCGTGTCGCAGGCGATGCGAGCCCGACGAAGAAAGCAGCGCCATGGTCTCTGCCACGCCTGAACCCGCCTCTGACGTCAGCAGCCTGATCACCTCCGGCGGCGCCGTCCTCGGGGTCGAACTAGGCTCCACCCGGATCAAGGCGACACTCATAGACGGGAGCGGCGCCCCGCTGGCCCAGGGCTCCCACAGCTGGGAGAACGTCTTCAGCGATAAGATCTGGACCTATTCGCTGGACGCAGCCTGGGCGGGGATCCAGGACTGCATTGCCGACCTGTTTGCCGACACCGAGCAGCGCTATGGGGTCCGTCCCGCCCAACTACGCGCCCTCGGGATCTCCGGGATGATGCACGGCTACCTACCGTTCGACGCCGACGACAACCAGCTGGCCCCCTTCCGGACCTGGCGTACCACCACCGCCGGGCCAGCGGCCGCCGCGCTCACCGAGGCTTTCGCCTTCAACATTCCGCTGCGGTGGTCGGTTGCCCAGGCCTATCAAGCCATTCTCGACGCCGAGCCCCATGTCCGTCAGGTCAGCTTCCTGACCACCCTGGCCGGATATGTCCATTGGAAGCTGACCGGTGAACGGGTGGTTGGCATCGGCGAGGCGTCTGGAATGTTCCCTATTGATCCGGCCACCGGCACCTACGATGCGGCCATGCTGGCCACCTTCGACTCCCTGGCCGCCCAGCACACCAGCTATCCCCCGCTGGGAACACTGCTGCCGGCCGTCCTGCCCGCCGGCACCTCCGCCGGAACCCTGACTGCCACCGGCGCAGCGCTGCTGGATCCCAGCGGAACCCTGCAGCCGGGCATCCCGCTGTGCCCGCCCGAGGGCGATGCCGACACCGGCATGGTCGCCACCAATGCGGTCCAGCGGCGCACCGGCAATGTCAGCGTGGGCACCAGCGTCTTTGCCATGGTGGTCTTGGAGAAATCCCTCACTCAGCCCCACCCCGAGATCGACATGATTACCACCCCGGTCGGTGACCCGGTAGCGATGGTGCACAGCAACAACGGGGCCGGAGAATTGGCGGCTTGGGTGAGTATGTTCCGCAGGTTCGCCGAAGCCCTCGGCCACCCCGCATCTGCCGACGACGCCTTTGCCACGGTCTTGCGCGAAGCCCTCACCGCCGACCCCGATGCTGACGGCATCCTCACCTACAACTACGTCGCAGGCGAACCTGTTGCTGGTACCGAGGAGGGTCGACCGCTGCTGGTCCGGATGCCCGAAAGCACGTTGTCACTGGCCAACTTCGCCCGATCCCAGCTGTACGGGATCTTCGGCACCCTCAGCCTCGGCATGGAAATCCTCACCGGCGAAGGGGTCGCCATCGACGCGATGTACGCCCACGGCGGACTGTTCCGCACCGAGGGGATCGCGCAACGATTCCTCGCCGCCGCCCTGAACGCCCCGGTGGCGGTGGGCGAAGCGGCGGGCGAGGGTGGCCCCTGGGGAATCGCAGTGCTCGCCGCCTACCTCGACGTGGCCGACGAGACCAGCCTGCCTGACTATCTCAACAGCACCATCTTTGCGGCCGCCGAGGTCAGCGTGGTCCAGCCACGAGCCAAGGATCTGGCCGGCTACAACACCTTCCTGGCGGCCTACCGCACCGGGCTGGCCATCGAAAGGACGGCTGTGGAAGCCCTCCCCCGGACACCTCCCCCGACTGACCAGGAGACGGCACAGTGAGCATCCGTACTGAGTTTTCCGCACCCCTGGCGGCGGCCATTGCCGAGACCCGTGAGATCGTTGCGCGCCTCCATGGCGAGCTCACTCGCTGGGAATTGGTGGTCTGGACCGCCGGAAATCTGTCTCAGCGCGTACCGGACTCCGATCTGTTCGTGATCAAGCCATCCGGGGTGACCTATGACGCACTGACCCCGGAGTCGATGGTGGTCTGTGATCTGGACGGAAACCTCGTGGACGGCAACCACACGCCGTCCTCGGACACCGCCGCTCACGCCTATGTGTACCAGCACATGCCCGAGGTGGGCGGGGTGGTGCACACCCATTCGACCTATGCCACCGCCTGGGCAGCCCGCGGCGAGCCGATCCCGTGCGTGCTCACCATGATGGCTGACGAGTTTGGTGGCGAGATTCCTATCGGGCCGTTCGCCCGGATCGGGGATGACTCGATTGGTCGCGGCATTGTGGAAACCCTGCGGACCTCGCGAAGCCGGGCGGTGCTCATGCAAAACCACGGCCCATTCACCATCGGGAAGGATGGCACCGCAGCCGTGAAAACAGCAGCCATGTGCGAAGAGGTGGCGCGCACCGTCCACATCGCCCGCCAGCTGGGCGAGCCAATAAGCATCGAGCCCGCCCTGGTTGACTCCCTGTTCGACAGGTATCAGAACGTCTACGGGAAGTAAGCCAACCATGCCCAAGCTGATCGCCGTCGATATGGACGGTACCTTTCTCAACGCCGCTGGCGACTACGACCGGGAACGGTTCGCTCGGCTGTATCCGCGCCTCGAAGCGGCTGGTATCCAGTTCGTGGTGGCCAGCGGCAATCAATACTGGCAACTGCGAACCTTCTTCACCGACTACCCGGACGTCCTCTATGCCGCCGAGAACGGCGCCCTGGTCGGCAGCGCCTCGGAGATCTGGGAAACCTGGCCGCTGTCGATGGCGGCCACCTGGTCTGCGGTGGAACTGCTGGATCGCATCCCGAACCTGGTGACCCTGCTCTGCGGCATGGAGTCGGCCTACACGCTGAGCCACAACCCGCCGGACATCGTCGAACGGTTGCGCACCTACTACACCCGGCTGGACCTGCGTGATTCCTGGGATGGGCTCCCGGAGGGTGCCCTCAACCTGGTGTTGGCCTGTCCGCCGGATCAGACAGACCACCTGATGCAACGGTTCCAGACTGACCTACCGGAAGGGATCGTGGCGGTGTCCAGCCGCGATGGCGTCATCGACCTGATCCCAGCCGAGGTATCCAAGGCCACCGCCCTCACCTGGATCGGCAACCGATTGGGCATCACTGCGGCCGACATTGTCGCCTTCGGTGATGGCCAGAATGACATCGAGATGCTCAAGCTCGCCGGAACCGGGGTCGCGATGGGCAATGCGCTTCCGGCAGCCAAGGCGGCCGCCGATGTGCTTACCTTGGGGAACGATGAGAGCGGCGTTCTGGACTACCTGGAGCGCATGCTGGTATCCCGACCCTGATCAGCGCTTCCCTGATATGGAGTTGCCTGGTGGGCGGTGCGGGCTACGCATGGCTCAACGCATACCGGGCGACCACCTCGTGGCGCGGCCGCTTGCGCGGCCCTTGCCCCAGATGGGACTCGACCAGGGTTACCTCATCCACTGTCCACTGCGGCCCGGCATAAGCATCGAACAACCGGACCCAGTTGCTCACCTCCTGCGGCCGTTTCAGCCGGGCTACGGTGAGGTGGGGACCGAACCTGTCCCCACCGACTGCGATGCCTGCCTTGCTGATAGCCGCCCGGGCCCCCGTCGCCAGCCGTTCCAGTTCGGTGGTGCCGTCCGCATCGGCACCGAGCCCGACCCACAGCAGCCGCGCGCCCACTGCGTGTGGGAAGGCACCACCGCCAGCCAGCTGAGCTTCGAATCGGCTTCGGCGCCCTGCGGCCCGCTGCAATCGCTCCCCCAGATCATCCAGGGAGCGTTCGGGCACCTGCGCACACAAGGCCAGGGTTATATGAAACTGCTCTGCCAGCGTCCACCGAAAAGCACCCGCGTGCCGTCGCGGCTCCAGGAATTCATCAAGATCCGCGACCACCTCCGGCGGGGGCACCACCGCCACGAGCATCCGCACGCTGTGACCTTAGGGATGCGCTGATCAATCATGCCCTGGCTGCGGCGCACCGGATCGGGCGAACCACGTCCCCCACATCCGGCGATGGACATCCAGTACACCCACCAGATCTGGGGTCGCGGTTCATCCCG
>JBKEBU010000147.1:0-5462 GCA_047973325.1 Propioniciclava sp. | reverse complement strand
TGCCCGCATGGCCCATCGCGATCCCGTCATCGACGGCGATGGAGTTGAACTCTTTGCCAACCCCACCGGCCTCCGCGATCGCACCCGCCACCAGCTGCCCCATGTCCTTGAGGTGGACGTGGCCAGGCACGAACTGGGTGAAGCTATTGGCGATCGCGATGATCGGCTTGCCGAAGTCCGACTCGCCCATGCCGGTCGCGCGCCACAGTGCGCGCGCCCCGGCCATGTTGCGTCCGTGCGTGGTGGTACGGGAACGAAGCTGACCCATCGCGTCCTCCTTGATGACCTTTAGGCGTGGCTAGCCTAGACCTTCGGCCGGCCGCGGTCCGGGCCGTTCTTGTGGTGCGAACCTGGGCCTGGTGTCGTCGACATCCACATGTGTGGACAACCTGGCCGCGAGCGAAACCCGTCGACGCAGTCCGTCGCTGCGCGTCCAGCCAGAGATCCACGAGCATCGGGGCCGCAAGAGCGACCCGCTCTACGGCATCCGCACGCTCCTGCGCTGCGGTGTCGAGAAGGTCGCGACCGGCAACGCGCACGGCTGGACCGTGCGATCACCGCTGACGAACGTCACGACGAAGTCCACCTCGCGTTGCTGTGTACGCAAGCTCCGGTCGGTCTACAAGGCGAAGAACCCGGCCAAGGCAGTCGGGTCGCCGAGGAGCTCATGCTCCTCGGCGGAGGCGGCCTTGGCCCACCCCCACCCAGGTAGGAAAGCCCGTTTGCCGACGATCTGCAACTCAAGCGCGTCATCCCGATCAGCACCCTAACGACCAGGCAGAAGGCCCGCCTCGAAGTACTGTGCCTCCAACCGAGGCCCCTGTCTCCGGACGAGGGGCTCGTGCCGTTGACCAGACTACGGCGAACGATCGCCCTCAACGGGAACCCGACAGCAGCTACACCACGGCGGCTGGGTGGCATCGCCGAAGCTGGCTCGGATGTGGACCGTGCTCGTCATTTTACTCCGGTCGTGCCGGAGTACCAGCACCGTGGTCGGAACGATCTGGAACGGCCGCACCGCAAAATTTCCGGCTCGCCCATGGCCGTCCCCCCGAACCTGGGCCAGTGAACGAACACTCGGGCCACACAGCACCAGCCAGGCGGGACCGTTGCGGACCAACACATGCTGTTCGGTGTGAACGACGGTCGCCTCAGGGTGCAGAACGAAGCGTGACGCTGCCGGTTCATCGACAGGTCCGGTGGCGGTGTCACTCAGCGAGAAGGAAGCACTGTCGTTCCACCGAATGCGGCGCGTGACCACCAAGCCCCGGAGTGAGGCCTGCGCCATGAGGTCTGGACGCTGCGGAATCACCTCCGACATAGTGAGCTTCGTCGATATGGAACGACTGCCCCCAGAATAGGAAATTACCTTGTCGGCATCGAGATCATCGAACCGTTCGAAGAAGATGCCACTGTGGCCCCATTGGGAACGGATACCTTGAGCCCGGGCATCCCGACGGTCGTACGATGCCAGCCCGGCGTCGGCTACCAGGACCCGGTCCGCGACCGCTAGGAAGAGGGCGGTGTCATCAAGCTGTTTGTGGATGATCCCGCGCGCCCCACAGATGAGTGCGAAGTAGAATTGAGGGCCGCTTGCGATACACAGTCCTTCCTGCTGCGCGAACAGGATGCCGGATAGCGGCGACAGTTTGCTATTCCCGCTCCTGGTGGAGTCGCCCAGCGGGGGAACCGACCCGTCTGGCATGAGCATGCGCCGGTAGGCGATCTCTACGGCCTCACGGTAGCGGAGGAATTGATCTGCGGACGTCGAACTCAACTTGGCCCAGCTCATAAACGCGATGATCTGGTTGAGCAGGGAGAGGTAGAGGCCCTGATACAACGGCGTGTTCTCGTCCACCACACCGACATCGCCCACGATGGCACCAATGAGGCGCTCCAGCGAATGGAGCATTGCTGTGGGGGTGTGGGGCGATGGGCATTCGGGGAACATCACCAAGCTGTGTAAGACCGCGAGCGCGAGCATCACCCCATGGTTGGACCTGCCGATCAGGGACCCACGGTCGATGTAGTCATACAGCCGCGGAACAAGGCGGATGGCCGCGTCATCGAGTGCTCGTATCGGTGCGCTCAGCGGATCCGTCTGATGTAGGGTCCAGGCGCGCACCTCGCACAAGGTGCGGAGTTGCAGCGCGATCTGATGGTCGAGACTGCCATTGCGAATCACAGCAAGGTCCCCGTCGGGACTCTCCAGGAAGTCCGTGAGGGAACGCAACACCCGGACACCGGTTTCCGGGCCGTTCGGCAAGGTGATGAGCTGTTTTAGATAGATCAGTGAGTTGTGCCAGAGGCGGGAGGTGCCACCGTCGGTTCCCAGCGGACCCGACCAGGACATGTGGGGAGCGGCCGCATCCCACCGCAGTTCAAGTGCGGTGGGCAAGGTGATCCGAAGGGTGCCGTCGACGAGGTCCGTGGACCACCCCTTGGGGGTCTCATCCGAGAAACGCTCCCAGTAGTCACGACGAGAATCGCTGCGGGCGGGCTCGGCAGCGGGATCAGACACCGACATCACGCATCAACGCTCGCCATTGGGCCCCCACCTGATCGAGGGAGTAGTGCTCCCGAATGTCGGCCGTCCCGATGCGCACGTATTCGCGGCGGCGCCGCGGATTCTGGAGGGATTGGATCCGGGCTGCCGCCTCGTCGAGAGTCTCGAAGAGTAGCTCCTGAGGAAAGCAATCCTCGGCCCCCCGCCAGCGACGAACCAGGACAGCGCTTCCAGCAGCCATCGCCTCACTGGGGGCCACCTGATGCCCCTCGTAGTCACTCAGGGAGAGGACAAACCCGGCCTGCTGCACGATCTCCACCGGGTCAACCCAGCCGCTGTGTTCGATGGAGGATTCAAGGCCGCACTCGATGATCCGTGAACGGCACGCCTCAAAATAGACGCGCTGAGCAGGATTCGACCAGACCCACTCGTACTCCTCCGGTGCTTTGCCAACCACGACGAGCCGATACCGGCTGTCCTGTTCACGGAGCAGCCGCAGGAGTTCAATGGCTCGGGCAAGGCCCTTGAGCGCTGGGACCGCACCCACCATGGCCAGCAGATGGGGATCCCGCTGAGTGTCATCCCCAGGCAAGAACCGGCGGACATCGATGCCGTTGGGGATCAGCCGGAGCCGGTCCCGCGGAATATCGAAGCGATCAGCGAAGTCATTGAAACAGTGGGCGGCGATGGTGACCACCGCGTTGGTCCGGTCGAAACGCACCCCGTCGCCGATGCTGGATCCAACCTCCGAGCGATGTGCCCGAACAATGAGTCGCTGGTGGCTGCGGACGTGTTGTGAATACCACTCGGCCGCCCCCAGCAGCCACTCTACGACGATAAGATCGGCCCATTCAAGTAGCTCCTGCGAGCGCCCCTCATCGTGATCGCGATGCCCGCTCCATTTGTCGCGGAGCACCCGCCAGTTCACCTCGAACTCACCGATCAAGCCCTCGATGAACTTGAGATCGTGTCCGGCCACCACCACGCGTCGGCGTGCATCAGAGATGAACTGATCCCGGTCGTCGGCAAAAAGGGAGTGCAGCAGTGCTCGTTGCCGTGCGGGGAAAGGCATCTTGGCCAGCACGTCCCAGTAGTCCTGCACGAATTCCACACCGACGGCAAAGTCGGCGGGGGTGGGTTCCTCCAGTTGAAACCATACATACTGGCGCAGAGCATAGGAGATCGACGCAAAACCATGCTCAGCGATGAACGACACCCCTCTGGGCACGAGGGCACCTTGGACGTTGCGCCAAGCGCGGAAGAAGTCTGCGAAGTCGGAAGATCGGAGGGTCTGGGTCACTGAGTTGTCGGCGGTAGCCTGGCGAACGTAGGTGCGGCAGGGGAAATCCACGTACTCCAGACGGTCGGCTTCGGCCAAGGCTGCGCTCACGAAGCTGATGTCCTCACCGATGCGGAGGTGCGGGTCGAAGGCCAGGTGGTGAGCGTGCAGGAGGGAGGTGCGGAGCAGGCAGGAGGCAGTGAGGCTCTGATGCCGGACCACGGCCCGCAACCGATCTGTATCCCTCGAGAGCTTGTTCCAGCCCGGAATGGTATCCACACGGCGCTCAATTTCCCCCAGGACCTGCAGGAGCAGCGGCATTCGCACGATATCGGCCTGCGTATCGGCCGCGTGCGCGAGTGCTGCCTCGAGCCCGGACGGGATGAGTGCGTCATCGCAGTCAAGGAAGAAGACGAACTCACCCTCCGCTGCCGCCAGCCCTCGATTGCGAGGGGCGGCCGCGGAGCCCGAGTTGCGACTCATGCGGAGCAACGTCATCGTTGGGCGATCCTGGACAAACCGCTCGAGAACGGTCGCGGTCGTGTCGGTGGAACAGTCATCGACGAAGATGACTTGCCATTGAGGTTTGGTGTGGACGTCCTCGAGGGAGCGCAGCATTCGGTCCATTTTCCCGACTGCGTTGAAGGTCGGGACAATGATCGATACGTCGTACGTCATCGGGCTATACCTCGAATACGGAGAGATCGTGGTCCAGGTCAAGGACTGGGTTGATGTCCGCTACGGAAAAGAGCACGCCAGAGCGGTCCCGGGTGTGGCAGTAGCGGAAACGTAGCTGAGCATCGGTGGCGCGCCGGACGGGGACTGAGCTGAAGACCGACACGCTCACGAGTTCGTCAAGGTGGTTGGCATCAGGGGGAGAGTTGGGGTCGAAGAACATCCCGTAGGGGCTGTGCAGAAAAGATCTGGGGCGCAGCCCTTCCTCCCAGTCACGGAGCCGGATGATGCTGAGCCGTGGGGTCTGACTGTTGAGGAACTGCCTGAAGGTTGTCGGCGGGAGGTGGGGCGACGCGATGCCGATGACATGCTCGAACGGCTGCCGCTCATCCGCGGCGATGGCAGTGATCCGGTGCAGAGCATCCACGGAATCCACCAGGGTGAATCCGTCTACCTGGGCCGCTGGCTGGAAAGGAATCCCGACGGTGCTGAGGATCTCTTCGGCGCGATGACGATAGGTATTCCGCATCGCGATCCGGAAAGCGGCCACTTGCCGTTCCAGATAGTCGCTCTCATCAAGATTCTGGAGTGCTTCGGGGTCTCGGTCAGCGTAGATGACGGTGTCTCCGAAAACCTCCTGGACACCGGCCGCAGTATTGCTCAGGACCACCGATCCTGCGGCAGCCAGCTCATAGGCTCGGCGAGCGAACATGGTGCGTGAGTCGGTGACAGTGTTGAGGGTGATTCCGAATCGAGAGGCCCGGAATACGTTGGCCGTCTCGGCGTGGGTGACTGCCGGATGCACGAATTCTTGGAACCGCTCGGGAAAGCGATATTGAGGCGCCGAGGTCGCTGACATACGGTTGTGAATGGTGAGGGTCCGGCCGCTGGCGAGGACGGCATCCATGATCGTCTCTGCGGCCGCGCAACGATCGGGATAGTTCGCGTACCAGGTACCGGCGAATGAGGCCGTATCGAGAGCGTCGGTCCGTCCCAGGGGAT
>JBKEBU010000055.1:0-17541 GCA_047973325.1 Propioniciclava sp. | reverse complement strand
GCTAGGGATGCACTGATCAATCATGCCCTGGCTGCGGCGCACCGGATCGGGCGAACCGCTTCCCCCACATCTGGCGATCGACATCCAGTACACCCACCAGATCTGGGGTTGCGGTTCATCTGGCCCGGCGTGTCCTCACACAGAACAGCATCAATCAGCGCATCCCTAGCGACCCTGGTCCCCTGAGGCGTCACCTTAGATGCGAGAGCCAGGTTTCCGACTATGAGACATCGACCTTCACCCCGGAACGAGCCCTCGCGTGTCACGAACGCCCTTGGACAGCAGAATCCGCCCGCCGGAATCGATACCCCAGAGTTGCCTGCCTGACCGACTTACGCCCGGCCCAGACCCCGGACTCAGCCATGGTCTGGGCCGGATACAGCCGGGCCGGAACGCGGTCACTACAAAGCTATTTATCGATTTATATCTCTAGTTCTTTGTATCTACACCCTGGCGCAGCACCGTGAGAATCCGATCGAGATCATCCTCCCCCGCGAACTCAATGGTGATCTTCCCCTTGCTCTTGCCGATCTGCACATTCACCCGGGTATCGAGGACGTCGGTAAAGACCTCGGCGAGGTGGGCTGCCCTGGGGGTCGGTGGCCGGGGCATCCGCCGCTGTCGTCGAGGTTGCGCACCCTCCCCCACGGCCACGATCTCCTCGGCAGCACGAACACTGAGACCCTCGGCCACGATCCGCTGAGCCAGGCGCTCCTGCGCTTGCGGATCTTCTAGCCCCAACAAGGCACGCGCATGGCCCGCCGACAGCACCCCTGCGGCCACCCGACGTTGCACCGGTGCCGGCAGCCTGAGCAAACGAATGGTGTTCGAGATCTGCGGCCTGGATCGCTTGATTCGGATGGCAAGTTCATCCTGGGTGCAGTCGAAATCGTCGAGCATCTGGCGATAGGCGGCAGCCTCCTCCAGTGGGTTCAGCTGTACCCGATGCAGATTTTCCAGCAAGGCGTCCCGGAGCAGGTCGTGCTCCTCGGTTTGCCGCACGATAGCGGGGATCGCCGCCAGCCCCGCCAGCTTGCTCGCCCGGAGGCGGCGCTCCCCCATGACCAGCTCGTACCCAGCACCGTCCCGTCGGACCACAATCGGCTGCAGCAGGCCCACGGTCTGAATCGAATCTGCCAGTTCAGCCAGATCCTCTTCATCAAAGACGTGTCGTGGTTGCTTGGGGTTGGGGACGATCTCATCGATCGGCACCTCCACAAAGGCGGCTCCCGCGGGCGCATTGACCAGCGCCTCCGCTTCGGCTGTCCCACTGCTCGTCGTCGTTTCTGCGGTGGGCCGGATCAGATCACCCAGACCTCGCCCCAAACCGCTGCGTTGCTTTGCTGCCACTAGTCCTCACTTCTGGCTGTTGGTTGTTTCACGTGAAACGGTACCGGTCTGGCGTGCTACTGGGCCCCGCGTTCCGCGATCTCTTCAGCGGCGCTCAAGTACGACTGCGCACCCACGGACGCTAGCTGATAGCTCAGCACTGACTGCCCATAGCTGGGAGCCTCGGCCACCCGGACGGAGCGGGGGATCACCGTTTCCAAGGTTTCGGTCGCAAAGTGCTCACGCACCTCGCTGGAGACCTGGGCACTCAGCTTCGTGCGGCCGTCGAACATGGTGAGCATCACCGTGCTCAGCACCAGTTCGTCATTGAGGCGACCTTTCACCAGGTCGATCGTGCGCAGTAGCTGGGTCACTCCTTCGAGCGCGTAGTACTCGCACTGAATCGGAATCAGAATCTCCTGGGCAGCGACGAGAGCATTCAGCGTCAGCAGGCCCAGTGATGGGGGACAGTCGATGATCACGTAGTCCACGTAAAAGCTATCGAAGAAGTCCGCGAGCGCGCCCTGCAGCCGAGTTTCACGTGAAACTGTGGCTGCCAGCCCAACCTCCGCCCCGGCCAGGTCGATAGTTGCCGGGAGCACCCACAAGCCCGGGATATCCGGACACTGTTGCACAGTATCGATGATGGCGGCTCCATCCATCATCACGTCGAAGGTGCCTGGCGTTCCTTCCGGATGATCAACTCCCAAGGCCGTAGTGGCATTGCCCTGAGGGTCTACATCAATCACCATCACCCGCAACCCACCCAAGGCCAACGCCGCGGCGACATTCACGGCCGTGGTGGTCTTGCCCACGCCACCCTTCTGATTGGCAACCACGAAGGTCCGTGGCCGGGAGGGGTGGGGGAGCCGGGGGGTTTCGCGCTGCGCTCCCGGAGCTAAATCATCCGGGGCGCTGGCTATGGGTTCAGGGATCTCGGGTTCATCAAAGGTGATTGGCGGGGGAGTGGCGCCCTCGGGCCTCGTCGACATCCTGCTCCTACTCGAGTCGAATCACGGAGCACACACTCTACTTCAGCAACCGGTACCACAGCGCCGTCGACTCTCCGGACGAGCGCGTTCGCCGACACTCGGAGAACTATAAAACTTTAGATCGTTATAGATCTTTACCGTTATATCGACTTATCTCTTTGTCGAACGATGACCGCCGTAGTCTCGTCGAGTTCGGGCACCGGGCGTAGCCGACGCACACTGGCCTCTAGTCGCAACTCCTCCAAGATCTGCTTCGCGGCGGCCACCTCCTCCTCGGCACTAGACCCTTTGAGCGCCACCAAGCTCCCTGCGGACCGCAGCAACGGACGACACCAGGGCACCAATCGGGACATCGGTGCCACCGCACGTGCGGTGACGACGTCATACCGACGGGAGTGGTCCTCGGCGCGCCCGCGTACGATCTCCACCCGGTCAGCGATTCCCAAGGCCTGCACGGCCTCACTCAGGAATACAGTGCGCCGCAACAGTGGCTCCAGCAAGGTAACTGTGACGTCCTGCCGGAGGATGGCCAGCGGAATACCGGGAAGACCGGCACCACTGCCAACATCGACCACCTGTGCCCCCTGCGGCACGAATGCCTCGATCACGGTGCTGTTGAGGATGTGACGTTCCCAGATCCGGGGAACCTCCCGCGGGCCAAGAAGCCCTCGCTCCACCCCGTCGGTCGACAACAGCCGGGCATACTCCACCGCCACCGGCAACGCCGCCCCGAATAGAGCCGCTCCGGGAAGATCACCTGGGATAGGACCCACCTTAGGGCTTCGGGAGAACGACCACCCGGCGATTGGGTTCCTCCCCCTCGGATTCACTCACCAGACCGGCTTCGGCGATGGCATCATGCACGATCTTGCGCTGATACGGATTCATGGCCGACAACCGCACCGGCTCGCCCGATGACTTGACCTCCTCGATAGCGTCGGCCGCGAGATCCCGTAACGACGCCTTCTGCCGATCCCGATAGCCGGCAATATCGAGCATCAACCGGCTCCGATGCCCGGTTTCAGTCATCACCGCTAGCCGGGATAGTTCTTGAAGAGCCTCCAGAACCTCGCCATCCTTACCGACCAGCACCGTGGATTCGGTCAGCACCGAAACGTGCGCTCGCCCACCCTCGTTGTAGGTGTCTATGTCCCCATCCAGATCGGCAATATCCAGCAGCTCTTCCAAGTAGTCCGCCGCTATCTCGCCCTCGTTGGTGAGGTTCTCCTCCCGTTTGCTCACCCGGGGAGCGTCCGTCTCCATCTCCGGTGTCTTCACCTCAGCTGCATCTGCTTCCGGTGCTGACTGTGCTGTGACGTCAGAGGTTGCTTCCTGCGTCATCTCACTCCTTCGTGGTGTCTGGGTGGGCATTGGGGCGCGTCTGTTTGCGCGACGCCCTCGATTTCCGGGTTGGTTGTTGGCGTTGCACGCGCTTCTTGTCAGCCTCGCTACCGTTAACCTCATCGGCCGGTCGCGAGGTGGGTCCGGCCTTCCCTTGCCGGGCTACCGTGGTCGGATCCGACGCTGAGGTGGCTGCGGGGCGACGGCCGCCGCGCATCTTGGCCTGGCGCTGGCGGATCATGGCATCGGGATCTTTGCCCTTCTTCCGCATCCGCTCCTCCCAGTCGATGAAGGCCGGTGTATTGGGCGTGGGGTTGTTGTGAATCAGGATGTACTGCTGCGCCAAGGTCCACACGTTCGAGGCCAGCCAGTAGATCATGACGCCAATCGGGATGTTCACCCCCATGAACAGGTACATCACCGGGAAGATGTAGATCATCAGCTTTTGCTGCTGGGCCATCGGGCCCTCCAGCGCCTCCGGGGGCATGTTCTTACGCATCAGTTGCAGCTGGGTGATGAACAGCGTCGCGGTCATCGACAGGATCAAGACCAGCGCCACCCATTGGGTCGCCCCCCACCCAGCTATCGGCAGGAAGGTCCCAGAGATCTTCGCCCCGAACAGGGTGGCGTTCTGCAAAGAGCTCACCAAGTCGGGATTCTCCCGGAAGAAGGAGCCCACCGCGTTTCCCCGGGAGGCCCCGTTGAGCACCGTAAACAGGCCGATGAAGATTGGCATCTGCAAAATCAGGGGAAGGCACGACGCAGCCGGATTGACGCCCTCTTCCTGGTAGAGCTTCATCACCTCTTGTCCGTAGCGCTCCCGGTCGCTGCCGTACTTCTCCTGAAGCGCCTTGGCCTTCGGGGCAACCAACTGCATCTTGCGGGAGCTATTTATCTGCCGCACGAACAGCGGGATCATCAGCGTCCGGATCACCACCGTCATCGAGACGATGGTCAGGAACCACACCAGACCAGAGCCGGGATCCATCGCTTGGCTGTAGAGCCAATGGAATCCCACGAGCATGCCGGAGATCGCCCAGTAGATGGGCTGCATGATCAGGTCAAAGAAGCCGCCAATAGCCTCAAACACTATGAACCTCTGCAGAGGGTGAGCCCGGGACGGGGTCGTACCCGCCCAAGGACCACGGATGACAGCGCACCAAGCGCCTCATGGACAACCACGAACCCCGCAGCGCACCATGGGTGCAAACCGCATCCAGCGCATACGCAGAACACGTGGGATAGAACTTACAAACATCGCCATAGAGCGGGCTCACGATGGCTCGATAGCCGCGCAACAGCGCTATCAACAAATACTTCATCCTGGGTGAACTCGCGATTGACTGGCAGCCCAGGCTTGGCTGAAATCACGGCCCAGGGAGCCGGTCGCCGCCCGGGGGAGTGCACGGATGACAGCGTCCACCGGCAGCTGGCTGGTAGCAAGCTCTGCAGCCACCAGATGACGGAGCTGACGTTTGACTCGATTACGGGTCACTGCATTTCCGACCGCCTTGGACACCACGAAACCGGCCCGTGACGGCGGTGTGGATCGAGGCAGGGCGTGCACCACGACGGTGTCACGCGCCACTCGGACCCCACCCCGCATCACCGACCGGAACTCTGCCGGCTTGGTGAGCCGTGCCTTGGCGGGCAGCACCTGTGGCTGACCGGTCAGCCAGCGAGGCGTTCGCGGCCCTTGCGGCGGCGCGCCGACAGAATGCTGCGGCCGGCACGGGTCCGCATGCGAAGCCGAAAACCGTGGGTACGGCTGCGACGCCGGTTACTCGGCTGGAAAGTGCGCTTGCTCACGAGAGCTCCCACCAATCAGTCATACAGGGACGGACTGCGCCCACGTGGACACAGGCGCCGCCGCGTAGGCGACCGTCAAACAATACGTGGCTGCCCCCCTGCGAGGCAACTCATGGTCCTGGAAGCAGCGAAGTCGAGCAGACACGCCGAGAGTTGCTCGATTGATCCCGGCCCATTTGCGGCCGGAACGCGAAACAGCTAGCGTAACTCCCTGACCGCCCGATTTCCCCCTGCGCGGAGGTTCGCACCTCGCGATCTGCGCGTTGTCCACACCATGTGGACAACGGTGTGGACGGCCGGGTGATTCGAGAGGGGTTCGATGGGTCCAGAGGAGTTGGCACAGTCGCTCGATCTGGCTTGGCGTCACGTGCTTGAGCAGGCTGACACTCCCACCCGCGGGCGCCTCCGCACTGTCAAACCTCTAGCACTCCACGAATCCACGTTCCTCGTCGCCGTCCCCAACGACACCAGCCGTGATCGCATAGAAACCCGGAACCGAGCCTGGATCGAAGAGCTCCTCACCCAGCATCATGGCCGCGATATTCGGCTGGCGGTGTCGGTGGATCCCAGTATCGAGGATGACGACCTAGCCGAGCCGCTGCTGCCACTCAACGTCCCGACTCACGGCCTGGGATCTGATGGATCATCGTCTGCGGTCCCGCCCAACCAGAGCGATCGGCTCAACCCCAAGTACACCTTCGACAATTTCGTCATCGGTTCCTCAAACCGATTTGCTCACGCCGCCGCCGTCGCCGTCGGTGAAGCTCCGGGCAAGTCCTATAACCCGCTGATGATCTATGGCGAGTCTGGCTTGGGGAAGACCCACCTGCTCCACGGCATCGGACACTATGTCCGCAAGTACCTCCCCCACCTGCAGGTGAAGTATGTCTCCACCGAGGAGCTCACCAACGACTTCATCAACGCCATCTCGGAGAACCGCACCACCGAGTTCCGCCGTACCTATCGCGACATCGACGTCTTGCTGATCGACGACATCCAGTTCCTGGAGGCGAAGATCCAGACCCAGGAAGAGTTCTTCCACACCTTCAACACGCTGCACAATGCGCAGAAGCAGATTGTGCTCACCTCGGACCGGCCGCCGAAGGCACTGGAGGCGCTCGAGCCCCGGCTTCGCAGCCGCTTCGAGTGGGGCCTGCTGACAGATATCCAGCCCCCCGATCTGGAGACCCGGATCGCCATCCTGCGCAAGAAGGCCACCGCCGAGCAGCTGGTTGCTTCACCGGAAGTCCTCGAGTTCATCGCCAGCAAGATAGACAGCAACATCCGCGAGCTCGAGGGTGCCCTGATCCGGGTGACTGCCTTTGCCAGCCTCAATCAGCAGGCGGTGGATCTCCACTTGGCCGAAGAGGTCCTCAAAGACCTGATCCCCGATGGGGTCGAGACCCAGATCACCCCCGCGCTGATAATGAGCGAGACCGCCAACTACTTCAATATCTCTCTCGACGATCTGTGTGGACCGGCCCGGACTCACGTCCTGGTGACCGCCCGGCAGATCGCGATGTACTTGGTCCGCGAACTCACAGACTTCAGCCTGCCGGCTATCGGCCGACTCTTCGGCGGTCGCGATCACACCACCGTGATGCATGCCAACAAGAAGATCCGACAGCTGATGGCCGAGCGCCGGGCCATTTACAATCAGGTCACCGAGTTGACCAACCGGATCAAGCAGGCGGCCGCCTCCGGCCGTTGAGATCTATCAGCCAGTGGTCAGCCACCTGACTCACACCCGTCCCCAGCGGTATCGGCAGTGGTGTCGGCAGCCAGCTGTTCCACCCACTCACCCAGGTTTCCCACCAAGTCTGCCCAGGGCGTTGTCCACAGGTTCCCTGTGGAGACTGCCCTACTACTGTGGAAAGTGAGGACCGGTCTCGGCCAGGTCCACAGCATCCGGATCGGATCCCCAGACCCTCTCCACAGCCGATCCACGACCGACTCTCCGCCATCTCAGGCAGGATCGCCGGCTATCCACAGCATCCACAACCGTGATGATGACTATGACTAAACAACTATCTCTCACCATTGAAGTACCCAGACCGCATCCCTGTGCAATCAGTGCCATCAGAACGTTCCCTGGCCGGGATAGACCCACCAGCCCCGATGGGCATGGGATCATGGGGCAGGACGCTGAGGTCGCAGAACGCCTCTGCGACTCAGATGAGTCGATATGATCAATCGGCAGTCAGGACAAGGGAGAAACACACGTGAAGATCCGAGTCGAACGCGACGTGTTGGCAGATGCTGTCCAGTGGGTCGCCCGGAGCCTGCCGAACCGGCCAAGCGTGCCGATCCTCGCCGGGCTCCGCATGGAGGCCTCCGGAGATCAGGTGGTGCTGTCCAGCTTCGACTACGAGACCTCAGCTAAGGTAACGCTGCCAGCTCAGGTCACTGAGGAGGGTCTGGTCCTGGTTTCTGGTCGACTGCTCGCCGATATCGCCCGCAGCCTGCCAGCGAAGCCGGTGGATCTGTCGGCGGATGCCAGCAGCATGGAGTTGACCTGCGGCAGCGCCCGATTCACCTTGCAACTCCTCCCCGTGGGGGAGTATCCCGACCTGCCAACGATGCCGGAGGAGACCGGGAGCATTGCCCCAGAGGTCTTTGCACAGGCGGTCAGTCAGGTAGTTGTGGCCGCTGGCCGGGATGAACTGCTCCCGGTCTTCACCGGCGTGCGGGTTGAGATCGATGGAGATACCCTCTCGCTGCTGGCGACAGATAGGTATCGGATGGCTCTGAAGGAACTTCCCTGGCGGCCCACGTCCGCCCAGGCCGAAGGCGCGGCATTGGTGCCGGCGCGGGTGCTGTCGGAGTCGTCGAAGTCGATGACATCCGGGGATGCGGTGACGCTGAGCCTGGCTGCAGCCGAGAGCGGTGATGGGCTGATCGGTTTCGCTGGTGAAGGTACCAATGGTGTCCGCGAGACCACCACCAGACTGCTGGATGGCGAGTTTCCGAAAGTGCGCCATCTGATGAGTGTCCAGCCCAGCGTGACTGTGCGGGCGAATACCGTCGAGGTGATTGACGCCGTGAAACGGGTGGCGCTGGTGGCAGAACGCAATACCTCGTTGCGGATGATTATTGCCGATGAGCAGATAACCTTGGAGGCTGCCACCGGAGATCAGGCCCGTGCTGTCGAAGCGGTCTCGGCGACCGTCGTCGATGAAACTGGCGAGGGTCTGGTGATGTCTGCCGCTGGCTTCAATCCCCACTACCTGTTGGACGCGCTCAACGCGCTGGATACCCCCTATGTGAACTTCGCGTTCACAGCGCCGGGAAAGCCCTGCCTCCTGACACCCCTGACCGACATCGATGGGGAACCTCTGGAGGATTACAAGCACGTGATCATGTTGATGCGCCTGCCGCAGTGACGTGTTCATCACCGACCTGCACCTCGCGGATTTCCGCTCCTGGACGCTGGCCGAACTGGATTTCGTCCCGGGTGTGACCACCCTGACCGGACGGAACGGTCAGGGGAAGACCAATCTGGTGGAGGCGGTTGAGTACTTGGCCACTCTCGGGTCCCATCGGGTTGCCGCGGACGCGCCGCTGATTCGCCTGGGTGCCCCACGGGCCGTGCTCCGGGCCCGGGTGCAAGCCTCGGCCGAGGATAGTCGGGCCCTGTCCCTGGAAGTCGAGATCCACGCTGGTCGGGCGAATCGGGCGTCCCTGAACCGGGCGCCGCTCAAGCGCCCTCGCGATCTGCTGGGAGCGCTGCGGGTGGTGTTGTTCTCACCCGAAGACCTGGCCTTGGTCAAAGGGGATCCATCGGCCCGGCGCCGGTTCGTCGATGATCTGATCACGCAACGCTGGCCGCGGCTGGCGGGGGTCCGGGCCGACTACGACAAGGTGGTGCGTCAGCGTTCGGCGTTGCTGAAGTCGATGTCTGGCCAGCGCCGATCCCGGCTCGACGACGAGAACGCCGACTCAACCTTGGAGATCTGGAATTATCAGCTGGCCCGGGTAGGTGCGGAGTTGGTGCATGCCCGGCTGCAGACGTTGACAGACATGGCCGACCTGGTGGCGGCATCCTATGCGGCGATCGCGCCGACGAATAACACGGTGCAGGTGGCTTACAGATCCACCGGCCTGGGCTTGGATCCGCACCCTGGACCGGGCGAGGTGGCCGGGGAATTGGCCCAGGCGACCCCGGATGACCTGGCTGGGATCTTGCGTGATCGGATGGAGCAGCGGCGGCGCGAGGAGATCGCCCGGGGGGTCAGCTTGGTGGGGCCGCATCGCGATGACATCCAGCTCAGCTTGGGGCCGATGCCAGCCAAGGGCTATGCCTCCCATGGTGAGTCGTGGTCTTTTGCGCTGGCGCTGCGGTTGGGGGGCTATGGCCTGTTGCAGACCGAAGGTGTGGAGCCAGTGTTGATCCTCGACGATGTCTTCGCTGAGTTGGATGACGTGCGTCGTACCCGGTTGGCTGAGCGGATCGCGGCGGCTGAGCAAGTGCTTATCACTGCCGCAGTTCCTGCGGATGTGCCCGCTACCTTGATGGGGCGGCGTTACCTCATAGATGCCGGTGAGGTCAGGCGTGATGACTGATGTGCCACCGGATGGGTCGTCGGGTTCCGGTGAGGATGTTGACCGGACTCCCGAGCCAGTTTCTGACCCGACGGGGTTGGATCTGGCCCGGCGGATCGCTGCCGCGGCTGGTCGTAGTGTCCCGGATGCCTCCCGGCGGACCCCACGCAAGCGTCAGCGTGGCGGATCCGGTTCACGGCGGCGTGCGGGGGATCCAGTCAGTGTGGGGGATGCCCTGGAAGGGGTGATCAGTGACCGCGGCTGGGGCACTGAGATAAATGTGCATCTGCTGTTGGGCCGTTGGGTTGAGCTGGTTGGTGCGGCGGTGGCAGAACATTCAACCCCGGAGAGCTACCGGGATGGGGTGCTGAAGGTGCGCACCTCATCTACGGCGTGGGCGTCCCAGCTTCGGCTGATGGCCCCGCAGCTGGTGGCCCGGATGAACTCCTCCTTGGGGGAGGGCACTATCCGGCTGGTCACGGTGCTGGGCCCGGAGGCCCCGAGTTGGAAGCGTGGCCCGCGGACGGTGCGTGGCCGCGGCCCCCGTGATACCTACGGCTGATTGCCTTCGGCTTGGAGGAGGGAGAACATCGGCTGGATCGTGACCCTGGTGGTGGAGAGTGGCCAGCACTAGGTTTCGCCCCTGAGAGGTCCGTATGCCCCAGAAGCTAGGGAGGGGGTCCTTGAGAGGGGAGTTCGGGACCGCTGACGCCGTTTCCGCGGGTATGAGTGCCCATCTGACGGTCAATCTACCCCGAAATTCGGGGTGGACCGGCTAGAATAGTGGTGGTTCAGAAAGCGCCGTCTGCAGCATCCTGCTAGACGGCGCTTCGTGTGGGGAGAGGGTAGCGGGTGACCGAGTCACAGACCGGGCCGAAGGTTTCATCCACCACGGTGGAGGCGGGCAAGTATGACGCCAGCGCCATCCAGGTGCTCGAGGGCCTGGAGGCTGTGCGTAAGCGTCCGGGCATGTATATCGGTTCCACCGGCGAACGCGGGCTGCACCATCTGGTCTACGAGATCGTGGACAACTCGGTTGACGAGGCGTTGGCAGGCTATGCCGATCACATCGAGGTGACGCTGCTACCCGACGACGGAGTCCGGGTTACCGACAACGGCCGTGGCTTCCCGGTCGACCTGCATCCCAAGGAGAAGATCCCTGCGGTCACGTTGGCTCTGACGGTGTTGCACGCTGGGGGCAAGTTTGGGGCCGGGGGATACAAGGTATCTGGCGGACTTCATGGGGTGGGTGCCTCGGTGGTGAACGCCCTGTCAGATCGGCTGAGCGTCGATGTACGACGCGATGGCTATCACTGGCACCAGGGCTTCAGCTTGGGCACGCCCGACGCTGATCTGGAGCGCCGGGCAGCACTAACATCAGCCGATGAGCTCGGTACCACCGTCACCTTTTATGCCTCGAGTGATATCTTCGAGACCACCCACTACAACTTCGAAACGCTGGCCACCCGTTTTCGGGAGATGTGCTTCCTCAACAAAGGGCTGACGATCACCCTGCGGGACGAACGACCCAGCAAACAGCCTGAAGGATCAGACAGCCTCGACGACTTCGCCGAGGCCGCCGAGGATTCACCGGTCATCAGCTTCCGCTACGACGATGGACTTATCGATTACGTCAGATATCTGACCGGGTCTAAGGAAACCATCCATCCGACGGTCATCGCCATCGAATCTGAGACCGCTGACCAGTCTATGCAGCTCGAAGTTGCGATGCAGTGGAACAACTCCTTCAACGAAGGTGTGCACACCTTTGCGAACACTATCAACACTCATGAGGGTGGCACCCACGAGGAGGGGTTCCGGTCCGCGCTCACAAATACCGTGAATCGGTGGGGGGCTACCTGGGGTCTTATAAAGAAGCCCGAGGACCGGCCCTCAGGGGACGATATCCGCGAGGGGCTCACTGCGATAATCTCGATAAAATTGGGTGAACCGCAGTTCGAGGGTCAGACCAAGACTAAGCTCGGTAACACCGAGGCCAAGAGCTTCGTGCAGAAGGTGGTCAATGACCTGCTGGGTGACTGGTTCGAGAAAAATCCCGCTGAGGGCAAGGACATAATTCGCAAGGCCCAAGCGGCTGCGCAGGCCCGGATAGCGGCCCGCAAAGCCCGCGACATGGCGCGGAACCGCAAGGGACTGCTTGGGTCAGGCAGCTTGCCGGGCAAGCTGGTCGACTGCTCCTCCCGGGAACCCAAGGAGTGCGAGGTTTTCATCGTCGAGGGCGACTCTGCTGGTGGCTCGGCGCGCGGCGGCCGGGATCCCCGCACCCAGGCGATCCTCCCGATCCGTGGCAAGATCCTCAACGTCGAGAAAGCCCGGCTTGATAAGATCTTGGCCAACAAAGAGGTCGAGGCCATAATCAATGCGCTCGGCACTGGGGTCCACGAAGATTTCAACCCCGAACGGCTGCGCTATTACAAGATCGTGCTCATGGCCGATGCTGATGTCGATGGAGCGCACATTCGCACGCTGTTGTTGACGCTGCTCTTCCGGTTCATGAAGCCGCTGATAAGTGCAGGCAATGTATATTTGGCTCAGCCGCCTTTGTTCCGACTTCGATGGACGAATGCTGCCCATGAGCTGGCTTACACCGATGAGCAGCGTGACCAGTTGCGCACAGAAGGCCTGGATGCGGGCAAGAAACTGCCGCAGATCAACCCGATTCAGCGATACAAGGGCCTGGGGGAGATGGACGCCGAAGACCTGTGGAATACAACCATGGATCCAGAGCAACGTACCTTGCTCCAGGTGACCCTGGAGGACGCTGCTGCTGCCTCCGAAATGTTCAGCATCCTCATGGGCGAAGACGTCGAGCAGCGCCGGAGCTTTATTCAGCGCAATGCCAAAGACGTCCGCTTCCTCGACATTTAAGGAACGCTGAATTAGCGTTCCTCCGCCCGAACCGACAGGAATCCTGACCCATGAGTGACGACACCACCAATCAGCCCGGAACCGGGTCCGGCGAGGAGCCACCAACGTCGCCACCTTCGCCACCAGAGCCCGATCCCCGCCTTGACGACGAGTTGGATCGTCCCGATGCTTTTCGCCCCGATGCTGGAGAATCACCAGTGGCAGTCATCGCGGAAGACAAGGACGCCGTCGAAGCGATGACCGGTCGGGTGGCTGAGGTTGAGCTGAACGACGAGATCCAGCGCAGCTACCTCGACTACGCCATGAGCGTCATCGTGGGACGGGCACTGCCAGATGTGCGCGACGGACTTAAGCCCGTGCATCGTCGGGTGCTCTACACCATGTATGACGGCGGATATCGCCCGGATCGGGGCTGGAACAAGTGCTCGCGGGTCGTCGGTGATGTCATGGGCAAATATCACCCACATGGTGACTCAGCCATCTATGACACCTTGGTGCGATTGGCGCAACGGTGGGTGATGCGGCATCCGCTGGTGGCCGGCCAAGGCAACTTCGGATCGCCGGGCAATGACGGCGCCGCAGCCATGCGGTATACCGAGTGCAAGATGGCTCCGCTGGCCATGGAGATGGTCCGCGACATCGACCAGGACACCGTCAATTTTCAGCCCAACTATGACAATCGGGAAATGGAGCCGACAGTACTCCCGGCCCGATTCCCCAATCTTCTGGTCAATGGGTCAACCGGAATCGCCGTCGGGATGGCGACGAATATCCCACCCCACAACCTGCTCGAGGTCAACGACGCCGTCCAATGGATGCTCAGCCGTCCCGAAGCCACGCCTGAGGAGACCCTGGAGGCGTGCATGGAACGGATCAAGGGGCCGGATTTCCCCAACGGGGCGCTCATCGTCGGTCGTCAGGGTATCGACGAGGCCTACCGCACCGGGCGGGGTTCGGTGATCATGCGGGCGGTCATCGAGATCGAGGAGGATTCTCGCGGCCGAGCGCAGTTGGTGGTCACCGAGCTGCCACACATGTGCAATCCGGACAACCTGGCACTCAAGATCGCCGATCTGGTGAACTCCGGTCGGCTCACCGGGATTGCTGACATTCGGGATGATAGCTCGGCGCGTACCGGGCAGCGGTTGGTGATAGTCCTCAAACGGGATGCTCAGCCGCGGGTGGTGATGAATAACCTGTACAAGCACACCCAGCTCCAGGACACCTTTGGCTGCAACATGCTCGCCCTGGTCGACGATGTACCCCGCACCCTGCGGTTGGATCAGTTCCTGCGCTACTGGGTGCGTCACCAGATTCAGGTGATCCAACGGCGGACTCAGTACCGTCTCGAGGATGCCGAAACGAAGGCCCACCTGGATCGGGGACTGGTCAAGGCGCTCAACCGGCTGGATGAGGTGATCGCTCTTATTCGGGCGTCGCGGACCGCGGATGAGGCCCGACAGGGTTTGAAGGACCTGCTCGACATCGACGATGCCCAAGCTACGAATATCCTCGACCAGCAGCTACGGCGGCTGGCAGCCATGGAGATTCAGGGGATCGTTGACAGGTTGGCCGAGCGGGAACGGCAGATCGCCGACTTCAAGGACATTCTGGCCCGGCCGGAACGGCAGCGGCAGATAGTGGCTACTGAGGTGCAGGAGATCACCGACAAATATGGTGATGAGCGCCGGACCCGAATAGTGTCTGCCGATGGTGATTTGTCCGATGAGGATCTGATTCCCGATGAGGACATGGTGGTCACCATCACCGTGGGTGGCTACGTCAAGAGAACCCGGACCGACCAGTATCGGGTGCAGAAGCGCGGTGGGAAGGGCGTCCGGGGGGCAACGCTGCGCGCCGACGATGAGGTGGAACACCTGTTCACCTCGTCCAACCATCAGTGGTTGTTGTTCTTCACAAACTTCGGCCGGGTGTACCGGACCAAGGTATGGCAACTTCCGGAGGCCTCCCGGGATGCCAAGGGTGGCCACGTGGCCGGGCTGATGAGCTTCCTGCCGGAGGAGAAGATTGCTGGAGTGCTCGCCATTCGCTCCTATGAGGACAAGCCCTACCTGCTGTTGGCGACCAAGCGTGGTCTTATCAAGAAGACAGATCTGACGGCCTACGACTCCCCCCGGCAGGCTGGGTTGATCGCCATCAACTTCCGTGAGGACGACGACGAGCTGATAGGTGCGCAGATCTGCTCGGCCGACGACGACATCCTGCTGATCAGCCGGAAGGGTCAGGCAATTCGGTTCCACGCCACCGATGACCAAGCCCGGCCGATGGGCCGTGCCACCTCCGGAGTCACCGGGATGAAGTTCCGCACTGATGATGCGCTGCTCTCGATGGCGGTGATTGATGCTGAGATGAACGAGGACTCTAGGTATGTCTTCACCGTGACCGATGGTGGTTTTGCCAAGCGGACTGCTGTCAGTGAGTACCGGGTGCAGGGCCGGGGCGGGTTAGGAATCAAGGCTATGAAGCTCAATAGCGACCGGGGCTCACTGGTAGGCGGGCTCGTGGTGGCCGCAGATGACGAGGTGCTTGCGATTAAGGAATCAGGGCAGGTTATCCGGTCCTCGGTGGCGGATGTTCCGGCCAAGGGACGCGACACCATGGGCGTCAAATTTGTCGGCCTGTCTACGGGTGATGCAGTGGCGGTGATCGCGCTGTACCCGGAATCCGATGAGGGCCCTGTTGTGGACAATGAGGCAATACCTGAGAAAGGGGAGTCCCCGACTGCATCCGGACCGGCTACGGTGGAGGCAGGAGCATCAACCGTAGCCGACCCGACCATCGGCACGAAGGAGGACCAAGGTGAGTAAGCCGAAGCCAGTGGAGGCGTCGGTGTCGCCGCGCACGGGGGTCTCCGTGAAGCCGAAGGGGCAGAATTCTAAGAAGACCCCCCCGGCAGCGACCAAGCCACAGGGCACGGCTCCTGCAGAGCAGGCGCCCACCGAGAGTGCTGGCAAGAAACCCAAAACAGCAGCGAAATCCACAGCACCGACCCAGCCGAAGCCTGCAGCCACGTCACCGACGCCCGCGAAACCCAACTCGGCAGCCACGTCCGGTGCGGCCACCACCGCGAAGCCGCAGGCCGCAGCCCAGTCAGCGGCTTCGGCCGATGCGAAAGCAGTGGTGCCCCCGGACGGGTCGAAGCGCCCCAGTCCGCGGGTGCGGCGGGCCCGCCTGCGGATTTCGCGGATCGATCCGTGGTCGGTGATGAAGACGTCGTTCTTGTTCTCGATCGCCTTCGGCATCATGAGTTGGGTGGCGGTCTACGTCATCTGGACGCTGCTCTCAGCGTCGGGAATGTTCGACTACATCGACTCAGGTCTGACGATGCTGCTCTCCAACCCGCAGGATCAAACCCCGGTGAAGTTGCAGGACTTTGTGAACACCAACAAGGTGATGGGTGCGGTGGCGCTGCTGGGCGTGGTAAATGTGGTGCTCCTCACTGCCTTGGGCACCATCTTCGCGTTCCTGTACAACCTGTCCGCGGGCATTCTGGGTGGTTTGGAGCTTACCCTCGCTGAGGACTGAGCGGTGTCTGATCCCGCCGCCAGCAACTCTGCGGATACTGGGGATCCGGCGCAGTTGCGCCCGTGGACGCTGCCGAACCTGATCACGCTCGCCCGATTTCTGCTTATCGGCCCGTTGTGTTGGATGATCTTGACCGGCGCTGCCCACGGAACGTGGACACCGGTCGTGCTGTTCGCAGTGTGGGCGAGCACCGACTGGGTGGATGGCTTTTTGGCGCGGGCTTTGGGCCAGGTCTCGCGGTTCGGGGCAGGATTTGATCCGGTCGCCGATAGGCTCGGGATCACGCTGGTGCTGGTCTCACTCACCGTGATCGGTGCAGTGGACTGGTGGCTGCTCGCCGTGATCGTGGCAGTGGATGTCCTGCTGGTCGTGGTGGGGCATCGGCGTCTCCGGGACGGGACGCTCACCGTCAGCTGGCTAGGGAAGTGGCGCACCGCCGTGCTGCTCACCGCCATTGTCTTCATGGTGCTGGGGGTCACGGCTTGGCCCCCGGTGACCCCGGTCGCGACCGCGTTGATGTACACCGGCGTCGCCTTGCACGTGGTTGCTGGGATTGGCTACATCCAGACCGCCCACCGATTGCCGGGGGCCTCGTAGCGCTGCGACAGATGACGAGCCTGGCTGCTCTCTGAGTGGATTTGAGTGGGCCTCAAACGGAGCGCTAGAGTGTGTCCTCGGTGCAACACTCGGGCCTATAGCTCAGATGGTTAGAGCGCCGCCCTGATAAGGCGGAGGTCACTGGTTCAAGTCCAGTTAGGCCCACCACGAGGACCCTTACCTGACTTCGGGTGAGGGTTTTCTGATCCCTCAGCGGGGTCACTTTGGGGTAACTTCATTGGGTGATCGGCCACGTCCCGCCGGTGGTGGCCTCGAACTCGCTGAAGTCCAGTTGCCACACTTGATTCGGGCCGGTCGGGGTCACCGCGAACGCCGCCGGGATCATCGGGGGACGACTCACAGATTCACACCGTTCGTGAGGGGCGTTGCGTCAGCAACCAACTACCCCTGCCACACAGAAGCATCCGTTGTTGCTACCGTCCCCGCCAGTTGTCACCTATCTATCCGGGGGAACCTCGAAGCGGGGCGTCGGTGG
>JBKEBU010000001.1:0-1897 GCA_047973325.1 Propioniciclava sp. | reverse complement strand
CAGCGTGACACGGGCCTGCTGGAGGGCAAGCGTCCAGGTGAGATGATCGGGCGCCCATCGGCGGTGCAGGCCGAGAATGCCCGGCTGAGGGCGCAGTTGCTCAAGGCCGAGAAGGAGCGTGATACCGCGGAAGCCGCGTTGGGGATCATGGGAAAACCTGCACGCGCTCTTGGAGCAGATCTCCGAGAGCGCGGACACCGACAAGTATCCCAGGACGCGCTTATGGGGGCCTCCCAGGACCTGGCCGGGGCGCGCGTGTCGACCCGGCAGGCCGCGGAGCTGACGGGGTACCGCGCGCGAAGGCCCTTTCCCGAAAGCCGAGCCGGCGCCGCGCACTGAGCCGGTGAACAAGCTGTCCTGCGCGGAGCGAGCCCGGGTGCGGGAGGTGCTCAATAGCGATGAGTTCGTCGACAAGCCGCCGTTGCAGGTCTAGGCGATTCTGCTCAAACGTGGCTAGTACGTCGGTTCGGTGTCGATGATGTTCCAGGTACTGGCCCAGAAACGCGCAGGTCCGGGAACGGCGACGGCAAGCGTCGCACCCGCTGTGGAAGATCCCGGGGCTGGTAGCGACCGCACCAAGTCAGGTCTGTAGCTGGGACATCACGAAGCTCGCCAGCCCGGTCAAGGGCACCTATTACGACGCGTACGTGATGATCGACATCTTCTCCCGCAACATTGTCGGCCAGGTCGTACATGCCTGCGAAGACGGGATCCTCGCGAAAGAGATGATGTTCGACGCGTTTGGTATCCACGGCACCCCGCAGGTCATGTACTCCGACGGTGGCCTTGCGCGGTCTTGCCGCGCCTCCTCTGCTGCCATCCCGACGGGCCAATGAGCCCAGTGCGGACTCACCTCGAATCGGCAGACCTTGGCGAGAACGAGAAGACACTCCGGATGGCGAGGTCGAACAGAGTCATAGCCAAAAAGTTGTCGCACGCCGTCTGACTGCTGAGCTCCAGCCGAACGCGTCAAGCTGTTCACGGCTCGGGACACGCTCGTGGTCGCTCTCGGGAAACCACCGCGTACGGTCACCGCCTCGTCATCCTCAGGATGAAGCTCTGCGGTCGTCTGAACCCACAACGACTCGCTCTCTTGGTCCTCAGTGACGCTGATTTCGGCGGGGAACGCGGCCCTGTTCTTATCGGTGAAGTCGGTCCAGATGATTTCCACCATCAGTGCCTGCTCGGAGTCACCTAGGTCAGCAGGGAGAGAGCCTGATCCAAGCTAGCCGTGACGACCCCAACCTCAGGTGCAGCAATCGGAGGATCGACGACTTGTCCACATCATTCGCACTAACGATGACCGCATGCCGCCGCAGTTCCAGACTGAGGTCATAAACCCTGCGCTGGGTTCTTGACCGCCAACCTTGACACGCATCGTCGCCTCGTTCCTGAACCCTGCTCTGGAGCGAGGGTCAAACCGTCCTTGGATCAGTCCCGTACGGGTAGTGAATCGCCTGTGGTGCGGGTTGGTCCGCAGGATCGGCCGCTTGCCTGAAGGCGCACGATCGTGGCCGACGTCCAGCATCACCCCGCTGTCGGTGGCGACTACCCGCCCGGAGGCCTCCACCGGCCTCAACTAGCGGACACTGTCCCACTCCGGCTCACGGCAGCAAGTCCTTCGTGTGGGTCCACACCGTCATCCGATGCACACCGAACCGCCGAGAGATCGACACCACGCTCTCACCGTTCGCTCGGGCAGTTCTAATAGCGTCCACTTGGCTGTCCGTCAGGGGTGTTCTAGTCCGTCTCCTAGGGCTCGCTACGACCCCCGCCTCGGCCTCGACGAGGCATTGCGGCTCGTCACCAACATCGAGTTTCGCCTGTTCCCATGCGGAACCGAGTCGCTCGGACCTCTGCCAGGTGTTCGGTTTGAGTCCACCCGCGTCCACAATTG
>JBKEBU010000173.1:0-2923 GCA_047973325.1 Propioniciclava sp. | reverse complement strand
CAGCGAGGTAATCGAGAATGCGATCGGAATCCCGGCTCAGCAACGTCACCCCATCCAGGTCATTGACCTCATGCCCGGTGAGGTAGTGGGTGAAGTGGGCAAACTCCAGTTCATGGGCCCGTAGGTCCTGACGTGCTTGCGCCAGGGCGCGCTGCTGGTGTTGGAGGCGTTCAATGCGTTTGCTGAGCCGCTGCAGTCCTTCGGTGGTGATCGGCTCCTCCGGATCGTGGGGGTCTGGGGAGGCCACGAGCGCATCCACGACGGCATTCCGTTCGGCCTGGGCAGCGAAGAAGGCAGCCTTCCTTCGCAAATTACCCAGGTTCGCAATCAAATAGCCGAACCCCAGCTCAGTAAACTTGTCTCGTACATTGTCGACGGCGGCATTGTTGGCTGACACGACGCCCACCGTGGTCCCAGGAGTAGCGACCAAGGTGGCCAGGAGGTTCAAGATGGTCTGAGTCTTGCCGGTGCCCGGCGGGCCATCGATCACCGACACCGGATACGTGAGCGCTTGTAGCAATGCTTGGCGCTGGCTCACGTTGGAATCGAAGGGAAACAGTGGCGGTGGGGTGTCTGGATCCGCAATGATGGGTGCGGCGCTCAGGTAGTGCGCGAGAGCGCTCTCTGGATGTACTCGGTCAAGGGTGCGGAAGGTGGCCTTGAGCGGATCCGGGTCCCCCTTGAGCGGCGGCAGGTGCGCCACCAGATCGCGCCAGTACCCGAGGATGGCCTGGGCTCGGGGTGCCTGTGCAGCATCGGTCAGGACCCTCACCTCGGCGGCTGGGAAGGTGCGGTAACGCTCGCCGGTACGAGTTTGATAGAACACCCGCGTCCACGCCCCGGACGGTCCGCTGAAGGTCAACATCTCCGACACGTGGCGACAGACCCGGCCACAGACCTCGACCAGAGCGTCAGACGGGGGCGGGCAAGGGGTCGGATCTGTCAGGAGCGTGACCCGACCCGGCTTGAAAGAATATTGCTTGGGGCCAGCCTTCGTGGTCAAGACGATAGTGCAGAGCCCAGAAGGCTGTATGGCACAGCTCACCGTCTCCGGGGTCTTGTCTCGAGGGGGCCCATTGTCAGGGGCACTCATCATCACCAGAAACTGGTGAGGGTCGAGCATCGCTACGTCGCTCCTTGATCCGGGGGTGGGGTGTTGGGCACCGCGACCTTGCCCCGCCCGCTACCAAAGCGGGTGCCAGCAAAGCAGTCGGAGCCTGGATTGAGGACCGCTACAACCGCCGCCGCAGACACTCAGCGCTCGGGCAAATCAGCCCCGTCCAGTTCGAACTGCAACACTACAACCAACCCGCGGCCGAACTTCAAGCCGCATAACCCCGTGTCCACCAAACGGGGTCAAGGCCATGGTAGATCGGCTTGAGGGCTGCGGCGACAGCTTTGCGGTTCTTGTAGTTCACGAACTGCATTGCTGAACGGCTCAGATGAACCCTACGTCTGAGTCGTGGATCTGGGCTAGGTCGCTTCGATCGCTTCACCGAACCCGGTCAGCCCGCCGCGTGTGTTATGCCGCGTCTGCGGTTATGCCGAGGTTGTTCTGTTCGTCGAGGTCAGCGGTGGTGGACGGGCTGCTGTTGTGACCGCGACACGAGCGCCGGTCTGCGTGTCTATATGGTGGTGTTTTGGAAGAGCACCTTAGCGGCTCCTGAACACTCCTAATCGCGGGCTGGGAACCTCCCGTCCGAGGGGCCAAGTTCAAGTAAAGGCCGGATGTGCATGCTCCTACGCACCTCGTACGCTGAACGCATCTTCAAACGGAAGGAACATCGAATGAACTTCACTCGGGATAGCGCGACGAACCGATGGGCGCGAGCGCTGCGATTGGGCATTGCTTCGCTCATGCTCAGCGCGGTTCTTGTTCCGACATCTGCCAGCCTGGAGGCCAGTGCGGCCACCAGCAAGGACCCATGCTACCTGACAGTATGGAACGGGACCTTGGATGATCGGGGAATGCCCGCGCGCCGGGAATCCGGCGGAGCCAGAGTATCTCGCACGGTGACCACCGACTGTCGGCTATATGAGGCGATCCCTAGCAAGAAGGGAAGTAAAGGATATAGAAACGCTGTTCGCGCACTACAGGCATCCCTGAAATACTGCAACAGAGAGCGTGGGGTGACTATTGATGGCTGGTTTGGCCCGGAGACTAGGAAGGCGCTTATTCGGGTGCAGGGTGCCAAAGGTATCTCCACTGATGGGTGGTATGGAAATGAGACGCGTGACGCGATATCACATTGGATGCGGATAAATGGCCGTTGGAAGTGCTCGTAATACGAGGACTCGCGCGTCACACTCTTGCTGCCCTGCTGAATATTGGGGCAGCAAGAGTGTTTCCTCCGCCATTGGACAGATAGGCAACATGGTCGAGCCAGTGGGGATCGAGAATGGCCACCGCCATTCCGAACAATCGGGCTCTTCATGGTCGAGGGATGCTCCTATATTGTGCAACTCTCGGTCTGCTTGTTGGCGAGGGATCCGATACCCTCGACCCCGATCCTCAGTAGGGTCCCGAAACTAGCGATGAACGCCGCCAGCTCGCGATAGACCGCAGCGGAGGTGGGGAAGTCGGCAGCGATCGCGCTCCCGTCGATGAGGTTGATAGCGAGAGTCGGTGTGGTGCATCTGACCCGCTCGGCGATGCGGTTCGTAAACTACAAGTCCCGCAAGGCCGTCGCAGCCTACGTGCGACGATTCCGCCGCCTCGTGATCGTGCTCCAGGTCGTTCGGAGTGTCAGCCTGCGGCTGCTACTGCGAAACCGAACTGCTGGACCTCTGGCCTGGGCAGCGCTGTCAGCCGGGGACGCCCGATCCCGCGGATGGTCCACCCCGCCCGATGCCACCGTTGCGCGTTCAACCGGTTCCGGGCGTCGACGAGGATCGGACGCGCCACCAGGTCTCGGACGTGGTC
>JBKEBU010000159.1:0-11447 GCA_047973325.1 Propioniciclava sp. | reverse complement strand
TTCTCGGGCTCGGAGACGTTCTCCTGAAAGTAGTGCAGCTTGAGGAGCTGTTCGGGCAGATCAGCCGTGCTCAACCCGCGTTCAGCCAACAACTCGTCCAGATCCATCTCGTCAGTCCTTTTCCCGAGAATCACTCGTTTCGGCCAGCCTAGGGGTGCGTCGCTCAGACTTGCAGCCCGAGTTTCCGATAGAAACCGAACGACTCGAAATGGTGTTTCACCTTGTCTTTGTTGTACTTGTCCTCGCCTCGCCAGAAGGTAACAAAGTCCCAGTCGTGCCGGCCCGGTTGCTTGCGATCGTGTGACCCGGGCTCCAAAATCTCGCAACATCCCAGGATCTCCAAGAGGGTGCCTCGTTCACTCTTCGACGCGTTCCACACGGGCTTGAGGTTGTCCCGCAAAACACCGGCAGTATCATTTGGGCCGGAGTTTTCGATGGTGTGCAGGATGGCCCTAAAAGCCTCCAGCTCCTCTCCAGTCCGGTCGGTGATGTGTTCGGCCTGCAGAAAGGAAAGATCCACGAAATTGTAGAGTGCTTGACGGTGCCGCACGCCACCCCATTTTCTTTGCTCTTTTGTCCACTGTGATTCATCTCAGGTATTTGCTAGACCCTGCATCTGGGCGTAATACAGGATGTCTACCTCACTGTTCTTCACTTCCCGCCACTCGGTGGCCTGCTCACCGTAGTCCGCGATCAGCTGTTCTAGTTCGGACATCATCTCCTGGTAGCGCGCTGTGTGGCCGGCGACGGCCTCGTCCCCCGTCGCCGGGTCAAATGGTCGCCAGGCGATCCGGGTTTTGGAGGCGAGCAGCCACAGGCGGCTGGTCCGATAGACAAGACGGGACTCGTACACCCCGGGCCAACGGGTCTGGTCCCCATGCTCCCTCAGCAGGGCATTCGCCGCTGCATCGCCTTCTTCGCGGCGATCCAAGGCCCACAGCATCTCGACTCTTCGCGCCTGATTGAAGCGGGTGTGGATACCGCGGGCGAGGCAGAAGTCCGTCGAGAACCAATAGTCGGTTTTGTCTGCGTCGACGACTGACTTTATCTTCGCCTTATTCAGCCTGTCTTGCACTTCTCGTTCTGATGAAGCTTTGACGGCAAAATATTTGGTGTACTCCGACATATCTGCCCGCGCCAAGTTGTCTCTTCTTGAACTTGCGCAGCTCTGAATGTGCCTGCACGGCGCGGCTTACGAAGCCGCCATGCCTCCGTCGACTCGCATCTGTGCTCCCGTGACGAACCCGGACTGGTCGCTAGCGAGGAACAGGACAACATCGACAATGTCCTGCGGCTCGGCGTATCGCCCCATCGGGATCGCCGCCGCGAGAGCCGGACGCACACCCGCGGGGTCATCGGGATTGAATCCAGCCTCCAGCGACTCCATCATGCGGCCCGTCACGGGTGACGGGTGGATGGAGTTGACCCGCACCCCGTGCCCGGCCGCTTCAAGCGCGGCAGTCTTGGTGAGGCCGATCACCGCGTGCTTGGAGGCGACGTAGGGGGCGACTCCAGCCGATCCGCCGAGCCCGGCCACCGAAGATGTGTTGATCACGCTGCCTGAGCCGGCCTGGTACATGACCGGCAGAACGTGCTTCAGGCCGAGATAGACACCGGTGACGTTAACGGCCATCACTTTCTCAAAGTCGGTTCGCTCGATCTCCGGGATGGGTTGCACCTTCCCCTCAATCCCCGCGTTGTTGAAAAACACGTCAATGCCGCCATGCGCTTCGACAGTCTTCGCCACGTAACCGGCCACATCGGCTTCGTCGGTCACGTTGGCGGCAATGGTCAGCACCTCGCCGTGCTCGCGAATCTCTTGTGCCGCCGCGTCAAGAGCATCCTGACTCAGGTCGACGATGGCGACCTTGGCCCCCGCATCGAGGAACGCCGCCGCTGCGGTCGACCCAATGGTGCCGGCGCCGCCGGTGATCAACACGCTGCGGCCAGTGAAGTCGGACATGATCATTCTCCTCGTTGGGCTTTGGAATGCTGCCCAGCCCACCGCCCTCACGATGAGAGCGGTTCGTCTCCAAAATATGCGCGTCTCTCACCTACGGTCAAGAATTTCACGGCTGATTTGAGCGCTTGGCCGAGTGTGCGGTCGCGTTCGACGCGTGCAACATATGCTCCGCAAACACCACACCACCGGAATGAGCCGCCACGGTGAGATGACGGCCCATTCCGGGGTGCTGTGCGACCGCCTACTCGTAGCGCAGGGAGGTGACTGGATCTTGCCGTGCCGCGCGAATGGCAGGGAGAGTCCCGGCGAGGAAAGCGATCAGCATGATTGCCACGATCGTCACCAACACGGTGATGGGTTCGAACGCGAACAGTTGCAAGCCCGCCAGGTCGGCCAAGATCGCTTCCGCGAGCGTACCGTTGAGCGCGGTTGCGGCGAGCATTGCGATGACCACGCCAATGGCGCTGCCGAGCAGACCGATGAACACAGCCTCGAGGCTGAACATGCTGAATACGCGGCCAGACCCCATCCCCATCGCCTTCATCAGGCCGATTTCTCGGGTCCGTTCCTGAACTGACATGTACAGCGTGTTGATGATGCCGAAGGCCGCAGCAATCAGTGCGATCACTGCGAAGGCATTCAACACGAACACGATGCCGTCGATCACGGCGGTGATCACCCCGAGCTGCTGCTGCAGGGTCGACGACTCGAATCCGGCTTCGGTGAGTGCCTCCTGGATCGCGGCGATCTCATCGTCGGTAGCGGCAGCATCGAACATCACGAACGCATTCGAGTAGAGCCCACGCAGGTCGTCGCTGAGTCCAGTCTGAGCGAGTGTCTCCAACTCGAGCGCAAGCGCCTCGTTGACGGTGAGAGCGTTGGCCGAGGAACCCAGCGACAGGGAGCCCTCGCTGACCCCGGTAATCGTGACGTCGACCTCCCGGGTGTCGCCGAGCGCATCGGTCAAACTGATCGTGACGATCGATCCCGCAGCCTCCTCCGCGCTCTCGAAGCCGAGTGCGTCGACGAAGGATACCGGCAGCGCTGCCTGCGGTTGCCACGCCGCGTAGACCGGATTCGTCCCTGCGGCCAGTTGCAACTCCTGACCGGGGATCAGCTGGGTCGCAGATATCGCGTACTCGGTGCCGCCGTCCACAGCAATCGAGTCGATCCCGAGAGTCCGGTCCGGTTCGACCGAGAGCACCCCGTCGATCGAGGCAATCGTGTCGAAATCGTCGGCGTTCATGTACGAATCGGTCACCGCGGCACTCCCCCCAGCGGTATCGACTGCCGTGGGGTCATACACCTGCGGTTCGTCCGATTGTGTCCCCGATCCTGGTGGACCGCCGAAGTCGCGCGGCTTGTTGACGTTCAGCACGTCCGAGGCGCCGAAGTTACCGATCGTGTCGGAAAGGAAAGTGTTGATTCCCGCTCCGAGCGCACTCGTCGTGGTGAGAGTGAACGCGCCCACGAAGATCGCCAACACGGTCAGTGTGGTGCGAGCCTTGGAACGGAAAGTGTTGGCGACGGCACCGCCGACGACGTCTACGGTTCTCATGCCGCCACACCCAACGCCAGTTCCGATTCCACGATGAGGCCGTCCCTGATCACGATCTGCCGGTCGCAGCGTGCGGCAAGCTCCTCGTCGTGAGTCACCACAATCAGCGTGATGCCCTGTTCGCGGTTGAGGCTGAACAGGATGTCCTCGACAACCGTGCCGGTGGTCGAGTCGAGGTTCCCGGTTGGTTCATCGGCGAGGATCACGCGCGGATGGTTGACGAGTGCCCGAGCGATCGCGACTCGCTGCTTCTGCCCTCCCGACAGGTCGACAGCCTTGTTCTTGGCCTTGTCAGCCAGCTCCAGCTGCCGGAGCGTGGCCATCCCGCGGCGGCGGCGCCTGCGCGAACGTAGGCCGGCGATCTTGAGCGGCAGGATCACGTTCTCCAGCACCGACTGATTCGCGGTGAGGAAGAACTGTTGGAACACGAACCCGAATGTGCGATTGCGCTCCTTGTTCAGGGCACCCCCGCGCATCGTCGAGGTGTCCTGCCCGTTGAGCCAGATCGAGCCGGAGGTGGGCTGGTCCATCAGGGCGAGTAGATGCATGAGCGTCGACTTTCCCGATCCGCTCTTTCCGACGATTGCCACGCTCTCGCCGTCGGCAATATCCAGGCTGACCCCCTTCAATGCATCGAAACGGGTGGGCCCGTGCCCGTAGGTTTTGGTGAGATCTCTCACCGACAAGATCGGTGTCTTCATGTCTGCTCCTTCGAGTGATTGCGGGCATCTCATGCCGCCACCACGAGTCAACGGATTCGCACCCTCGCGCACATCGCCCGTTCGCGGACACCTGACCTACCGCGACCGGAGTACACCAGATACTCCCCCGGGACCACGACCGGGGTGCGCAAGACCGGCATGCTAGAGGGGTGAGCGAGACGACCCCCGAGCCGGGATGGCGGATTCCCGCATGGCTAGGCGATGCCCTCGCTGCGCTCGTCGTCGTCTCGTTCGCGAGCGGCGGTGGCTTCTTTCTGCGACCCCTGCTCGACCAACCCCTGTTCATCGTGTGGGTTGTGCTCGCCCTTATCCCCGCTCCGCTGATGTTTCTGCGGCGGCGCTACCCGCGGATCGTGCTCGCTCTCGTGGTGGTATGTTTTGTCGCCGGCTCACTGGTTTCCGGGTCGGACATCGGTCCGGCGGTGGCCGTGGCGTTCGCGCTGTACTCCGCGGTCGTGAGTTCCCGACGATCAACCGGATGGTGGATCGCGGCCGCAACCGCGGTCGTGTTGCTCATCGTCAACCTCGTCGTCTCGAGTGAGTATGCCCCGCCGGCGATCCTGCAGGTTCTGCTCATCGTGGGGGCAACGACGGCGCTGGGGGATGCTGTCCGCAGTCGGCGGCAGTACACCGAAGAGTTAAAGCTGCGGGCCGAACGTGCGGAACAGACTCGGGAAGCCGAGGCTTCCCGAGCCGTTGCCGAGGATCGATTGCGCATCGCCCGTGACCTGCACGATGCCGTCGCGCACCAAATCTCAGTGATCAGCCTGAATGCGGGAGTCGCCAGTGCAACCCTCGAAGCAGACCCGTCAGCGGCACGCGATGCGCTTGGTACGATCCGGTCCGCCTCGCGCACCGTGCTGACCGACATCGGCGACCTGCTCTCGACGTTGCGGGCACCGGAGGAGGAGCGTCGTGCTCCCACGGTGGGGACCTCATCGCTGGATGCGTTGCTCGCTGAGTTCACTGAGGTCGGCTTACACACGACATTCCGCATCGACGGCGACCTGTCGTCACTTTCCACCGCGGTGGACGTTGTGGTCTACCGGGTGGCGCAGGAGGGTCTGACGAATGCGCTCAAGCACGGTACCGAGCCGCGAACCCACCTCTGGATTGCGGTCGACGATGCCGAGGTCCGCGTGGTGATCACCAACCCAGCGGGTTCCACCGAACCGGGGACACACGGTCACGGGCTGACCGGGATACGCGAGAGAGTGGAGAGCGTTCGGGGGACAGTGAACGTGGCGATGCGCGGCGACACGCATCGCCTGGAGGCGACGATCCCGCAGCGAGGGGACGAGGCATGATCCGAGTACTGCTGGTCGACGACCAGACCCTCATCCGGCGCGCGGTCGCGCAGATTCTCGGGGGCCTGGCCGACTTTGACGTGGTCGGTGAGGCGAGCGACGGCGCTGAGGGCGTGCAGCTGGCGCGCGAACTGCGCCCGGACGTGGTGCTGATGGATATCCGGATGCCTGGTACCGACGGGTTGAGCGCGCTGCGGGCGATCACCGCCGACCCGGAACTGGCCCTGACTCATGTGGTGATGCTGACCACCTTTGAGTTGGACGAATATGTCTTTGCCGCCTTGGAGGCTGGGGCTGCCGGATTCCTGATCAAGGATGCCGAACCCGAGGACATCCTCCGTGCGATCCGGGCGGCGGCTGCCGGTGAGAGCCTGCTCTCGCCCACCGTGACCCGGCGGGTGATCGCCTCTTTTGCCGGGCGAGTCCGAGCCCCAGCACAGTCCGAGGTGCCACCGGGGCTCACTGAACTCACCGAACGGGAGCGAGAGGTCTTGGAGCTGGTGGCCGAAGGGCTCAACAATGAGGAACTGGCCCAGCGGCTGTTTATAAGCAAGGCCACCGCCCGGACCCACGTGAGCCACATCCTGCTCAAGCTGGGAGCCCGGGATCGCGCTCAGCTGGTCGTGATTGCCTTCCGAGCTGGCCTCGCCTGAGGGAACGAAGCGCTTCCTTCTCTAGTTAAAACTTAACTCCTATTCTATAGTTGAAAGATGAATGATTTGTGGCCTCGCCGTTCCCTGTTGACGGCGACGGCGGGCACCGTGGCTGCGACCACACTCACCCCGCTCATCGACGACGCAGCGGCGGAATCGCGTCACTCCCGGAGGCGCTTCACCCCCCGGTCCTTTGTCGATCCTCATGCGGCGGCCGCGCCCACGGCGAGCGGGCGACAGATAAAGACTTTGGCGGTCGATGCCGCTGGCCGGGTGTACCCGGGGCATGGCGATTGGGACCGCAATGTCGGCCCGATCACGCTCCACTATCTCAACCCACGCTCGGGCACCTTCATAAATACGACACTGACCATGCCCACCGAGTCCACCGAGTACATCCGCAGCATCAACGGCCGAATCCTGGTGCCCAACGCAGATCCACTGACCTACTGGGAGGGCGGCCAGCCGCTGGCGCTGCAGCGGCACGACGGCACGTTTGCCATGTCCGGCTGGTCCAACACGGTCCACGCCTATGACGTCTGCCATCTGGGCAACTACCGTCACGCCTACGCGGTCATGGGCAGCTATATCGACGCCAGCAGAGGGATCGCCTCCCATGCGGTGTACTTCACCTTCGATGAGGGTAGGACCTTTCAGGTGGTGTTATACCCAACCGAGTCACTCGAATCAGCGTGGCCCGAGACCTGCTTCTGGGTCCGCCGATCCCTCTTTGTGACCGCCAAGGGCTCACTGTGGCGGTGGAACGGCCATCGTCCGCAAGCCTGGTCCACCTGGCACGACTACTTCGCGGAAGTGCGCCAGAACTTCCACCTCACCCATCGGCCGAGCGTAGGCCACAGCACCGCCGCCAACGGCCGGATCGCCGTGATGAACGGCCGCTACCAGGGAGCACCGGGCACCTATGCCTTCAATGGATCTGACCTGTGGCAGGTCTCCTCCTGTTACACCCCCCACGTGGCCGCTACCGAGAGCGGGGGACTCATCTATTGCCTGGGGCCCCAAGGGCTGCTGCGCAGCTATGACGGCCGTAGCTGGTGGCTTCACGGCGGGACCACAAATCTCAGCCAGCAATTCCTCTCGCTCGCTATCGATGCCACCACAGTCTGGGGCGGAACCCCCGACTCCACAATCTGGGCCTTCGCCGCCACCGAAGGGCCTTGGGAACGCATCGGGGGCAGTCGACCACGTCGACTCGTCGGGTGAGCGCCCTTAGCCTGGATCCGTGGAAGGTCGGCGCAGCGAGCGGCACCAGACGGGTGGGATGGCAAGACGATCCTCGCGAAACACTACCGGGCGTAGCGTGAGCGGGGTCGGCGCAGCCAGCCGGCCCGCATGGGGTCGCGCAGCAGACGAGATTCCACGGATCCAGGCTTAGTCGTTGAGCTTGCGCCACGGACCCCAGCGGGAGGCGAACGCCGAAATCGTCGCCTCCTGCGTCCCACCCCAGACGCTGCTGGTATCGATGGCGAGCGAGTAGTACTGAGCGTCAAGATCCGTCGTGTGCTCATGGATCCACCATCGCCGACCATCGCGGGTACAGAGCAGGCCCTTCGAGGTCATGGTGTAGATGAAGCCCCCACTGGAGGTGATGCCCGCCTGGTAACGGTGCCCATCCAGAACCTTCCACATCTGTCGGCCATTGAAGGCGTATGCGTGCAGCTCTCGGTCCTTGACCGTGATCATCACCGCCACCCGCCCGTTGGAGGCAGCGAACTGCCCCGAGGACGGGTGATAGGTCAAGCCGATCTCGGGCTCGACTTCGGTGAAGTACTCCTGCCACCGGCCATCCTTGGGCGGCACAGTCCCCTTCCAGCGCCATAGCGAATACTGCGCCGATACATAGAGTTTCCCGCCGATCCACAGGCACACTCCGGGGTACGCAGACTGGAGGGTATCGGATGGATAGTGGGCAGTGCGGAAGGTTCTTCCGTCGTCAGTGGTGAAATAGACGGCATTGGCTGCCGCCCCGCGCTTAGCATCGATATAGCTGCCCACTGCAGCGTACGCCCGCCTGCCGTAGCGTCTCCCCAGGGGAACCACGTCATAGCAGTGCACGGTGTTGGACCAGCTCGACATGGTGAAGCTGCCGTCGGCGCGCTGCAGAGCCAGCGGCTGCCCGCCCTCCCAGTACGTCTTGGGATCCGCATTGGGAACCAGGATTCTGCCGTTGACGCTCCGCAGATATTCGGTGGACTCGGTGGGCATACTCAACAGTGAATCTGAGAATGTACCCGTCCGTGGATCTAGATAGTGCACGTCGATCGGGCCGATATTGGCCGCCCAATCACCATGCCCCGGATACAGCCGGCCGCGCCTATCGAAAGCCAAAGAGCGGATATAGCGACCGCTCGAGGTGGATGCGGCCGCTGCATAGGGATCGGTGAACGTCTGCGGAATGAAGGGCCGCCAGCGAGATCGGGGTGCCGCGTCCGCAACGGGTGACCCCGGCGCCACCGCAGTCGTCATCGTGCCAGCGGCAGCAGCCAGCAGCACCCGACGGGACGTGACCGCGCTCATCGCGCCACCCGAGCCAAATCTCGGTCCCACCGCCACGGTCTCGGTGTCCGATGCCCGTTGCCGGTGGGCACGAAAGGAACTCGTCCAGTCATATAAACCCCCCAATTTATTGCGACTGTCCGCACCACTATTGCGCATATCGGATCGGATTACTAGCCCACAACCACCGCTCGTTCTAATTGAAAGTAGAATAGAACTCTCAGGGCCTGCGGCTCGGGCACCGAAGGACACTGCTCGACTCCACAGCCCGACTGCCCGCTATCGTCACGACACCGCATCGGTTCGCAGCAGCCAGTACAGCCAGGTGTGCACTCGATCCCGGAGCCCGTTGCCGATGCCCACCGGGTCATCGGCATAGGCATCCTTCATGGTGCCGACCACCGTGTGCCCCATCACCGCCAGCATGAGGTCATTTCCTTCGCGCACCGCCAGGTTGGCGTCCATGAAGGTGCCCAGGACGGCGTCGGTGGACACCACCCCGTCAAAACCCCACTCCCCCCGGAGAACCCCGCTGAGCAGTTCAGGATTCCCACCGGCCCAAACACCGCCGACGTTGATGAACGAACTCATCACGCCGTTGACGTCGGCCTCTTTGACTGTGATCTTGAACGGCTGCAGGTAGATCTCCCGGAGCGCTTGCTCATCCAGGAATTGGTTGATCCCGCTACGGGCGTTGATCTCCTGATCGTTGAGCACGAAGTGCTTCATGAAGACCAGGAGGCCTTTGCTCTGCGCCCCCTCGACGATGCTGGCTCCCATGGTTCCGGAAATCACCGGGTCCTCGGAGAAGAACTCGAAGTTGCGCCCACCCAAGGCGGTCCGGTGGATATTCATGCCCGGCGCGTACCAGCCCTGAACGCCGTAGGCGTTCGCCTCGGTCCCGACGGCCTCCCCGAGTTGGCGAGCCAGGTCTCGGTTCCAGGTGGCCCCGAGCACCACCTCGGTGGGGAAGGAGGCTGCGGTGAAGCCCCCGAAGAAGAAGTTCAAGCCAGCTGGCCCATCAAGGAGCTTGGCCGACGGGATTCCCAGCCGGTCGACCGGCTCGGTCTGGTACGCGCCGTAGGCAAAGATGTCGATGAGCTCATCGAGAGTGAGCTGATCAAGAAATGCATCCCACTGAGGATCCTCGAAAGGGAGCCCGGTGAGGTCGGCCAGCATCAGGCCGTTGTCTGCACCATAGGTCGGCTCCTCGCCGGGGGCCGGCTCCCCGGAGTAGGTGAGCTTGTCCAGAATCTCTGGGGGCGCGGTGTGATTGTTGTCGGCGACATCGGGGTAGGTGCCATCCCAGTCATGGCGGGACAGATAGGTGAGGTCCCCTTCGGCGTAGTCGAACCGGTTCTTCAGGGTGGCCCCGGTGTCGGCATCGGTGGTGAAGGTGACCATCTCGGCCACCTCGTGGTCGAAGCTGATCAGCGGGGTGTGCACATCGGTGCTCACCCGGATCTGATAGCTCCCGGCCTCCAGGATGTAGCCACCTGCACCGTTGGTGTCCCACGAGGCCAGATCCCGCAACGGAAAGGCCACCGTCACCGTCTCCGAAGCCCCCGGCTCCAGCAAGGACGTCTTGGCATAGCCACCCAACTCCACAGCCGACTTCTCGATCCCACCAGGGGTGTAGGGAGCGGCGAAATAGACCTCGACGACGTCCCTGCCCGCCACCTCGCCGGTATTGGTGACAGTGACCTGGACGCTGACCTCGTCGGCGGTGATGACCGGATCGGTGGCTGCCCAGTCGAACGTGGTGTAGCTGAGCCCGTAGCCAAAGGGGAACTGGACCACATCGGCATAGCCAGCAGGATCGTCGGCATAGCGGGTTTCGTAGTAGCGATAGCCGACGTAGATACCTTCGGCGTAGTTGAGGAAGGCCCGATCCGCGTTGTCGTACTTGAAGTCCCCAAAATTGATTGTTGCTGGAGCGCTGGTTACGTCATGGACGTAAGTATCTGTCAGCCGGCCCGACGGGTTGATCTCACCAGCCAGGATCTTGGCCAACGACACCGCGCCCCGGGGCCCAGGCGTCCCGATCCAGAGCGCCCCGGTGATCTGCGGATATTCCTCCAGGAAGCTGAGCTCCATCTGGTTGCCGGAGTTGACGATGACGATCACGTTGTCGAAGGAGGCCGTGATCAGGTCCAGCATGGTCCGTTGCGCCGCGACGAGCCGTAGCTCAGCGACCTCGAAGTCCGAGCTCTCGACGCCGTCGTTACCGATCACCACCAAGGCGGTATCGGAGTACTCCCGGGCCTGGGCCATGACCGCATCTGTCAGGTAGTCGGGGGCAGGCTCGTTCTCTTTGGCGTTGCCCAAGACGAGATCAACGATGGCCCCGGCCCCGCTGGCAGCCCCGGCCTGCTCTTGGGCTCCGGCATCCACCAGGGTCCGATGCAGCTCGGGATTCCAGGTGAATCCCTGCTCCGAAAGGGCGTCATAGAGGTTGACGGCGGTCGAGGTGTCCGAGCCTCCCGAGCCGCCACCACCGAAGCGGAGGTTGAACGAGGCGAAGCTGAAAACGTTGACAGCGTCGGTGGTCAGCGGCAGGGCTCGCTCGGTGTTCTTGAGCAGCACGATGCCCTCATCGGAGATGTCCTCGGCCAGCCCGGCGGCATAGGTGCGGGCCGCGATTCCGGCCTCGGAGGAGGTATCCACATCCAGGCTCATCAGCCGCCGGATGTCCCCGACGATGGGAGCCACCAGGACCGCACCGGT
>JBKEBU010000152.1:0-31300 GCA_047973325.1 Propioniciclava sp. | reverse complement strand
TGAGGGCCTCAGCGATTCGCTGATCGAGGGGGGCACCATCAGCCGCCGGCTGACCCAGCAGGCTGGTCAGCAGGTGCACCCCGAAGTACACCAGCAGCGAATTGCGGCCCAGTGCCTCTAGCGGGTACGAGCCGATGCGCAGGACCCGCCGGTCACCGCCCCAGTCCAGCAGCAGGTGCCCGAGGAGCAACACGACCGCGGTTCCGGATGCGACGAACAGAGCGAATGGTGCCGTCCAGAGCCGTTTCATCACCGGAAGCTCCACGCCGAAGATGACCGGTGTGCCGGCGAGAATGACGATCGCGAGACCGAACAGGCCCGCCGTGACCAGCAGCAGGGGTACCGCGTCGGCCCACGGGATTGCGGAGGAGCCGGCACGTCGGCGGCGCAGAGCGAGCAGGAGATGACCGAGGGTGGCGCCGGCCGAGGCCGAGACCAATGCGCCCAGGATGGACACCAGCCCTTCCGGGTCGTGTCCAGCCGCTCCTTGGGCATACAGATGTGCCGCGCCGAAGACCCGCTCGTCGATGCCGGCGCTGGGATTGCACTCCTGGGTGAGCGTGCCTGTCGGGCAGTGCTGGGCGGAGGAGGCCAGCACGATGCTATGCGTCACGGTGACGCCAACGGTGATCAGTGCCCAGCCGCGCCACGTCCGGGTGATCAGATGCGCGAGGCTCATGCCAGCGACCAAGACTGCATACAACTGCAGCACACCGGTGATCCGCAGGGTGGCCCAGTCGAAGGATCGGCTCATCATTGCGTTGTAGAGCAATCCCAGGGCGAACAGCACGATGACCCGGCGGGCAGCGGAGCCCACCTGCACCCGACGCGACAGGGCAAAGGCGATGCTGCACCCGGAGAGCGTGACGAATGCGGGGAAGACAAGGTCGACGGGCATCACCGTATCCCAGACAGCATGCTTGAGCCAGGGCGGGGTCACGAGGGCTGAATTCACAGCAATGGTGATGACGAGCAACCAGCCCCGGGCCCAGTCGAGACTGACGAGCCGAGGCGCCTGAGTGGCAATTATGGGACCCTGCGTCATCGTCAGTCGTCCTGGTGCTCGGCGGTGGTGGGGGCGTCGGCTGGGCGGCGGGGGCTGCTCAGCGCCAGCAGGCTGCGGCTCAGGTCAGGCAGGAGCAGTCGTAGGGCGGCCGCGGCGAGCAGCAGAATTCCCACGCCCGCCGCTAGCGCCAGCCCCGGCTGGGTCAGCGGATCGCGGAACCACGCGGCTGCGGCCACGGTGATGGTCATCAGGGCGGTGGCCCATCCAACAATGCGTCCCCAGGGTTGCCGATCTCGGTGCCAGACATAGCCGAAGCTGCTGATCGAGGTGGTGGCGACACCCGCCAGATATCCAGCCGCGATGCCGACAATTCCCGCTGTGAGCGACCACACCGCCATCGAGGTGAGCCCGACCAGCAACCCCGCCCACGACAGCAGCGCCGATAGCCGGATTCCCGCTGGTCCGGCCACGTTGATGGCGTTGACCGAGGGTACCGGTAGCACCAGCAGCCATACGGCGACCAACAGCACCCGGAGTGGGAGAATCGCCCCCGCGAAGCCGGGACCGTAGACCAGCGCCACCAGGGGATCCGCCACCAGAATGAGTGCGCAAAAAAGGGGCGTCATCAGGGCGACCAGACCGCGGGTGGCGCGGTCGGTGGTGGCCCGGGTCGCGGCCGGTTCGTTGCGGCCCCGCTGTCTGGCCATCTCCGGAAAGATGGCCATCGAGACTGCCCGGGCCACCATGGACAGTGGTGTTGCCAGCGAGATCGCAGCCGCATAGAACCCGGCGACGACATCATCGCTCTGGGTTTTGGCCAGGATCATCGACAGCTGCATCAGACCGGCGGAGGCCACGGTCCCGGCCACCCCCCAGCTCACGAATGCGTGGATCTCTCGCAGCTGTTCGGCGCTCGTGCTGGCTGGTCCGCGGAAGACGGCTAGCCAAGCACCTGCGGAGTAGAGCAGGTTACCGGCGACCAATGGCGCCAGAATCCACCCTGCCCACCCCGCCATCAGTACCCCGACCAGCAGCATGATGGCCACGCCGGAACAGATGATCTCCCAGGTCGCGGCTCGACGCACCTGGCCGGCACCGAAGCGGAGTCCCCTGGCCAGGTGGTAGGCCGAGAGGGCAACCGTCAGGGCCGCGACCCAGGCGGCGTCCACCCAGGACAATCCGAAAAGCACCACCGATAACCAGGCGGCGACCGGTGCCAGCAGAATCGCTACCCCGATGCTGGTGAGTGCCAGGTGCCGGGCGGCACCCCGAGCTGCCTCCTCCCGGGCGGCAGCTCGCTCGCGGGCCAGGAACAGACTGGCTGCAGGGCCTGCGGTGGAGGGCCACAGCAGCGTGGCGAGGTTGGCCAACGACAACGAACCGCGGAGGATGCCCAGCAGTGCCGGTCCACCGAGACGGGCCACCAGCAATGACGTCAAGAATTGAGTGCCGCCGGAGAACAGCACGCCCACCGTGCTCCAGGCAGCGTCCCGGGCCACCCGGGCGGGCGGCTCAGTCACGACCGCGAACCCACTGCTCTAATAGCGCGGAGAACGCCGGTCCGTCCACATTCCAGTCGTGCTCCCGGGCGGCGGCGTGGGCATTGGCGGCGAGCCGATCCCGTTCCGGGAGATCGGCCATCAGCTGCCGGATCGCCTCGACCATCGCGGGGACATCGCCGAACGGGACCACGATCCCAGCATCGGTTGTGCGCACGAGCTGCGCGGAGGCTGGGTTGGGAGTGGTTACCGTCGGCAATCCATGCGCCATGTACTCCATCACCTTGGTTGGCTGGGAGTGGGCGTAGTTGGGCTGGTCGTGGAGCAGGCTTAGCCCGACCAGGGCGCCTGGTAGCCGGGTGAGGGCCTGGTCGTTCGGCACGAAGCCGCGATAGTCAATGTTGCTGGCGGAGGCAGCCTCGGTGAGGGCTGCAGCAACGTCGGGTGGTGCATTGCCGATGATCTCGAACTTTGCTTCGGGAATCTGGCCCGCGACCGTGATCAGCTCGCGAGCGCCGCGGGCCCAGGTGAGTGCGCCCACATAGATCACGCGCGGGGTGGTTTCAGCCGGCATGCGGTCGCCCGGGGGGACCCTGACCGAGTTGGGGACCACTGGATGCCCCTCGCGGAAGTTGTCCCGGTAACCAGCTTCAGCCAGCAATAGCCGAACCCGGCGTTCGGCTATCAGTTCCACGCCGCGGAGTATCCGGGAGATCATGAGTTGTATCCCAGAGGGCAGGCGCAACATGGCGGCCTGCGCAGGAACATCCTCGTGCACATCCCACACCAGCACCGGACCTCGGTTTGGGTTCGGCTGAGCTAGCGCGAGCGCCGCCAACAGCTCCGGATCGTGAACCAAGATGAGATCCTGCCGGGTGCGCTCGTGCCGGATCAGGCGAGCAGCTGCCAGGATGGCTGGAATCCGACGCAGGATGTTCCCACTCGAACGGGGCAAATTCACCGTGCGCAGCAGGTTGGGTGGGGACTGCCCGAAGGCGGTGAAGGGTGCGGCGTAGGTCACGTCGTGGCCCGCCTCGACGAGCGCCCCGATCTGCCGGTGATAGATCCGAGCGTCGACAGGGGGGTGGGTGATAGTGACGACGAGCACACGCATATCTAGTTCTCGCGTCCGTGAATAAGGCGACGGTACAGCGGTACTAACTTGTCGACCGATACGGCGGCCCCGTGCTGTTGGGCAACCCAATGTTCGGGGACGGTCCAGGTCTGCGGGGAAGTCAGATTCGCTCCGGTGGCGGGTGGCACAGCGGCAGCGGGGTCGTCCAGGGCCAACGCCACCGTGGCAGTGATGGCCTTGGCCAATGCGGTGACCTCAGCCTGGGTCAAGGGAGGGTCCCCCTGGTTCGGATCTTGCGGGGGGAGGCGGAATATATCCAGGTCGGTCCCGCCGAGCACGGGTGGCAGCGGGGCACCCGCCTGCTGGTACCAGGCTGTGTGGATGGGTGTGACCGTGGGAACCCCGATGCCCAGGGCTTCCAGTTCGCTAGCCGCGAGCATCCCGGTTGGTTGTCCCACGACCACGTGGGCCGAGGCCAGCAACCGCACGTACTCGTCGTGGCTCGAACGAGGCAGGAGCAGAACACCAGCCCGGCGAGCTTCGTCGGCGAGGGGGCCCCAATCCACGCCCACCAACTCCACCCGCTTGCCGAAGGCGCTGTGTAGCAGCCGGGCCACAGCTAGTTGGACGGTGGCGCCTTTGACATCATCCCATCGGGACGAAAACACCACTCGGGGTTGCGGGTGTGGGGTCCATGCGGGTAGGGCTGCGGTGTCGAGCGGGACCGGGAACAGGGTGGCCTCGATGCCCTCGGGTATATGCGGAGCCAGGTCTGGGGTTGAGTACAGCACTGCGGCCGCACCCTGAAGAGCACGGCGAACCTGGGATCGATAGCGTGGATCGTATTGGTGGGAACGGATGTCGGTGCCGTGCAGATGCAGCACATAGCGTCGAGGTACCCACGCGGTGTGGCGGGCCACGCTGGCGACGTGCACGTGGAGGACATCGGTGGTGGTGGCGAGCCGAGCCAGGCCAGCTTCCCAACGGGCACCCCGCAGACCTCGACGGACGACGCGATGGAGGCCCTTCCAGTGCCCCTCAAGGCTCGCCAACGGGAGGTAGCGCCAGGGCAGACCCCGACGGCGAGCCTCGGCCATGAGCACCGTGGTGGTGAAGGCTGCGTCATTGATGTGGAGGACGCGCGCCTCGGGGTGGGTCACTGGTGTCGGCCCTCGGACGGGCGAACACCGGGGGTTGCCCCGGGTGCGAGCAGGTGGGTGATCACCTCGGCGCCCCGGTCGGCCGCAGCGTCGAGTGAGCCTGATGTTTGGGCCCAGGCTCGGAGCTGTTCTCGCCGCGGCTGACTGATCTCGGTGGTCAACGCGGTGACCATCTGGGTGGCGGTAGCCGCAGTCTGGTAGGGGGCAACCCAGCCCAGATCATGTCCGCTGACCAGATCGTCACCCTCACCCTCACCAACATAGACCACGGGTACGCCGCAGCCCACCGAGGCATAGACCTTGGTGGCGAGCGCAAAGCCGTAAGGTCCCGGCCGGACACTGGCGAGCGTAGCTCGGGAACCTCGGATCCAGGCAGCGGTCTCCTGGGGGGAGAGCCGGGGCAGGAAGGTGACGGTGCCCGGTGGAAGCTTGCGGGCAAGGCGTTCCATGACTGGCCGTTCCTCACCGTGGCCGATGACCACCACCCGGGCATGCGGGACTTGGGTGAGGACCTGAGGGAGTGCCTCCATGAAGATTCGAGCGCCGTGCACCTCGGAGGCGGTGCCGGCGTAGACCAGGTAGGGATGGTCGAGGATCTGCGTGGGGCCCTCGGGCGTAAAGGTCTGCAGATCCGCCCCGTGACCCACCACGTGGACGTGTGCCGTGGGTGCGGCCTCGGTGATCCTCGCGGCGAGCTCGGGAAACACCGTGAGGATCGCATCTGCCTGCCGCCACACCATGGTTTCCATAGCACGCAGTGCCTGGGTGACCCAGGCCGGTGATCCGGCGCTTTGTGACGCTACTGACCAGATATCGGGGGCGTAGTAGACGAAGGGAACCCGGCGCAGTCGCGCGCCTATCAAGCCCACGAGCCCCGTGGTGGGGGGTGGCTCGACCACCAATACCGCGGGCCGGCGGGAGGCCAGAAGCCTGAAAAAAAGAGGGATGTCGAAGGACAGGTAGCCCAGATATCCCCGCAGGTAGCCGTCGGTATTGCGGATCACCGGCCACCGCCGCATCCTGCCGGGGAACGGGTCGAGCCCGGCAGTGCTGGCCGGGGCATGGTGACCAGGGGTGCTGGTGAGAACGTCGGTTACCAGGCCGACGCGGTCTAGGGCCCGGTGCAGGGCCGCCAGCCGGAGTGGCGCAGCACCCGGCTCGGGCGCATAGATCCGTGATGCGATCAGCGCCCGAGCCGGACCTGACTCCCGGCTATGCCCGGGGACGATCCTCACACGCGGTTCCATCCCCATCTGGATCGAGCCTGAAATGATCGCCGAAGCCCTTCCGCACCCAGTAGTCGTAGTACTGCTGAGCCTGCGGCTGGGTGGGGAACATCGAGCAGGTGATCTCGGTGTCCGGCGGGGTATCTCCACTTGCAACCGGAACGCTGGGGCTGGTGGGGGTCGGCTTCGGCGTGGTGGTCGGGGCCGTTGTCGGTGCGGGCTCCGCTTCGCCATTGACGCACTTGGTGGCGATGAAGTCGGCCACCGTATCTTCGATGGCGGCGGTGCCACCGATCGTGACTATGCGCTTGGGCTTGAGTCGGTAGACCTCCTGACACACCTGCGTGGTTAGGTTCGACTTGCCCACCAGCAGAACCGGGCCTCGGCCGCCGGCTGCGGGGACCGCAGACAGGGCGTCGGCGAAGTTGGCGCCAGTGGCTAGGTATACGGTGTCGGCGGAGTTGAAGGACGCCTGGGATACCGCTGCTGAGGTCTCGTAGCGGTTGGCGCCATTCAGCCGATAGGTCCGGAAGGAGATGTACTCCTGGATAGCCTTGTAGGTGGCGCCGTTGATGGCCTGCGTGCTGCCCACCACGAACAGACGTTCGGCATCCAGCCGTTCCAACTCGGCTGCAGTCGCAGCAGGGAGGGAGGTCGGCTTGGTGAGCAGGACGGGGGCCCCGAGCCGCTTGGAGGCAGAGGAGGCGCTCAGCGCGTCGGCGAAGTTCTCGCCGGACGCAACAAAGGTGTGCGATGTGGGAGTTTTCTTGAAGTACTTCTTTGACACTGCTGCGGCAGTGAGGTAGCGATCCGCCCCTGCTATCCGGCTCACCGATGAGGCCTGATCTTGGAGCGCTGTCTCGACCGCAGCTGAGATTCGGGCGGTGCCGCCCACGATGACAATGGAATCTGGATTGAGGCGTTTGATCTCTGCGCGCACCCCGCTAGGGAGCGCGCCGGAGCGGGTGAGCAGGACCGGGCTGCCGATCTGTGCGGCGGCGGTGCCGGCGCTGATGGCGTCGGCGAATTCCTCGCCGCTGGCGATGAAGACGGTTTTGGCCCCCCGCGGGAAGGCGTCCTGGGTCAGACGCACGCTGGTGTCGTACCTATCGACGCCGCCGATGCGTTGGGTGACGACGTCTGCAGCGGCTGCCGGTGACGCGGCGAGCCCAGCTGCGGCGACTGCCGTTGATAGAAGGGAGGTCGCTATCACAGCGACTTTGCTACGGAACTGCATTGCATCCTCGGCTTTCTCGAACAATCCAATGGGGGAAACGCCGCAACAGGTTGCGCGGGTGGCTCTCCGCCTTCACCCTAGCAGTCCAGGGTTCCGATGGTAGAGATTTGACCAATGTGTCAGCGGGGAGCCCCCGAGCCCATTCCACAGTGCGCAGCGCTGGATGGCCTGGATCCCGTCGAGCACCGGACGAGATAGCCTGACCATGTGTCGGAAACTACAGACCTGGCGCCCGTCGCGTCTCCGCGCAGCGATGTGGCCGTAGTGATTCCGGTCTTCAACGAGGCCAGGGTAGTGCGGCACGTGGTTCACGATGTGGCCGAGCGCTTCGCCACCATAATTTGCGTGAACGATTGCAGCACCGATGACTCCGCTGCCGAACTGGCCGTCACCAGCGCCTTTCACATTGAGCATCCGATCAACATGGGGCAAGGGGCGGCGCTCCAAACCGGGATCGAGTTCGCGCGCTCGCTGCCTGGAATCCGCTACGTGGCTACCTTTGATGCTGATGGTCAGCATCGGGTGGCAGACCTGGAAGCGTTGGTGGATGCTATCGAGAGCGCTGGCACGGACTTCGCGTTGGGGTCGCGATTTCTGGATGGTCGGCCGTTGGCTGTGCCCCTATCAAAACGGCTCCTGCTGAGGGCCGCGGTAATTTTCAGCAATATCACCTCGGGAGTGAAGTTGACCGATACGCACAACGGGCTACGGGTTTTCACCAAGGCGGTCGCCGACGCGATCCACCTCACCATTCCGGATATGGGCCACGCCTCGGAGTTCCTGGAGATCATCCGCCGTCAGCGATATAGCTATATCGAGGTCCCGGTCCAGGTTCAGTACACCGCCTACAGTCGGACGAAGGGGCAGCAGACCATCAATGCTGTCAACATTGCTTTCGATGTAGTGTTGCGGAGATTCAGCCGATGATGTGGATTCAGCTGCTGGTTATCCTGGTGATCGCCTGGGTGATCTGGTTTGTGGCGCGGCAGCGCGGAACCGTGATCAGCGCACTCAAGAAGATAGGCATTCTCGTGCTGGCCTTGGTGGCGGTCATCAGCGTGCTCTGGCCGGCGGTGACGACCCAGGTCGCGGGCTGGCTGGGGATTGGCCGTGGAGCCGATCTGCTGCTCTATGCCGTGACCGCCGCCTTTGTCGTCTATGCCCTCACCCAGTACACCCGCGCTCAATCCAACCGGCGCACTCTGCATCAGCTCGCCCGCCGGGTGGCTCTCTTGGATGCAGAGCGCCGCTATGGCCATGGCCGGTAGATCCGAGTGTGGTACCTGGCGGGGTCACCTGCAGGCGGTTATTGAATAGAGTCGCTTCTCGCCGCGGACTGCCACCACGGTCACGGACTCGGCCGTCGGGAGTGCATCCAGCCCGGGATATGTCAGATTGCTGCTGTCGAGGGCTTGCGAGCCGAAGTCCAACACGTGGGTCACCCCGGTGGCTGCCAGCGCCGCACAGAGCTCCTGGCTAGGGCCGGGTTCATCAAGGGTCTCCAGGAGGACCCGCTCGGCAGCCGAGGGCTCGGTGCCCACATAGGGGCGCAACACTCGGCGGTGGGCGAAGGCGTAGGCGAGGCTGGCCCCGGTCCGGGGTTCAGCAAGAATGACAGCGTCGGGCGGGGTGAGGTCTGCCAGTTCGGTGAGCAGCGCGTACTCATCGGTAGTGTTGAGGCAGAAGAGGTAGCCCGCTGAGCATGGTTCGGTGGCGAAGGTATACGTCTGCCGGGCACGATTGACAGCGAAATTCAGCGCGGTGTTCCCCTGGGTGCCGGCCAGCAAGGTGGCCGGGAGGAGAACTGCCACCAGTAACCCCGCCCAGGGAGACTTCCATCGGATTCTCCGAATGCCGCCAGCCAGCACCTCCACCGCGACGGCGGCGGCTGGAATCGACACGATGGCCACCACAGATCCCAGGCGCTTGAGGTCGGAGTACCAGATGCCGACGAGCGCTTCGCGGGCCAATGATTCCGGAAGACCGGCCGCAGCCACCCAGAGCAGCACTCCGACGCCGACTGAGCCGACGTACCATCGCCACCCCGGGCGGAGAAGGAGCAGCACTATCCCGGCAGCCGTCAGCAACGCCGGTACCACTGCCGGCGGTCCCGGGGGAGAGTTGCCGGGTCCCACATTGGTGGCCGCCAGTGCCGCCGCCTCGAGGGCACTACCGATATCCAAGGGGGGGACTTGACGCTTGGTGGGTCGCAAAACCATCCAGGCAGTAACGAACAGCAGCAGGCCCACGGCCAGTAAGGACAGCCAGGCACTGGCTTGGCGTCGGGACACCTCGGCTGATCGAAGGCGACCGAAGGTCGTGACGACCCCGGCGGCGAGCACCGGAAGTGCCAGGGCGGCGGTGACGAAGATGCCGTTGGGGTGGGCGAGCGCTAGACCTATCAGAGTGAGTAGCAGCGGGAACCCGAGGCGCACCCCGATCGCCAGGGCTATCGGCCCGGTCCGGAATAGGGCAATCACCAGGGCCAGGGAGGCCGGCACCGTGGCGTAGGAGAGCAGGTTGGGGTAAAGCACCCCATGCTCGAGCAGAAGGAACGGGAACGCCGGAAAGCTGGCTGCGAGCACCCCGACCGACAACACCGCGGCTGGCTGCCGCACTCCGAGCGTGAGACAGAGCTCCAGGATGGAGAGCGGCCACATGATCGCACAGGTGACCAACAGCATGCTGGTGCTGGCCAGGGCGCTATTGTTCCCCGCCAGGGGCAGCGCGAGTGCGACCAGATCGTGCCATTCAGTGGGATAGAAGAAGCTCGTCGTTGCGTGGGAATCCAGATTGACGGGCAGGAACGGGCCCGGATTCCGGGTGTCGGCAATGAACTGGATAGTGTTCAGGTGGAAGACATTGTCGTAGGACTGCGAGTAGCTGTCCGGGTTCGGCAGCACGTTGGTGAGATGCCGCACCCACAGCACGATGCCACCGATGATCGTGACCACGGATGTGGCGGCCAGTGGGCCCCGCCAGCTGTCGGTGGCGCTGGTGTCGGGTGATTCCCGACGAGCAACCCAGGAGATGCTCTTGGCTGCGATGGCGCTCAGCGCGGCGGTTCCCACCAAGGACAACCACCCCCAGGACCAGCCGAGCACGGTGCTTGTCAGGGCGGCCAGGCCGGTGATCCCCAGCGAGACTGCCGGTGCCAGGGTCACGGCGCGGACACCGCGCCAACCCAGGAGCCAGAGCACCACCCAACCGGGTAGGAGCACGGCTGCAGCCAGCAGGGTCGCTGGCGGCACCGCTATCAGCCACTCCACCGAACGGGTCCCTCCTCCCCCACCACCTCGCGTGCAGCTCCGGGGGTTGCCAGGGGGCGCCCTTCGCTGAGCCCCTCCGGTGAGCATAGTGGGGGATGCGCCCGAGGATCGTGGCCGGGAACACAGAAGTGCCCCCGCCAGGATGGCGAGGGCACCTCAGGTTGGTCAATCAGTCACCGGTAGCCGGTGCCGGATTGATCAGTAGTTGAACAGCTCCGCGATCTGGTTGGTGACCGCGTTGGTGAGGGTGTCGGTGCCACCGAACGTGATCACCGAGTCGCCGTTCTCCACCTTGTCAGCCAGGTAACCAGCGGTCACCGGGGTGAGGGTGTTGGGCTTGCTGAGCAGCAGCGGGCCGTCAGCGTTGGCGATGTAGGACGAGGCCACAACCGCATCCGGGTAGTTGAGACCCGACGTCACCGCGAAGTGCTTCGGGTTGCCGAAGGTGCCACGAGCGGCCAGAACGGCGGTCTCGTAGCGGTCAGCGCCGAGGTACTCATCAGCCACGCGGATGTCATAGGTACGAGCGGCACGCACCGCCGGGCCACCCACCGCGAAAATCTCCGAGGTGTTGAAGCTCACGAAGGGAGCCTCATCGATAACCAGATCCTGGAGATCGATCAGGAAGTTCTCGGTGAAGCCACGACGGTCAAGCTCGTCGCCCTTGGTGAGCAGCACGACGCCGTCGTTCTGGGCAGCGGAGGTTCCGGCGGCCAGCGCATCGGCGAAGTCAACACCGGTGGTGAGGTACACGTTGACCTCGTCGTTGGCCAGGATGCCCCCGAAGAACAGGATGGAGATCTTCGAGATCTCAACGGCGGTCTCGTAGCGGTCGATGCCCTGGTGACGGAAGGTCACGTTCACGCCGGGAATCGCGTTGATGGCGTTCTCGACAGTGTGCGACAGAGCGTTGGTGCCACCGAGGAGGCTCACCGACGTCCAGTTCTGGCCAGCGGCGAGGCGGGCAATCTCGGCCCGGTTGCGCGGGTCGAGCTCAGCGGTCGGGTTGAGCAGGACCGGTGCGTTGGTCACGTCGGCCAGCGTGGTCGCCGCGAGCGCATCGGAGTAGTCGTCAGCGCGAGCGACGAGGATATGCCGCACGCTCCAGTTGTTCACCACAGTGGCGGTGCAGGTGCTCAGTCCGCCAACAGACGCGGTGGGTACCTGAACGGTATTGCCGGCCACCCAGGAGCCCTGGGCCGGGTTGTTGTGCAGCGGGCGGGTGGTGTCATCGCACTTCCAGACGAGGCGGGTGCTCTTGAAGCCCCAGTCGTCACGGGTCTGCGAGGCCTCAATGGCGGTAGCAATCCGGTCCTTATCAGCGATCCGGTAGACACCCGGACCAGCCACGGGCTGAATGTTCCAGTTCGGATCCGGGTCAATCAGCGCCGCATTGGCCACACCGGCCACCGGCACCGCAAGCGCGGCGGCCGCAGCAACGGCCACGGCCCCACGAAGCAAATTCTTGCCCATACGAGCAAACCTCCTACTTATTCGGGTGAGAATCTCAGCACCCCCGACCACCCTCGGGCGCTTCGCAAGGAGGCAGCACGAGTTCGATCATTGGTACGTGGGACCACTGTAAAACACAGGGCGAACCTCCTGCAAGCCGTAGCGTCTGGTCCAAGTGGCGTTTCACCTCCGCTGGAGCGTCGGTGGCTTCGCCCTTAGTCGTTGACTACTCTTCGCTATCGACCAGCGTGAGTTGCGGGACGCAGGCTGTGCCATCGGCCAAGGGAGCATTGAAATCCGGCTGGTTGATCGGATTGGGCCCTTCAGTGCCGATGATCACGTCCACAGTCCGGTCGGGGCGGTTGTCGGCGCGGAAAGCAATGTCGGAGAAAGCCTGGCGTACCAGAATGACTTCGGGGCTGTCCTCGGCGTAGCCCACGACAACGGAGGTCTCACTATTCGGCTCATCTGTATTAGTGGTCTTGTAAACGTTGAATCCATCGGCGCGGAGGGTGGCCGCTAACCGCTTGGCCAATCCACTGACCTCGGTCCCGTTGAAAACCCGGACGTAAACATGCTGGGGCGTGAGCTGATCTCCGATTTCCTTGACCACACAGGGATCTGGTGGTGCGGACGGCATGGGATCTGTGGCCGCTTTGAAGGACCACTGTGCCACCCAGTACACGAACAGCAGTAAGACAATGAGCGTGGCCGGTGTCTTGACCGCCCGAAGTACCGTTTGTGGGTCCATGCGCACTCTCCTCAGACCTGTGCCGCTACCAGCTCGAGGACGCGGGCGTGCAGGGAGGCGCGCTGCTGCAGCGCAGCTCGCAAGGCGCGGTGCAGGCCGTCCTCAAGATAGAGGTCCCCGCCCCACGCGACCACGTGCGCGAACAAGTCGCCGTAGAACGTGGAATCTTCCTCCAGCAGCGCTTCCAAATCCAGGAGCCGCTTGGTGGTCACCAACTGGTCGAGGCGGACCTGTTGCGGGGCGATCGCGGCCCAGTCGCGATGCTGATAGCCGTGGTCGGGGTAGGGGCGTTCGTCCCCGACGCGCTTGAAGATCACGGGCTCAGTCTAATGCCACCCAGGTGGGGTTTCCGCCGCGGCGGCGGCCTGTCCGCGTTCGGGGTTAGGGTGGGGCCCATGGCGAGTGAGAGGCAGGATTCGACGATGACGGCAGCCATCCAGGCGGGGTACACCTTCGAGGAGGACTCAGTCGAGTTGGGCGTCCTGGTGGATGAGGCCGGACCACAGCCTGAGGTGACGATCCGAATTTCGCTGTCCATGCTCAACCGGCACGGGCTGGTCGCCGGGGCTACTGGAACCGGCAAGACGAAGACCCTCCAGCTGATGGCCGAGCAGATAAGTAAGGCCGGCGTGCCGGTGTTCGCGGCCGATATCAAGGGGGATCTCTCCGGTTTGGCGATCCCCGGGGAACCCTCACCCAAGCTGCTGGAACGCACCGAAGGGATCGGGCAGGCCTTCACCCCGGCGGCCTGCCCGGTCGAGTTCTATGCGCTCGGTGGGCAGGGCACCGGAGTACCGCTGCGGACGACCGTGAGCTCGTTCGGGCCGCTGCTGCTCAGCAAGGTGCTGGGCCTCAATGAGACCCAGGAATCCTCCCTGTCGCTGGTCTTTCACTACGCCGATACCAACGGGCTGCTCCTGCTCGACCTGGAGGACCTCACCCAGGTGCTCAAGTTCCTCACCTCCGACGAGGGCAAGGCTGAGCTCGCCGACATCGGCGGGCTGGCGAAGTCCACCGCCGGCGTGATTCTGCGGGAGATTGCGGCGCTGGCCGCTCAGGGAGGTGAGGAGTTCTTTGGGGACCCCGAGTTCGAGACCGCCGATCTGCTCAAGGTTACCGATGCTGGCCTGGGTTTGATTTCCTTGCTGGAGCTTCCGAATCTGCAGGATCGGCCAGCCTTGTTTTCGACGTTCCTGATGTGGCTGCTCGCGGATCTGTATCAGGAGTTGCCTGAGGCGGGCGATCTGGACAAGCCCAAGCTGGTCTTCTTCTTCGACGAAGCCCACTTGCTCTTTGCCGATGCCTCCAAGGCGTTCATGTCCTCGATCGAGCAGACGGTGCGCCTGATCCGCTCCAAGGGTGTCGGCGTCTTTTTCGTCACCCAGGCTCCGACAGATGTCCCGGATGCGGTGCTCGCTCAGCTGGGGTCCCGGGTGCAGCATCAGTTGCGGGCGCACACTCCCAATGACGCCAAGGCGTTGAAGGCAACGGTGAACACCTACCCCACGAGCGACTATGACCTGGCCCAGCTGCTCCAGCAGCTGGGTATCGGCGAGGCCGTGGTCACCGTCCTCAACCCCAAGGGAGCCCCGACACCGGTGGCCTGGACTCGGATGCGGGCTCCGGAAGCCTCGATGGATCCGCTGGCTGCCGAAACTATGGCGGCGGGGGTGGCGGCCTCGCAGATGCAGCACAAGTACGGCACCGAGATCGATCGGGAGTCGGCCTACGAACTGCTGACCGCCCGGCTGGAGGCGAACGCGCAAGCTGCTGAGGCCACTGCGGAGCGAGAGCAGCAGTCGGCCCGCAGGCCATCGGCCGCTGCGGAACCATCGGCTCCGCAGCGCACCCGGTCGACCCCCCGGAGTCGTGATGATTCTCTCGTGGAAGCGCTGACGAAGAACACCATGGTGCGTCAAATGGCCCGCACCGCCGCCCGGGAAGTAACCCGCACCCTGATGGGCCTGCTCAAGCGCTCACGCAGGTAAGCCACTCGCGGCTCGGTGCCCGGCCGGGACAGCGCGGTGCAAGCTTGCTGGTGGGAGGCCGAGCCAGGCGTGGGAATCTAGCTGAGCAGGTCGGCCGACTGGGCCTGGAGCAGGATCCGCTTGGCGCCATTGACCCAGTTCACCTGCAAGCCGGCTTGAGCTCCTGCGATGTCGCCGGCCGCGAGCCGTTCGGCGATGGCTGCATGTTCGGTAGCGACGCGTTCCACAATCTCTTCGTCAGGGACGAGCAATGACTCGTATCTATGGAAAGACAGCCGGACCACCGCGATCAGAGACAGGAGCCTCGCGTTGGGACAGGCGCTCAACATGACGCCGTGCCACTGGTCGTCCCGGGCCATGATGGTGGCATGCCGGGCGCTCGGGCTGTCAAAGTCGGCGGACATCCTGGCCAGCTCTTCGCCCAACTCGCGGATCCGATCAATCGGACTGAGGGAGATGGCGAGGCCCTCCAGGGCCGCCATCACCGGGGCCAGCTCCTCGAACTCGCGAGCACTCAGGGCGACGAACCGGAAGCCTTTCCCGCTCTCGGACTCGATCTGACCCTCCGACTCCAGTGCTATGAGCGCTTCGCGGAGAGGTGTCCGGCTCACCCCGATGTCAGCGGCGAGGCGAACTTCATTGATGCTCTCCCCGGGGCTGACCTGGCCATTCCGCATGCGGGAGAGGAGTTCGTCGCGCACCTGATCGCGCAAGGCGCGTCGCTCAATCGGCATGCTCGTCCTCCTCGGGGGTTCGGGAGCAGCATAGGGGGTCGGTCGCCCCTGACGAGATGGTGCTCATAGGAGTAGCTTGCACGATTGTATTCTGTATTTCTAGGGCGACTACCCGAGGTGCCCACACAGCTGGAGGTCAACGGATGGCAGAGCCCTGGGCGGATCACACGGCCCTCCACTCCGGCCGGTTACCGGCTCGGGCCACCTTCACCGGATACCCCGATGCGCCGACCGCGCACACCCTCCAGCGGGGGTTGAGCGACCAGGTGCGTTCGCTCAACGGCGCCTGGCAGTTTGCCCTCTTTGAGAGTCCCGGATCCGTCCCGGAGCACACCTGGAAGGAATCGCAGTCGTGGCCGACCATCCGGGTACCCGGGTGGTGGCAGACCCAGGGTTATGGCCGATTGCAGTACACCGATGAGCTCTATCCCTTTGAGGTCAACCCGCCGCATCCACCGGCCGCCAATCCGACCGGGGTCTATCAGCGCACCTTCCGGCTCGATCCAGCCGACCTGGAGCGTTGCATCCGGCTGCGGCTGGACGGGGTGGAGAGCTACGTCGAGGTCGCCGTCAATGGAGTCCGCCTCGGTTTCAGCAAGGGGAGCCGGCTGGCGGCTGAGTTCGATCTCACCGCGCATGTCCAGGCAGGGGAGAACCTGCTGGTGCTTCGGGTGCTGCAATTCAGCGATGCCAGCTATCTGGAGGACCAGGACATGTGGTGGGCGGGTGGCATCATCCGCGATGTCACCCTGCTCCTGCGACCGGCCGCGCACCTGCAGGATCTTCAGGTACGGACCAGCTTCGATGCCGACTACACCGATGCTCGGCTCCGGCTGGCCGCGGCCGCCAGTCCGGCGGTGACGGCCATCACCTGGCGTCTGTTCGATGACCTCGGCGCACAGGTGGTCAGCGGCGTGATGGGCGCCACCGGTGATGATCCGGCACTGCCCTGGGTGGACGAGGCGGACCTGGCCACGCCCCGGCATTGGACCGCGGAGGATCCGTACCTTTACACCCTGCACCTGGCCGTCCACGATGCGGCTGGTCAGGTCTCCGAAGTGGTCCCGCAGCGGGTCGGGGTCCGGCAGGTGGAGATTCGTGAGGGTGTGCTGCTGTTGAACGGCAGCTACCTCATGCTGCACGGGGTCAATCGGCATGACCATGATGACCGGGATGGCCGCACCATCGGCTTGGCGCGGATGGAGCGCGATGTGATTGCCATGAAACGCGCCAATATCAATGCTGTACGCACGTCCCACTACCCGAATGATCCTCGGTTCTACGACCTGTGTGATCGCTACGGCCTCTATGTGATGGCCGAGTCCGATCTAGAATGCCATGGCATGGTCCATGCCGGTGATCTGGACCTGCTTACCGATGACCCCAGCTGGCAGGCCGCCTATGTGGACCGGATCGAGCGCCAGGTCGTCGCCCAGCGCAACCACCCCTGCATTGTGATGTGGTCGCTGGGCAATGAATCGGGCTACGGGGTCAATATTCCAGCCATGTACCACCGCGCCAAGCAGCTCGACCCCACCCGCCCGGTTCACTATGAAGAAGACCGGACTGCGGCCGTGGTGGACGTGATCTCGACGATGTACTCCCGGGTCGCGCAGCTCAACGACTTCGGTGAACATCCACACCCGAAGCCGCGCATCATCTGCGAGTATGCCCATGCGATGGGGAATGGCCCTGGTGGGCTGGGCGCCTATCAGCAGGTGATCAACCGCTGGCCGAGTATCCAGGGGCATTTCGTCTGGGAGTGGATCGACCAGGGCATCCTGACCACAACGGCGGCTGGTCGCAGCGGCTACGCCTACGGGGGTGACTTTGGTGACACACCCCACAATGGCAACTTCTGCATCGACGGCCTGGTGCAGCCCGACCAAACCCCCTCGCCGGGGCTGACCGAATACGCCCAGGTGCTCTGCCCGGTGCAGGTCGAACCGATGGCCGAGGCCCTCCGGCTCACCAGTCGCTATGGCTTCCGCAGCACTGCCGGGCTCAGTCTGGGCCTCACCTGGCTGGTGGACGGTGAACTGGTGACCGCCCAGACCCTGGCCATGCCCAGCCTGGCTCCGGGTGAGTCGACCTGCATGCAGCTACCAACGCCGCGGCTGCCCGCCGGCGAACGGCTGCTGACAGTCCGGGTGTTCCAGCGGGAGGCCACCGGCTGGTCTCCGGCCGGGCATGAACTGGGGGCTTACCAGGTAGCCCTGGGTGCCGCCCCGCGGCCCGCAGCCGTGCTCCGGTCAGGGTTGCCGCTTCTCATCAGCGAATCCGAGCGCGACTTAATCGTGGAATCCGCCTCCAGTGAGGTGAGGGTAGAGCTGGCGACCGGTGACCTGGTGGGGTGGACGGTGCTCGGTCACGACCTGGTCACGGCACCGCTGCAATTCCATCTCACCAAGCCGGTGATCGACAACCATCGGACGCTGGCCGAAGAGCTCTGGCAACCGGCCGGTTTCGACAGTCTTATCCGGAAGGTTCAGTCAGTGGCATGGCAGCGCACTGAGGACGCCGTCGTGGTTGAGTCGGCCGCGCGCCTCGCACCCGATACGGGTGCCTGGCACCTCGACCTCACCACCCGGCTGACCATCCGTCCCGACGGGACGGTGCAGGTGAACGTGGCTGGGCAGCCGCACGGCTACCACGACCTCATCAATGTGCTGGGGATGGAGCTGGGGATAGCGCGGTGCTATGAGGCGGCCAGCTATTACGGACGTGGGCCGCTGGAAAGCTACCCCGATTCGAACGAAGCTGCGTTGCTGGGCCGTTATGACGCGGCGGTGCAGGACCTGAACACCGACTACGTCATGCCACAGGACACCGGCAATCGCAGCGATGTCCGGTGGTGGGCCCTCCGTGACCGGCTCGGTGCTGGCCTGCTGATCGCCGGTGCGGAGCCGATGAATGTGAGCGTGTGGCCGTGGGCTGCCCGGATGCTCGCCGAGACCAGCCATCGCCACGAACTCACCGAGGATCCAGCGGCTTTCACGGTGAACATCGACCATCGGGTGCTTGGCCTGGGATCGGCCTCATGGGGAGCGGAAATCCTGGAGTCTCACCGCCTGCACCTCACCCCCTTTGGATTCGGGTTCACCCTCGCCGAGCTCACTGGCGATGTTTCTCCCGAAGCTCGTTGGCGTTCGATGGCGGACCACACTCAGGCCGGAGGCCGCTGATGCTGTGGTTCCCGACGGTTGAGGCCCTGCGCGCAGAGCTGGGATCAGCCCCCAAATGGATGGCCGTGGCGACTGCTATCGCCAGCGCTCAGCAGGTGCAGGCGGAGGTCACCTATTCTGTGGGTGCCGCGGTCACCTACCGGGTCACCGATCAGCCGGACCGACCTGAGCTCACCGGGCACCAGCGCTATCTAGACGTGCGAGTTGTATTGGCGGGCAGTCTGGAACTCGAGGTGGCTCGTTGCATCGACCTGATAGCTGCGGCCCCGTATGACGATCTGACTGATCGCCAGCCCTTCACCGGCGTGGGGGAACGTCGGACGCTTCAGGCTGGCGAAGTGCTCATCGTCGAGGCGGGCGAGGCACTCCGGGACCACTGGGTGGACGGCCGCATGGTCGTTATCCGGGTCACCGTAGAGCCGCCTGCGCCCGAGTCAGCAACATCCTGGTAACGATTCGTTGAATCTGCAACTGCGGCGTTGACACTCCTCAACACTGTATGCAGAATGCAGTACACGACCCCACCAACGAAGGAAGGTCTCGCGAATGTCCATGCGTTCCACTTTGAAGCCCGCTGCGGGTGTCCTGGCCGGGGCGGTCATGCTCGGCCTGGCCGGATGCAGCGGCGGCAGCAGCACTCCCGCCACCGGCACCACTGAGCCCACCGACAGCGGCGCTCCGGCAGGCACGGTGATCTGGTCCACCTGGGGTAACCCGGAGGAGCTCACCCGCTTCAACGAGTTCAATGACGAGTTCATGACGAAGTACCCCGACATCAAGGTCACGCTGAACCCGGTCGCCTCCTACAGCGACTACCACTCCAAACTGCTCGCGCAGCTGACCTCCAAGACAGCTCCCGACGTCTTTTACATAGGTGACGACAAGCTAGGTCAGTTCGTCGATGCCGGTGTCCTGCTCGGGGTCAATGAGAAGATGGCGGCTGCCGACAGCGTGATCAGCTCCGACATCTTCTTCGATGGCCTGTTCGGGGCTGCCGAGGTCGATGGTGAGATCTACGCTGGGCCCAATGATGTGAACCCGGATGCCTTCTGGTACGACAAGAAGGCCTTGGAGGCCGCCGGGATCACCGAAGACCCCGCCGAGCTCGCCGCCAATGACCAGTGGACCACGGCGAAGTTCCTCGAAATGAACGACAAGCTCGCCGCCGCCGGATTGACCGGGTCGATCTATTGGAACTACTGGGCCACCCACTACAGCTGGATCTCCTCGCAGGGGGGCAAGGCTTATGAGGGTGACGCCTTCGTGGGAAATACCGACCCGACCACCGTCGAGGCGGTCACCACCTTGGGCCAGTACTTCCAGGACAAGAAGTTCCTGGTGGCCGACACTATGCCTGAGGGTGCCGGTGCCGACAGCGTCTTCGTTACCCACAAAGCTGGCTTCTTCGCCCAGGGCCGTTACACCATCGGCACGCTGAAGTCCGCCGGTGTTGAGGGCGATTACGACATCGTCCGCTGGCCCACTCCGGACGGCAAGGCCGCACCGACCGGCGTCGCCGCGTCCTACCTGGCCATCAACAAGGATTCGGCCAACGCCGACGCAGCGTTCCTGTTCTGGAGCGAGTTCCTCAACGCTGATGGTCAGAAGTTCCGGCTCGCTGGCGGCGGCAACGCAGTGCCCTCGGTGCAAGGTGCCGACGATGTGGTGTCCGAAGGTGACTACCCGATGCACTGGCAGACCTTCCTCGACATGCGCGATACCGGGTTCGCCAACTACGCCGCCGAGGCGAAGGTGCCCGGGCTGTCCTCCGATGTGAGCGATCTGTTCCTCAAGCTCTATGAGGGCAAGGCCGATGCCCAAGGCACCCTGGATGCCGTGGCAGCGCTCGCCGAAGAGAAGATGGCCGAGTGACCGACGTCACAGATCAGCAGGTCGCGCCGACCGCCCGCCAGAGTGCGGCGTGGCGGCGGCGCGACAAGCTGTGGGGATGGGTCTTCGTCTCCCCGCAGCTCATAGGAATGGTGGCCTTCATCCTGGGTCCCTTCGTGGCCAGCCTGGTGCTGGCATTCGCCTCCTGGAATGGCCTGACCGAGCTCACCTGGGTCGGCTGGGCCAACTTCGCCGATCAGCTGACCGACCCGCTGTTGCTGCGGTCGATAGTCAATACCTTGCTGATAGCGCTGATCACGGTGCCTATCGGGCTGGGTTTGGCGCTGGTGGTGGCGGTCGCGCTGCAGAACCTCAAGACGCGCACCCTGTACCTGGTGATGTTCTTCGCCCCGGTGGTCACCAGCACGGTCGCGGTCGCCATGATCTGGCAGCAGTTGTTCCGTGCCGATGGGCTGCTCAGTGACCTGATCTCCAGCCTGTTCGGGATCCAACCGCCCGATTGGCTGGGGGATCCCCGGCTGGCGCTGCTGTCGGTGTGCATCGTGACCATCTGGGCGTCTATGGGCCTCAACGTGATTATCATGCTCGCTGGCCTGCAAGGCATCTCGCCGTCGGTGATCGAGGCTGCCCGCCTCGACGGAGCTGGCCCGTGGGCGCTGCTCACCAAGATCCGGATGCCCTTGGTTTCGCCGATAATCTTCTTCAGTTCGATCGTCGCGTTCATTTCGTCGCTGCAGACGTTCGACTTGGTGTTCGTGCTGACCTCGAATGCGGGGCCGGACAATGCGACCCGCACCATCGTGTACCACATCTACGACCTGGGCTTCGGCAGGTTCGAGTTCGGGCCTTCGAGTGCAGCATCGGTGATCCTGCTCATCCTCACCTTGGTCATCACCGCCATCCAGTTCGGTGCCCAGAAGCGATTCGTCCACTATGAGAGTTGATTGATCCATGGCTGAGTTGAATCTTGCTGCCGACACCGTCCAGGCGGCCGGACAGCGTCGAGGCTGGCGGCGCATGCTGCCGCAGGTGACCTTGCACGGGGTGCTCCTGGCCGCTGCCATCGGCATGGTGTTCCCGTTCATCTGGATGCTGCTGACGTCGTTCAAGACCCTGCCCCAGCTGCTGGAGCTGCCGCTAAGCCTGCTGCCAGACCCCTGGACCGTGGCCAACTACGCCACTGCGTGGACCTCGGTGCCGTTCGCCCGGGCCTATGCGAACAGCCTTTACATTGCAGCCCTGGTCGTGGTCGGCACCCTGGTCACCTCGGCGATGGCGGGCTATGCCTTCGCGCGGATCAAGTTCCCGGGGGGGCGGATAATCTTCGTGGTGTTCCTGGCAACTCAGATGATCCCCAAGCAGGTGACCCTGATCCCGTTCTACCTCCTGATGGCCAAGCTGGGCTGGGTGGACTCCCACCTGTCGCTGATAGTGCCGGCGATGTTGGTGAATCCGTTTGCCGTCTTTCTCATGCGTCAGTTCGTGCTGACGCTTCCCCGGGAGCTTGAGGAAGCGGCCCTGGTGGACGGTTGCGGCCGCTGGCGGACGTTCTGGCAGATAGTGTTGCCGAACTTGCGTCCCGGGCTGGCGGCGCTGTCGATCATCGTCGCGCTGGAGGCGTGGAACAGCTTCCTGTTCCCGTTGGTGCTGCTCAACTCGCCGGATCTGTTCACGGTGCCGTTGCTGCTCACCAGCTTCCAGAGCCAGTATGGCACCCTCAACTACGGCCTGGTGATGGCCGCATCGGCGATTGCCACCGTGCCCATGCTGATCGCCTTCGTCATTGGACAGCGCAAGATAATCTCCTCGCTGGCGTCGTCGGGCCTCGGTGGGCGATGAATATCCCGGAGGGGATCGACGCGGCCGCCAGCTACATCGATCTGGTGGCGGTTCCGTTCACCCAGCCGGGGTCCCGGCTGCTGATCCACAGCGACGGCGCGGGTGCGCTGGTGGTGCGGCGGGCCGCCTATGAGGTGAGTGCTACCGATGCCATCGTTCTCACCGGGGTGCGGGTGGAAGACAGGCACGGCGCCCCGCTGCCGTTGGGGGCGGTCGGGGTGGACCGGATCGAGATCGGTGGTCTGACACTGGCCCTCAGTGGCGATGAGCTGAGCGTCGCCGGTCCCATGGCTGCCCGGCTGGTCTTCGAGCACGCGGGCGTCCGCACGATTGAGCAGATAATCCCGGAGGAGACGGTGGTGCTCACCCTCACCGAGGATGGGGTGCAGGTGCGGCGCGACGGTACGCATGCACACCGCCTTGCTCACTGCCAGACCTGGTGGCAGGACTGGTTTGCCGATCTCCCGCAGGTGCAGGCCGAGTTCAGCGCGTCCGCGGCTCACCACTGGTGGGTGCTGGGGGTGAACCAGCTCGCCCTGACCGGCCACGTTGGCACGGCGGTGGTCCCGGCCAAACTTGGCTACCTGGGGCTCTGGCAGTGGGATGCCTACTTCATCGCCATCGGGTTGCGGCATACCCGGCTGGACCTGGCGACCATGCAGCTGGAGATGGCGCTGCGGCACCCCCAGCCGTCGGGCCAACTCCCCGACGTCCTGCACGATGGCGGCATCCTGGCCGCCAGCACCGATCTCCCGGCGGCCGATGTAGACCGCCTGCACCAGGTCGGATCCCCGGCCGCTGACCCGCACGCGGCCGTCCCGCTCACCAAACCGCCGCTCGCCGCCCTAACCATCACCAAGCTCGTCGAAGCTGGCCTTCGGGCCGAGGAATGCGTGGCGCTGCTGCCTGCGGTGATAGCGTCCCAGGATTGGTGGCTGCGCGATTGCCCCACTGTCGACGGAATACCCGGATACGCCCATCCTTATAGTTCCGGTCTGGACGATAGCCCGGTCTTCGACGCCGAGCTCCCGGTGGCCACCCCCGACCTGGTCGCCTACCTCGAGCTCCAAGATCGGCTGCTAGCCGATCTGCTCATGGCGATGGACCGCCTGGAATCAGCCTCCCGGCACCGCGATCGCGCCGGGCAAAGCCACGACCAGCTGCTCCAGCTCTGGGTTGAATCTGAGCGGCGGTTCGCGGCCCGGGGGGCTTCGGGGCTGGTGGCGGCGCACACGATTGTCGACCTGGTGCCCCTGCTCACCGGGAGCCTGCCGCAGCGCATCGTGGATGCGCTGGTAGCCGATCTGACAGACCCCCGGACCTTTGGCGGGGGTGTGGTCGTCCCTACGGTGGCCCGCTCGTCGGGGAGTTTCGACGCCCAGGCCATGTGGCGGGGGCCGGTATGGGTCAACACTAACTGGCTGATAGTCGAGGGCTTGCAACGCAGTGGCCGACCCGAGGAGGCGGCTGAACTGGCCCGCCGGACGTTGTCTCAGGTGGCTGCTTCCGGGGGTGCCTATGAATATCTTGATGCGGAGACCGGGGCCTGCCCGGCACGTGCGGTTGCCCTGTTCGCCTGGACAGCAGCGCTCTGGCTCGACCTAGCGGTGCGATTTGCCCCCGCCACGAACGATCCAACCACCACAATGAGAAAGGTAACCGCCTGATGACCAGTGATGGTGTCCATCCATACATTCCCAATATGGCCCCGGCCGCCCGCGAGGCAATGCTGGCGGCTGTGGGAGCGCAGTCGGTGGCAGAGTTCTACGCCGATGTACCCGAAGCATTGCGGCTCAACCGCCCGCTGGACTTGCCGCCGGCCCTGACCGCCGAGGTGGATCTGGCACGTCACGTCACCGAGATCCTCGATCGGAATCAGCCGCTACGGCCCGGCCGGAGCTTCCTCGGAAGCGGTACCTACCATCACCACGTGCCCGCGGTGGTGGATGAGGTTATCGGCAGAAGCGAGTTCCTCACCGCCTATGCCGGGGAGCCCTACGAGGACCACGGCCGGTTCCAGGCTCTGTTCGAGTATGCCTCCCTCATGGCCGAACTGCTGGCCATGGATGTGGTGACCATCCCCACCTATGACAGCTTCCAGGCGGCCGCCACCGCGCTGAGTATGGCAGGCCGGATCACCGGCCGTCGCCGGGTCCTGGTGGCCTCCGACATTCTGCCGGACCGGTACTCCAAGGTGGCCGACTTCGTCCGGCCGAACCTCGATCTGGTGGATGTGTCCCGGACCGACGGAATCGCCGATCTGGCCGCCCTCGCTGCCACCGTCGATACCTCGGTGGCCGCCATCTGGGTGGAATCACCGAGTCACACGGGGGCGTTGGAGGGCGGTCTGGCCGAACTGGCCCGGATGGCACATGCGGTGGATGCGATCCTGGTGGTCGGCACCGACCCGGTCATCCACGGAGTGATCACCCCGCCGGGTGAGCTCGGCGCGGATATCGTCTACGGCGACCTGCAATCGTTGGGACTGTACCCCTACTACGGCGGCGCCCATGCTGGCTTCCTCGCCGTCCAGGATGATCCGACCTTCATCATGGAGCTGCCTTCGCGGATCTTCGGGCTGGCCTCAACGGAGGTACCCGGTGAATACGGTTTCGGCGATGTTGCCTATGAACGGACCTCGTTCGCGCTCCGCGAAGAGGGAAAAGAATGGGTGGGTACGGCGGCGGCTCTGTGGGGGATCGCGGCCGGCGTACACCTGGCACTGCTGGGCCCGCAGGGAATCGCCGAGCTAGGGGAGACGCTGCTCGCCCGCACCGCGTATGCCCAACGGCGTCTGAGTGCGCTACCGGGAATCGCACTGACAGATGGTGCCACCCACATCCGGGAGTTTGTCCTCGACACCGCCGGTACTGGGATCAGCCCGGCTGAGCTGGTGGCGCGGTTGCGGCCTGCCGGGATCGCTCCCGGAATTCCCCTGGATAGCCATCGCCTGCTGGTGTGTGTCACCGACGTCACCACCGCTGCTGACATCGACGCGCTGACTGACGCGCTCGCCGCTGCTACTGAAGGAGGCCAGGTATGAGCCTGCCGATCGCACCAAAGCCCGCACTCCGGCGGTTTCATCAGGCCCGCTGGGATGAGCCGCTGCTGTTTGAGTTGAGTGCTCCCGGCGAGCGGGGGATAGTTCCCAGTCAGGTCGAACCTCAGATCCGTGAGCAAGTGGGCGATGTCGTCGCGGCGCTGCCCGCCGGGCTCCGCCGCGCCCAGGCACCGGCGCTCCCCGAACTCGGTCAGATGCGGGTGGTCAAGCACTACCTCCGGTTGTCCCAGGAGAATCTGGGCGCCGACCTGAACGTGGATGTCGGGCAGGGCACCTGCACCATGAAGTACTCGCCCAAGGTCAACGATGATCTGGCGGCGCACCCGGGCGTGCTCCACCTGCACCCGCTGCAGGATGTCGCTGACGCGCAGGGGATCTTGGAGATCACTCACCGGACCCAGCGGATGCTCGCTGAGATCTCCGGTATGGACGAGGTCGTACTGCACACCCAGGGTGGGTCGGCGGCGATCTGGACCAATATCGCCATGATCCGGGCCTACTTCGCCGACAAGGGTGAAGCCGAGCAGCGCACCGAGGTGATCACCACCATCTTCAGCCATCCGTCGAATGCGGCGGCAGCCAAAGCTGCCGGATTCGATGTCATCACCATCTACCCCGATGCCGAGGGCTACCCCGACATCGAGGCGCTGCGGGCGGCGGTCTCGGAACGGACCGCCGCGATCATGGTGACCAACCCTGAGGACACCGGCATCTACAATCCGCGGATCGCGGAATGGGTGGAGCTGGCGCACAGCGTCGGCGCCCTGGCGTCCTACGATCAGGCGAATGCCAACGGCATTCTCGGCATCACCCGGGCCCGGGACGCCGGCTTCGATGTGTGCCACTTCAACCTGCACAAGACCTTCGGCACCCCGCATGCCTCCGGGGGGCCGGGCGCGGGCGCGAACGGGGTGGCGGCGCACCTGATGCCGTTCCTGCCGTCGCCGCTGGTGGTGCAGCATGAGGATGGCAGCTACGGCCTGGACGCCGACCGGCCGCTGTCCATCGGGAAGGTGGCACCGTTCTACGGGGTGATCCCCAATATTGTGCGGGCCTACGCCTGGATCCGGGCCCTCGGAGCCGATGGATTGCGCGCGGTGGCCGAAACCGCGGTGCTCAACAACAACTACCTGCTGGCCAAGGTGCTCGAGATCCCGGGTACCTCCGCGCCGTACGCCACTGGCCGCCGCCGGATCGAACAGGTGCGGTACTCCTGGCAGGAGCTGTTCGAAGAGACCGGCATCAGCTCCGAAGAGATCGGGATCCGCGCGGCCGACTACGGCATGCACTACTGGACCAGTCATCATCCCTATGTGGTGCCGCAGCCGTTTACGCTGGAGCCGACCGAGTCCTACTCCAAGGCCGAACTGGACGAGTATGCCGCCGTGCTGGCGGAGGTGGCCCGCGAAGCCCGGGAGGATCCTGAGCGGGTCCGGACCGCGCCGCATCGGCAGACCGTCCACCACACCCATCACGACGATCTCGACGATCCGCAGCGGTGGGCGCCCACCTGGCGGGTCTACCAGCGCACCTACTTCGTCAAGGAATGAACTCGCGGCAAGGAATGAGCTCTCGGCAAGGAGTGAACGGCCGGTTCGGTCTCGTGATCAACCCGGTTGCCGGGATCGGTGGACCGGCCGGGTTGAAGGGGAGCGACGGTGCCGGGACCCAGCGGCTGGCACGCGCAGCGGGCGTGAGTCCGCAGGCGTCGGCCCGTGCGGTCCGGATGCTGCAGGTGCTGGCCGCCGAGCATCCGGGGCTCCCGGTGCTCACCGCCGCCGGCCCGATGGGGGCCGACGCCGTCGCGGCGGCTGGACTGGAGCCGGTGGTGGTGCACACCCCCGCGGCGGGGACGACCACGGCCGTGGACACGCTGGCGGCGGTGGAAGCGGCTATCGGCTCCGGAGCCGGGCTGGTGGCCTTCGTCGGCGGCGACGGGACCGCCCGGGATGTGGCCACCGCCGCGGGGGACCAGATCCCTGTCCTGGGTGTCCCGGCCGGGGTGAAGATGTACTCCTCGGCCTTCGCGGTGTCGCCCGAGGCTGCCGGGTTCCTGGCGAGCCGGTGGCTCACCGGTCGGATCGGAACCCGGTCAGCCGAGATTCTCGACATCGACGAGACCGCCCTGCGGGCCGGCACAGCGGCTCCCCAGCTGCACGCGCTGGTGAGGATCCCCGAGGCCGTCGGACGGACCCAGGCGCGCAAGGCACCGACTCCGGCCAGTGAGGCTGCCGCCACGGCAGCCGCGGCCCGGGGGGTGATCCGCCGACTGCTACCGGGAGTTCGCTACCTCCTGGGTCCGGGTGGCACCACCGCAGAGGTGGCCCGGCAACTCGGGTTGCTACCGTCCCCGCTCGGGGTGGACGTCGTCGGTGACGGTGGCATGCTGGCTTCGGACGCCGACGAATCCCGGCTGCTCGCCGAGGTGGACCGGGGGGCGGCGAAAGCGGTGGTGACTGTCATCGGAGGGCAAGGATTCATCCTCGGCCGGGGCAATCAACAGCTGTCCGCCCGGGTGCTGCGCGCCATCGGATCCGATCCTCTCCTCGTCGTCGCCACGGAACAGAAGCTGCTCGACCTGGTCGGCCGACCCCTGCTTGTCGACACCGGCGATCCGGCATTGGATCGGGAGCTGTCCGGCCCGATCCGGGTGATCACCGGACCGGCCACGATGGCGATGTACCCAGCCGCCGCCGCCCACGACCAATGAATCAGTACTGAAGGAGAAGAGATGAGACTGGCAGGAAAGACTGCGATCGTCACCGGCGCCGGCGGGGGAATCGGGCGGGCCACCGCGCACGCGCTCGCCGAGGAAGGTGCTGCGGTGGTGGTTGTCGACATCGATGCCGCAGCCGCGGCGACGACGGCGGCCGCGATCGGCGCCACCGACGGACAGCAGGCGTTGGCGGTGGCTGCCGATGTCGCTGACGAGGCCGATATCAATCGGGTGGTCGACACCGCCGTGCAGACCTACGGCGGCGTGGACATCGTCTTCAACAACGCCGGTATCATCCGCCGGACCACCGTGAATGAGATGGATGTCGATGACTGGGACCGGGTCTTCGCGGTGAATGTGCGGTCAATCTTCCTCATGTGCCGTGCGGTGGTGCCGATCATGGCGGCCTCCGGAGGCGGGTCCATCATCAACACCGGATCCGGATGGGGACTCAAGGGTGGTGGGCGGGCCATCTCCTACTGCGCCTCCAAGGGCGCGGTGGTGAACATGACCCGGGCGCTGGCCATCGATCACGGCCCGCAGGGGATCCGGGTCAACTCGGTCAATCCCGGCGACGTCAACACAGACATGCTTGTCAATGAGGCCAACCAGCTCCAGCAGGATGCGACCAGTTTCCTCGCCGAGGCCGCCGACCGGCCACTGGGGCGGATGGGGGAGCCGCGTGAGATCGCCGCCGCCGTGGTGTGGCTGGCCAGTGACGAGTCCAGCTACGTCACCGGATCGGCGCTGAGCGTTGATGGGGGCGGTAACGCCTGAGCGGTCCGTCCGCGGGTGTGTGGCCTGAGGAGTCCGTCCGCGGGTGTGTGCAAGGATCTCGGGGCTCGTGGGCGCGCAGGGTCGGGCGTGAGGCGCAGACCGAACGCACTGGATGGAACTGTTGCGGAGTTGTGGTGTGTGAATTGTTTTCCTCTCTGCGCGACAACTTCGCATAGAATCGCCTGAAGTTGTTGTGTTCGAACTGTGATCCATCATGCACAACAACAGCCGCCTCATCAGAAAGGATGCGTAGCGTATGGCCCGCGGACGTCCCTCACGCCAGAGCGTCTATGACCAACTCGATGAAGCGATCGACGACCTGCGTTCACGTTAGGGCGGTCTGCCCAGCCCCGTGGAGGCAGAGGAGATCTGGTCCGACCTGTGGCACCAGGAGGCACACCACTCCACAGCACTCGAGGGCAACACCTTGATCCTCAACGAAGTCCGAAAGCTCCTCGACGAAGGACGGGCGGTCGGATCGAAAGAGCTCAAGGAGTATATGGAGGTCAGCGGATACGCTGCCGCCGCCAAGTGGGTGTACGGCCAGGCCTTGGACCCAGGGGACTGGACCACGGGCGATCTCTTGAGCATCGGCGAGGTCCGGAGGGTGCACCACGAAGCCATGACCCCCGCCTGGAACGTTGCACCCCACCCGCACGCAACGCCTGCCGAAACCCCTGGCCATTGGCGCCAACATGACATCCAGCCGTTTCCGGAGGGGATGACTCCTCCCCCGTTTACCGAGATCGGCCATCGCATGTCTGACTGGGTGAAGGGGGTGAACAGGCTTCGCGAGAAGAACGAGGTTCCCTTCCCCGAGCGCCTGGCACAGATCCACAATGACTTCGAGAAGATCCACCCCTACCTCGACGGCAATGGCCGTACCGGTCGACTGCTGCTCAACCTCCTTCTTGTCAGGCTCAGCTACCCGCCCGCCATCGTCTTCAAGAACGAGCGCACGAGATATCTGAGCGCGATGCGCAAAGCCGACAAGGGCGAGTACGGCCCGTTGGGCGAGCTGATCGCACGCGCGGTGACCAACAACCTCTACCGTTTCGTGGTGCCCGCCGTGGCCGGTCCGGCGCGGCTTGTACCGCTCGCCAGTCTCGTTGACCCGAAGAAAGGTATCACTGCCACTGCGTTGCGAGCAGCGGCAGAGCGTGGTCGGCTCCGCGCCCAGAAGGCGGCGAACGGAACCTGGCTGAGTTCGAAGAACTGGTTGGCCGAGTATCAACAGAACAAGCACAGGCGCGTCAAAGGGTGACATTGTTGCGCGTGCACTGCACGAAGGATTGTGGGGCCCGGGTTGAGCCGCCCACGGATCCGGCGGGGTGGTCCTCGGGTGTGCGAGGATCTCGGGGCTCGTGGGCGCGCAGGGTCGGGCGTGAGGCGCAGACTGAACCGACGGGTCGATCCAGACCCGAGATCCATGCAGATTCTCCCGCTACGATCGACAGGTGATTGACCGCTGGGCACTCCCCCAGGTGGAAGCGGCCGCCCCTGATGATCAGGTGCGCACTGCGGGACGCAAACTTGCCCGGCCGCAGCCCTGGGGTGATGTCGGCATCGGGGGAGCGCTGCTGTGGGGTGCGTGCCAGGGCAGTGGCAAGAAGCCCTACCAGGTGAGTATCGATCTGACCGGGCCGCGCTACCGGTGCTCCTGCCCGTCACGAAAGTTCCCCTGCAAACATGCGATCGGGTTGCTGTTCCTGTGGGCCGAGGGGCATGTATCCGAGGCCGGTGTCGCCGATTTCGCTGCTGATTGGGCTGCTGGTCCGGCGCGGCAACGCCGGGCCGAAGCGGAGGTCGAACTCACCGAGGAGGAGCGCGCCCAGCGGGCCGCTGATGCCGCACAGCGACTCGCTGAGCGTGAGCAGCGGGTCAGCGATGGCATGGTCGAACTCGACAGGTTCCTCATTGACCTCATCGACGGCGGACTCGCCACCGCCAGCGGGCAGCGCCGCGAGAGGTTCTCCCAGATGGCCTCCCGCATGGTGGATCAACAGGCGCCCGGCGTGGCCGGATGGCTCCGCGAACTCGCTGCCGTGGATGACACCGACCCGCAGTGGCCCGAACGCCTCACCGACGAATTGGGCCTGCTCCGGATGCTCATCCGCGGCTGGCAACGCCGGGGCACCCTGCCGGACGGCCTGCGGGACACGGTGCGGAGCAGGATCGGGTTCACCGCGCGGAGCGAGGACGTGCTCGGGCTGCCTGGGGTCACCGACGACTGGGCGGTCATCGGTATGAGTGAGTCCGAGTCCGAGCAGGTCTCCACCCGGCGGGTGTGGCTGTGGGGGCGCGGCACCGGACGACCGGCGTTGGCGTTGTTCTTCGCAGCCGGTGGTGCTGCGGTGCAGTCGAACCTCTACCCGGGTATCTCGGTGAGGGCCACCCTGCACTTCTACCCGGGAACTCCGGCATTGCGGGCGGTGGTGGGTGAGGGTGCCACCGATGAGCCGCTGGGGGACTGG
>JBKEBU010000169.1:0-3459 GCA_047973325.1 Propioniciclava sp. | reverse complement strand
AGGGGTTAGCAAGCAACGGGCAGCCCTCGACCTGTGGCTCAAAGAGGTGGCCCCCACCCCCGCTCTGCGGCAGTGGTTCGGACACGTTCCCGAACGGTTCGCCGAGTTCTCTGATCGCTATGGCGACGAGCTCACGGAGAATCCAGCCTTCCACGAACTGCGCGACATCGTCGCCACTCAGGATCAGGTCACCCTGCTCTTTGCCGCTAAGGACGAGACGCACAACGAAGCCGTCGTTCTCCTAGATCTGCTCAGCTGATGCGGCTATCCCGGGGGGCGCGCTACCTGGTGGCGCCGGACAAGTTCAAGGGAACCCTGACCGCGGCGCAGGCTGCGGAGGCGATCTCCCGAGGTATTCGGCAGGCCGACCCCACCGCACAGATCACCGAACTGCCGTTCGCCGACGGCGGCGAGGGCACCGTCGAAGCCATTATCCATGCTGGCGGACAGCGCCACCAGCAGTCGGTTTCCGGGCCGCTGGGTGACCCGGTGACCGCCACCTGGGTCACACACCAGGAGGTGGCCTTTCTTGAACTGGCCGAGGCCAGCGGTCTGCGGTACGTGGATCCGGACCCCACATCGGCCCTGAACGCCGACACCTACGGCACCGGACAGTTGATCTCGGCTGCTTTGGATGCCGGGTTCAGACGCATCATCGTCGGCGCTGGGGGATCGGCCACCACCGACGGTGGCTTCGGGGCACTGCGCGCCCTGGGGGCACGCTTTCTCGACAGCGAAGGGCAGCCGGTGGATCACCCCGGTGACATCGAGCACATTGCCCAACTCCGGACTGATGGGCTGCACCCGACGCTCACCGACAGCATGGTCGAGGTGTGCGCCGATGTCCGCTCCCCACTCCTCGGCCCTCAGGGCGCCGCTCAGATGTTCGGCCCCCAGAAGGGCGCCGACACCGGCGCCGTGGCGCAACTCGAAGCCAGGCTCACCCACTTGGCGAAGCTCTATGCCACCGTCACCCCCCATCATGAGGTGGCCGCCGCAGGCGGGGCGGCCGGCGGCTTTGCTGCCGGGGCCATGGCCGTATTGGGGGCGCAGCTACGCGGCGGGGTCGAGGTACTCGCCGACCTCCTGGAGCTCCGGGATCGGATCCAGGATACAGATCTGGTGGTCGTGGGTGAGGGCTCCCTCGATGCCCAATCCACCTTTGGAAAGACGCCGGTGGGGATCGCCCGCATCGCGCAGTCGCTCGGCGTGCCCACCATTGCCGTGGTGGGGGTGACCACGCTGACCGCCGGCGCCTTGCACAGTCAGGGGATCCAGCTGATCACCTCGGCCACCGAGGTGGCCCCCGGGCTGGCTGACGCGCTGGCGCGGCCGGCGCACTTCGTCGAGCTGGCCGCCAAAGCCGCTATCAGCACCTGTCTGGCCGACCTCGAGTGATTGTGGATCCGGGTCGTGGCCGACCGACTCCCAGCACCTCTTCCCGCCGCCAGATGTGGGCCCACCACGGAACTTCCCCGAACTCCCGAACTCCGTCGGCATGGTGCTGTCGGACGACTTAGTTCGATTCCAACGTCTCCACGCGTTGGCCGGTGATCTGCGCGCTATCAGATCGAAGTCCTTGTCAACGGCGAGCACCGTCAGCCCGACCTTCTCCGCAGCCGCCGCGATGAGCAGATCGGGGATGGACAGTGCGCGATGCTGCCCACGATCAGCTCGCAGCATCTGCACCTCGAACGCGCGGTCCTCCATTGCCGGACTCGGACTCAGGTGCACGATCGGCATGAGCGACAGCGGTGGGAGACCGAAGGCGGCACGACCCGACCCACCCGACCGGGCCGAAAATCCGAGTTCCAACCTCGTCACCGTCGAAGCCGGACCAGTCCACGCTCGATCCGCCCATTCCACTGAGCGATGTTTGCCGCGTGTCCAGACTGCATCCGCCCATACGCGGACTTGTCGATGAGCCAACTGGTCACCGCCATGGCGAACGTCTTCAAAGCTGTCCTCATCCGGACGCCACACCATCCATGCACCATCGCTCCAGCCTCTGATCTCAGCGATCTCGACAGAGACCTCTTCGACGCGGGGGTGAATGGCGAAAGCACCCGTATTCAGTTCGATTCTGATCCCGTGGCCAGTCAGCTCGGTGGTCGCGACTACGGCACCCGGCGTGAGCCGACACCCGGTGCGCCACAGCCAGGACAGCATTAATCAGCGCATCCCTAACTGTGTCGGAACTCCGCCACGTCGCCGTCCTGCATGCGAGTTCTACGGAAAGGCCAGAAAATCACGCAACCACCCATCGACGTCGCGCATCACCTCGACATCGATCATTCCAGCGACGTCGAACAGACGTTCCCGCGTGACGGTGCGGGGCTGCTCAGTCATGGCATAGGTCTCGCCGGGCAGGTTCAGGTTCTTCCCCGTGAGCCTGACATGGTTCGGCCACCCGCGGTCGACAGTAGTGCAGGGAACGATGATGGCGAGGGTATCCGCCTGCTCCAGATAGAGATCGCTCGCCACCACCAGCGCGGGCCTTCGACCGGCCTGCTCCCGACCACGAACCGGGTCGAGTTCTGCCCACACCACCATGCCCCGGCGAAGCTCAGGCTTCATCAGGCAGTGCACCTACAGCAAAATCCCACGACGTGAACTCATCCCAGTACTCAGAACCAGCACCGCGAAACGCACGACCGAACGACTCCATGCGACGTCGACGCTCATACGCGTCGAGCAGGCTCTCGATCAACCCCGCGGCCGGAAGTCCCCGCTCCTGCGCGTCACGATTGATGCGGTCCCTGAGCTGGGTGGGCACCTTGATGGTCGTCATACTCACGCACAAGAGTATACCGTTAGGTAGACCTATATGACTACCCTTCCAGATACCCAACTGTGCCGGAACTCCGCCAAGTCCCGTTCGTTTGTGACTATGTGTAGGGGCGTCAGCGTTGTGAGCCGCTGCTGGCCGTCGACCACTTGGAGAATGCTCCCTTCAAGAGCATCCGTGGTCTGGTCGAGGGTGATGATCGTGCCAAGGAAGTGCGCACCGTCGGCGTCGATCAAGTATTCGAACAGGTCCTCCCACTGAGGCGTATGCCATGAGTACTCGCGCTGGTAGGGCGGAATCCTGTACAGAACGTTGCCCTCATGGCTAAAGAGACTGTTCACCGCGTACTGATTGGCTGACTTAGCTTAGTCATTGCTACGCACGCCTCACTTCTTTCCCCCAGACGCGAGCCCGCTGCGGAACTCAACCATGTTTCGTGTGTTGTGACTATCAGGTCTGGCAGGGCAACCACGGAGCAAGGCGCGCGGGTCAGTACCCGTAGGTGCCGGTGACGCCCCACCGTCCCCGTCACGCCGACGCCAGCGGGCGGATCGCGTCGAGCTGCTCCTGCAATAATCGCCGCTCGACCCGCAACTCATAGTGCGACTGGATATTCATCCAGAACTCGGCGGAGTTCCCGAAGTACCTTGCCAATCGCACCGCAGTATCGG